>NC_015151.1:985278-1313704 GCF_000190315.1 Vulcanisaeta moutnovskia 768-28
TCGCCACAACAATCACCGTGGTCAAGGCCTCCCTAGACCAATCAAGCCACCTCCTGAGCAGGGCCTCGTACTTGTTAACCAATGCTAGGAAGGTGATTGATGGGTCACTACCGGCAATGAAGTAGGAGCTCGCTATGGAAACAAGCTCACGCCTATAGCCCCTGGGCAGTGCCAAGACATTATTGAGCGCCCTGAATACCGTGGCTATTTTCAACCAAGCCCCACTCAGCCTAGCACTCTCATTGATGGCAGGCTCAACCCCATCCACCGGCGACCTAACTATAAACACTAAGTCGGCGACCAAGTCCCTAACATCCATCAGAGGGAGCCAATCAATGGGCTTAAAAGGGGGCTCACCATGGGAGGGTGTTCGCACGGTGCTGAAGGCCGGTAAAAGCACGTGGGTACCACGATTCTATTCTTAACAGGAAATCATTAAACAATGGTGAGGGTGTGCGTTGTTTTTGATTTTAAAGAATTAATTGGTTTTAGTGGTTTTTACGAAACCGTGGCTGTGTATGTGCCTGAGCTCGTTATGACAGCCACACCCGTCACCTCATCAACGCCTGGGCTGCAACTGCTGTAGACTATTGTGAGTGTCTGGCCTGGCTTTAGGGTTATTGGCAACCCACCGCCCAATTGCTCACCGTCCAGGTAGTAGGTGGCTGAGGTGCAGCTTGCCTGGCTAGTCCCCGCGTACAGTATTACGTTCTCAATACTTAAGCTCCCAACGCCGGCATCCTTGATGTTCACGAACAAGTTACCACTCAATGTGGTGGCTGTTATCATTGGTGCGTTGGCTGTGTTTAGCGACCTATTTACGCCGCCGTATACGAGGTACATTATGACCAGGGCCATGACTATCCCAACAAGAGTCACTATCAACCAAAGCACACTGAACTCACCAGCCCTGGCCCTACTCCCCGAACCCATCAACAGTGCCTATTGGCTGGTTTATAAGGGTGGTTTTCCTCACCAGTAGCCCTGTGTGTATGTGCATTTGATGTGTATTGTTAGGTCTGTGCTTGGCGATGCAATCAGCATGTATGTGAAGGACCAGGTGCCGCTGTATGGACTTGTGTCCTTGGAAATGAGTATTGGCTGGGCGCTCGGGATTACCTCAAGGCCACAACTCATCTGCGGTACTGAGTAGGAGTATGTGATCTCGATGAGTAGTGGCCCGTATGTGAACACGTCCCTGGCATCACTCATGCCCCAGCCACCCACTGCGCAGTAACCACTGTTCGATAGGTCAATGCTTAATGAACCACTCACGCCCTTGTTATTACCGATGCCGACCCAATTGACCGAGCCACTGGCCCAGCAGTCAACGATAAGCGTGATGTTGACCCACCCGGAGTCAGGCGGGGCATCAACAACCAAAGACCAACCACTCGCCTTAGCTATTATGCATACTGTTGGCTTTATTGCGGAGCAGACCATCACCACACTGGGTAACTTACTGGCTTGGTAGAACCATGCCTGGTTGTGGTGGAGGGCCTTGGATTCGACGTTTATGTGACTACCATCACTGAAGAATATTGCCTTAACAAAGAATGGCTCGTGCCCCGTGTTTATCACAGCCATGTAGTAGCCGCCCTTATAGGGGACGACATCGACGACGGGCCAAAGGTAATTAGCCAATACCTGGTTTTGGACGTATAGGTAGTAGCCGTAGAGCAGTCCGCCAATGACGGCAGCGGCGATTGCCATGGCTATTGCGAAGCCCATTGCCCCAGTGAATAACTCGTCAATGCTCATCAAGTGATTTGACCCCTAACTTAAAAGGCGTTTATTGGCCTGTGGTTGTTGTGTTCATTGTCGATGGGCATGAGTAGTAGGTCAGGTTGTAATAGCCGTTGCTGGTTGTATAGACTAGGCAGTAACCGTCTAGGGTTGGCTCATTTATGCCCATTGAGGAGTTTATTGGTGATGGCGGCCTGTAAACACCCACCTCACCGGCCCAGTGGTTTTTGTCGATTATTGACCTGGCCAGCGGCATGCTTATGGCTATGAACGTGATTACTGCGATTATTGTTAAAGCCATAACCACGGCTGTAGCCACCGAGGATATGCCCCTGGAATTCATTAACCATTTTGATAGGCTTTGTTTTTAAGGGTGCCTCATTAAGCGTTTATGTGCATTGCCAATTTGGCGTAGTTGAGTAGGTTCGTGAACATCGCCTCCAGGACCTGCCAGGCGGCTGTTGAGGCGACCTGGGCTGGGTTCGCTTGGCCGGAGAGCATTGCGGCTATTAGGAAGATTAGGTATATCGAGAGCCAGGTTCCGAAGGCACCGCCGATCAGGCGCTTATGGTGCCCAAAGACCTCACTCAACGCCCCGCTTCTGCCGAAGCTCGTTGGGTGTATTACGTACTCATAGAGGTTGTAGAGAATTGCGCCTATACCCACAAGGAATGCTAAGCCGCCAATCGTTAGTAATATGTTGAAGGCTGGGCCAACAACGCTGTTCATAACCTCATTTATGACCTCCGTAGCGTTTACAGAGGCCTGAAGCACTATGTGCATGCCCAGCATCAATCCACCGCCTCACTTGCTTTATAAGGGTAGTACATCAACAATGGTCTCATCAAACACCCTGTACAGGCCGTAGCTCGCTGCCAGAGCCATTGCTAGGGCTATGTCCACAGCCACATCGAAGGTCTGCATTTCTAGGGCTTGTTCATAGCCCTGGTTAATGATTAGTTGAAGCACGCCACCTAGGTACTCAACGCTCGGCTGACCTCTGGGCAATAAAGCCCCTAATTGGCTCAGTGGTTTGGTTAGTGATGCCACCGTGTATGCACTCAATAGCGGGCCCACAATACTCACTATGACCAGTAGCGCGGTTATGAATGTGCCTATCGGCCTAGTCTGCCTAACGATTACCAAGCCAACGCCCAGGGGCAGTAGCCAATAGGCGTTGTGGGCGATCAGGTTCAACGCATATATGAGGCCGAGGTTGATTATTGTGTACGTTACCATGGTCTGCAGGTACCACGTCGACTGCTGGAGGTAGAGCCCGAAGGGCGATGTCACGGGTATGGCGGACAAGCCGAGGACCGTCCCCCAAAACGCCGAGTAGTACCCGGTCACGTTGTTGAAGTAACTAAGGGCGGTCAAGTAGCCCCACCTGAGCATGGACTGAGCATTGTTGATCTGCGGTAGGTAGTTTGCCAGGCTGGTGGCATTGCCTATCGGTATCGAGGAGGCTATTGCGTGGGTTATTGCCGGCACAATACTCGAGGCAATGAGCATCGAGTAAAGTGCGCCAAACATTATGGAGCCAATCACCACGTCAACCACCTCGTCAAGCCCCTCCCTCCTAACGTCAGGCGTGGGCCCATGCAGGTACTTAACGAAGCCATGAACAAGAACGGCGGTGGCCAGGGCGCTGAAGAGGCCGATACCGAGGAATGGGGATGGTAATTGCACACCCATCAAACGCCTTAATGCCGCCTATTATTAAGGCGGTTTAGGAACTCACTAATGGCATCCGCAGTTGGGTACTGACTGCAGTCGATTGTCTTAACACTATCCCTAATCGCATCTCTAACCTCTCTGGGTATTTTGTTGTAGGTATTGATTATGAATTCATTCATAAGCTCGCAAATATCCCTTAAATCCCTCGAAGCAGTGGCCCTCAGTAGTTCATTGATGAGCTTTATGGTTGACTTATCAACCTCGTAAGCCTTAACAATGCCTAGTAAGGTGTTCATTAACTCCACGTCGTTGTGATTCCTCTTCAGGGCATTAAGGAGCTCCTTAATCAACCTGCAGGTATTGTCGTTACAGTCAACCTCAAACTTAAGCTTAAACGACCTATCGCTAGCATCAATATTGAGCACCGCACCCTCACCCATCGAATTCCCACTATTATCCATAGCCCTAGCAAACCCCTCAGACTTTATCGTTAATGCCACATTAGAATTGGAGGGACTAACCATTGAATCCTTAATCACCAGCCCATTATTGCCCAGCGTGGATTTCGACCCGAGCGCCTCCTCACGCCACTTAACTAACTCGAGCATGGCACCGTGGACGTCACCCCCATTAATGAGCTTTCTAAGTCTCATTATGAGTGACGTGGCATCACCAGCTCTACCCCTCCCAACCAACTCCTTAACGATCCTCTTAAGCTCATAAAGTCCATCGCGACCCAACAACCTCAAGTCTTCAATATCCCCCTTATCAAGGTCCAGGGTCTTTGCGATCTGTATTATTGCGAGCTTAATCGATATCCCAACATCCCCAGCCTCACTGAGTGACCTTAGGACGTCAACTGGACCCTTAATGTTTGTGATCAACATCTTAAGCTCGTTAATGAATTTCTCATCGCTCACAGCATCGACGATGTAGTTGTAAATCATCCTCTCGCTAAGTCTCACGACCTCCGCTACCTCGAGGGCGAGCTTCATCAAGTCCTCACGCCCCTCAAGTCTCTTGATGAACTCCTCAGCCACAGCCCTACCCTGCCTCGCAACCTCCATCACCCTATACACTAGGTAACTCCTCACAAATGTGGATTTAATATCTACGTACTTCCTACCCTCATATACAATGCACAGTAATGAGGCTATGGCTTGGGCCAGGTAGAGCCTATCGCCGAAGTCCCCCAGATCCCACACCTCGACCTGAACCCTCTCGAGCACGTCACCCCTACCCTCACTGAGCATTGTTAGGGCGGTCTCGAAGACGCACGTTGGCGCCAGTATTATTGGGATGCTGGAGACCCTACCGACTAGGGCTGGTCTCAGTAACGTGCCTCCACGCCTAGCTAAGTCAATTAAGTGGCGCTCTGTGGTTGCCCTCTCCTCACTCCCATGCGTACATGGGCAGGGATGGTCCTTAAGCACCACGTACTGCCTAACTAAGTCGGAGAGCTTGATCATGCCCTTACTCACAACCCTCAGCCCCAAGTCATTAACAACCTCAGCAGTAGCAACGCCTCTAACCATTTAAAAGGAGTGGTCAACTGGGTTTAAAAGGCTACCTTCTCCGCCGTAGGTTTCATGAACATTTTGCAGTATTTCGCGGTTCACGGCTTCAATAATCTTTGGATTATTTTTCACGGGACTTTACAAATGTCCACGTGGGCACGGTAGCGATCTACGATGAAACGGAATACTCAGGTTTCATCGTGACTATTCCGTAACTGTTCTAGGATCTCCATGATTAATAAGTAAAATGATTATGGACCCTTACTCATTAATTCCATGAACCTGCTCAGTAATTCCTCCCTCCCCTCACTCCTTAGGAATTTCCTTACTGAGTCCTCACTATCACTCATGAGGAGCAGCTTCACTATGGCTAGCTCAATGAGGGTCTTAGTGTAGTAATTCTTCCTAACCGCCTTAGCCATAAGCCTAACATCCTCATAAGCCCTCATAACCTCATCAATACTTATGACCTCATCCACACCATTCAAACCCCATTCCTTGATTACCTGCCCTATGTAATGCCTCACCAACCAGTCGCGCCCAAAGACCTCACTCAACGCCTCAATTATCGGCCTCCTCTCCTCGAGATACTCATTACTGTTTACGTCCAGGACCCTATCCAATACCTTAACTAAGTCAGTGGGTCTCCCGTCCCAGGCCTTTAGGGCTTTAATCACGAAGTCCCTCACCTGATCCCTATGAACCTTAATGCCGTGGTTCTCAAGGACCTCCATGACGGTATTGACCAACTCCTCAACCTCCCTAGCCCTCTCCCTAGCCTCATCCCTTACCCCACCAACCATACTAAACCTCTTCCTTAACCAAGTGATTTTAGGGTTGGGTGAAACTTTCACACTGCTATGCATACTAGTATTACCCACCCTCGGGTCCGACCTTACCGGCCACAGCTCAGTGCCCTCGATGGGCGTGGAGTCATTGAGCACAAGACCAGTGGCTATGTCCACTAGGTAGCCCTCGTCATTGACAATGATCCTCGGCAAAGCCTCACCGGATCCCTGAACCATCTAACTCTTTCTACGCAATACGCTTAATAAGGCATTAACGGGGCTAAATAATCAATAGTGATTAATAAATAGTCTATAGTTAGTGGAGACCGTCGTCGCCTATTACATACTTTACCTCGAAGCCCGGCGGTAGGCCAGGCACGTCAAGTGCCCTCATCACCCCCTCACCCTTGCTCTTCGACGCCCTAACCATTAGCCACCTTGCGTTCACTGTGTGGGCCAGTACATTCCCACCAACCGGCATCTTCACCTCTATGTACCCCGTTGGGCTCGTCATTACTTGATTGGTGTATATGACCAACACGCCAAGCCTTATTGTCAATCGCCTAAGCCAGTCCAGTACGTAGTGTAATCGCTGCTGCCTCTCGGCGAGCCTCTCCCTACCACGGAACTGTGCTCTGTACAGTGCCGTTATTGAGTCCACAACAATGACCTTGGCGTTGTTGTTTATCACGAGGTCTGTGAGTTTGAGTTTTATGAAGTCCTCGAGGTCGTCAACCGTTGCTGGGTTGTAGACGTATAGGTGGTCGCTGATCATTTTCTCATAATCAACCCCGAACCTATTGCACATGCTCCTCAGTAATTGCGAGTCCAGGTAATGGTCGATTGTCTTCTCGGTGTCTATGTACACGACATTGAAGCCGAATTGGCTTATTGAGGCTATGGCCGTTTGGAGGGCCATTATCGTCTTGCCCGTGCCAAACTCACCGGCGAACTCGTGGCTCGCCCCAAAGCGTAATCCACCAACCGCGTTGTCGAGGCCATCAACCCCAGTCTTCAAAACCGGCATCCTACTCAACGCCTCAACCCTCTCCCTAGCCGAGACAGCCATTGGCGATTCAGCGAGCAACTCCCTAGCCGTGTTGATCAACCTCCTAGGCAAATCAGTGTCAGGCGAGCCGAGGAGTTCCTGAAGCTCCTCGGCGTTGAATAGTAGGATGTGCCTGAGGGACTTGACGCCGGCACTAACCAGCCTATCAATCGTCTGCCTACTGAAGCCAAAATTAACAAGCCTGCCGAGCTCGTTTTCCCCAACCTCACTAGATTCAGCTTTCCTCCTTGGCACACCAGTAATTACTGGTTACCCTTTTAAGGTAGGTCAATGCAGACGTCGAATTCCACCTCCCAATCCCCGTAGTCTTTACCGACATTGATGCACGTCCTACGGCCATTGGGGTCTTCCAATGGCCTCAACCCATCCTTAATACTCATTCAAACAACCCTAACGCCCAGCTTGCTTAAGGCATTATTTACGTACTGACCAGCCAAGCACGGCCTTGGAAACCTCCAGAACGGCTTCCCCCTACCGAGCTCCCTCACCTCAATTATGCCGACTAGCGTTGGCGTTGTTGATATAGCTGCTTGGATATTGAGTATTGTCTCAGCCCTGATCAGTCCTTGATTAACGAGCCTACGGTAAATCCTGATTATGTTTGGTGGCTTATCCAAACGCTCAATGACTAAGGCGTAGCCCGAGTCAACAAGCGTGGTTAGGGCATTCACGTTCTCTGGCGGCCATATGAAGTTACCATCCCAACAAAAATGCCTCCTAACCCTACCCCTAATCAAGGTATCATTGAGACTTATTGGTTCCTCCTGGGCGTTGAATGACCTCGGTATTGCCGAGACTATTAGGATCAAGCCCTTGGTAACTAGGGCTATGGAGCCAAGCCCAACAGTCACCGATGTCGGTGACCTAAAACCGTAGACATAGACCTCCCTCCTCCTAATCAAGCCCTCACTCAACGTGAGCATCGCTAGTTAGCGGTAAACGCCTTATAAGTATGTGAGCAAGAACCAGCAATCCTAAGGGGTTGCAGAGCAATGTCCAGTTAGCTTCCGGTGAGTAAAGAGTGAATTTCCTCGTTTCTCGAGGAAAAGCCTCTTAACCATTGCTTGGGGTCACCCTAGGGAAAACAAACCAAGATTCTATTGTTTTGCTGTTTGATGTTTCACGCCTTAGCCTCGCTGCTTTCGTGTATACGCGTGGCTACATGTTTGTGTTTTCGGCTGTGCCTTTCATAGCCCTCGCGTTACATGGCTCCTGCCCACGTGGCTACGCGTCCTCCTTTTAAGTCAACACCAGTAATTGCTGGATGAGGTTTAGGGTTGTACGTGTTAGGGAGGACGTGTATGAATTGCTAAGGGCCCTGGCTGACTCTAGGGGTGTCTCTGTGGGTGAGGTTATTCGGCAGTTAATCAATGCATACCTCGCCATGAGTGAGGTCAAGGAAATGCTCAGGCAGTGCCTGAGCCGAGCAAACACGGAGGTGGTTAAGGACTCAATTAGGGAGAAATCCGTTGAATTAGGTAGTGAGTCCTCAATCAGCCTTGAGGACAACCCGTGGGTGCAGATCATAAGGGCCAGGGTGGTTAGGAATGAGGGTGGTGAGGGACGTCGAGGAGTTGGCGGTTGAAAAGCTCAAAGAGAAGTTCCCTGGCAAATCAAGCTCGTGGATAAGGAGGGCCTTGAGGCGTTTCGAAAACGGCTCTGTTAGGCAAGTAGCCGAGAATGCGTGGGTCGTGCGTGGTGATCCGAGGCTTGGGGATAGGTACCCTAACTACGTCGTTAGGCTTAGGGATGGGAGGTACCAATGCTCATGCTTCGAGACGGGCTGGGGCTTGAGGAGGAGAGGCGAGGTCTGCACCCACATAGCCGCAGTGATACTACACCGAGAGTACTCGAGGCTGATGCAGCCAATATACGCGGCGGTCATAAGCATGGAGTGCGAGGGAGATTATTACATCGAGGTCCTGGACAAAGGCGTGAAGGCAATAAGGCGAGTAAGGGCGTTGAGCAGTGACCTAACCAAGCCAAGGTACAGGGTCACGTACGTAATAACGAGTAACGAGCCAAGGACAGTGAGGATAAGGTACGCATGCGGAGACGAGACTGGCGAGACTGAGGTGGCGTTGAGTAAGGTGATGAGGTTCGTAATTGAATTGATGAAGGATTGACCACTAATACAACTGTTTATATTTTCATAAACCTAATGAGAAGCTCAATAAGATACTTTAAAGCAATAGATAATACTTTAGATAATACTTTCTTACATACCTTCTTTATTTTTCTCCAAAATTCGTACCAGAACACGTTTAGTTGTTTTAGCGCGATTGCGCAGAGGTAATACTCGAGGGGTTCGTTCATTGCGTTTGGATTGCATATTGTGAACGCAACCTCATTAGCGAGCCTTACATCATTTTTTTCCATTAAGTACAGCGTTAGTAGTGCGGTGTTAAATCTATTGACGTAATCCCTCCTATCGGCCTTGCTTCCCATGAATTGCTTACTGATTATTTCACGGACAAGCCTATTCACATAATCATCATTGCCATAAGCAATCCTCAGAGCCAACACAACCCTCTGTACCTGATCCTCACCTGCTATGTCTCTGAACCTCTCGACGAACCTAATCACTTCATCCCTGTATTCATAAAGTAGGTTCTCGGCACTTTGCGAGTACGTGCTACAGATCCTGAGTAGTATTAATGACCCAATTCTGTAAGTATAGTCAGGGTTTTGCAGATTGATAGATCTAAAATCGAGCTTGTTACACAGGATCCTGGAGTACTCCTCATACCTATTTCTATCAAGTTCTTTTAATGCCAGTAGGTACATTGCGTATTCGTATGGATTCTCCTCATCGATTTTTGGATTATGGATAAATCCACGCAATTTAAAATCGCAGAATTCTATGATGTCTTTCATTATCATGTGTTGTCACTGAGCCATGGAGCGAAACGCGCCACCCTCCTTGAGTAACTTATTGTGGCGGGCTCTACGATGAACCTTGAGGATGCTGGGTAATACATGTGTCGAAGAAGTTCAATAAACCTCAAATGCCTCATCATCACGTCCCTATCAACATTATCCCCATAGATCCTTATCGTGAGTGGGTGGTACGCCCTTTCATGAGGCCAGTACATAACCTCCACGTGGGACTTACCACGCTTAATCATGGTTAATGAATCCATTCTGCCATCACGAACTAGGGTAATATCGTCCCTCTTACGAATGGATAGCAACCTTACGTTAACGTTAAGGTCCTGTAAATACTCGTAAAATAAGCCGTACTCATCATCACTGAGGAATTTCGAAATATGTATCACCAACTCATTAACGTTATATAACTCCTTATAATCCTTAAGGACTCCCTTGATATTTGAGACTATTTCGTGCATGTCGGAAGCCTCAAACTTCCCGCTACGCATTTTTCGTTTTAGAACAATTGCTCGCGTTATTATCCTGGCGGAGTATGGGTCTATAAGGGCGATACCGCCCTTCGTATAGCCCTTCCTTAATGGCTTAGAGAGGGCTATGCCGACGAATAAATTGTTCGCTAAAACGTCAATGTTGCCCCTGAGGACGGGCATGTATGGCGTGCCCTCAACCCTGAAGAGTATTGAGTTAACTATGTTAGCTTTAACCGCATAGCTATCTAGCTTAGAGATTGTTTCATTGGTTATGAATTGTGATTTGAAATAGAAGTTTTTCTTTAAAGTTAAGGGCTTTATTGACATAAAGATGGGTCCTAACCTATTCTCCTTACTAAGGACCAAAAGACATGATCCGCTATTTATGAATCTATCCCTTACCAACTTAATTACGTCTCCAAGAGGTTTGTCGTGAGAAAACTTGTGCTCATCATCGATATTAAGCTTTATTCCTAAACCATCCTTAATCGTGTCTTCTAGAACTTTAGTTAACTTCTTTGCCTGGCTGGCTAACGCATTCTCGTAAACAAACACTACATCTATTTTCTCTTCCTCACCTGGCAGGAAATAGGGACCAAGCTTCAAGATGTCGGTAACATTCTCACCAGTACTATTTCCCCTAAAACGGAAGGTAATAATAGCCGGTGGCTTATATTCAATTTCTAGGAACTTAAGCTCCCTATTCCTCACCATATCGTCGTTGAGGACTCGAGTAATAATCTTTAAATCGTTAAGGTAGCTTGGAAATGCCTCCATAAATTCTGCGTGAATTTCATTCATAACCTCTGGTGATAAACGTCTACTTTTCTTCACTCGGTAATTAAGCGCTATTGGTAGGTACTGATCCTGCTCATCAATGAGTGACCTGATTACATTGACCTTAAGGCACACCTTCACGGGGTTACGAATTAATTTACCATAATAGTTACTTACGCATAGGTATTTACCACGACGCATCTCTTCGTAGGAGTATTGGAATCCCTTGCTCGTTAATAACACACTTAATTGGTAATTAAGCATTGCCGACATCATTGACACCAAGTTATTGGAGGGAATCCCCTTTAGAACCTCCTTAACCTCATGCTCGCCAAGCCTCCTGCCAGGTACGAGGTCGTCGACCTTTGTGCCTTCCTTAACGCCAAACACAAAGACATTCCTCCCATACCTATAATGATACATTACACTAGCTTTGATTAACCTCTTCTTCAAATCCTCCGTCGATAAGCCCTCACTAACCTCATAAACCACAGCATGACCACTATGTACACCCTCAAGAAACGCACGCTTAAGGTCGTCCAACTTCACGAAAATTAAGTTACTATTAAATGGCATTTTAAGGTGATGATTTTACACTTTACTTAAAAATCTTTATCAACATTTTTGATTGATATGACTCTTCATTCCTTGTACTTATCGGATTAAATATTAAAAAGATTATGCATTATTTTTGAGGATTAATGCTAGTGAAATTAAAAGGAAACCTAAAATACCCGATTTTTAGGCGTTAATGAAGTGAGCCGTAGAAATTTTGTGGACTCATCGATCATAGATCCCCAAACCTTAACGCTAGCCTCAATACACTGAGTTAACCTCATCCTTAAGGACCTCTAAGTGCGCCCACGGTTTGCCTAAGTGAAATGCTCCTTAAGTACTCTTCGAGCTCTTTCCGAAATGGTGCATTGTTTAGATCTAAGTCACTTACAGATAGGGTAGCAGCCCTTACCCTCACCTTCTGTGGTACTGGTATTCTGAGGTGTATATTGTTGTTAATCCTCAAAACTCTCAGTACCGTTATCTCAACAATCACGTCATTATAGACGTCACTGATGTTGCGTTTACTACCTGTCGGGTTTCTGAAGCGTAGCATTAACGGTATCTCACCATGCTGCTCATACCTACACCTATGTTTATCCACGTTTATGTTGGCCCCATTAAATCGTAACCACCCCAGGTTCTTGCCCACTAGATTTACACATGTAAACCCTGGCTCGGGCAACCACGTTCTTAGCAGGTATCTTTGCGTCAATATTCTTCACTCTAGACGCCACCCTCAAGGCAGCTTCATGCCCATCCTTAATTCTCCAAATGGAAATTATATTACCACTCTCACCCTTCCTAACCTTATTGCTGGCCGAGAGGGAAGCAAGCACTTATTAATGTTCATTACAATAGCAGTGTAGCTGGAGCGGAGTTTATTTCGCTATATAATGAACGAAGGATGGGACTTATTAAAGGGAGTCATTAAGATGCAGATTTATAGATAGCTTTTTATTAATTCGTCTCGGCACACTTTTTATTTATTATTAATCTAATCCGACTTAGTCGCCTAAGTATAGGCACGAAATACGCCATCCATAAACCAAACAGTAGATGGATAATTATAAAAGCTATGACTGCTTGAAATAGAAGAGAGTAACTACTAGTCCTCGCCTCTATGGGAATTGAAGGCAAAAGAACGTTTAGCCACAGGACTAATATGCCTGCAAAAGCGCCTAACGTAATAATAGAAGCCAGCTGAAGGCTTATCCTAAGTTCTGCATCATGAAGTAATTTTAAAGCCTCAATACTCCACCTCTCAAATTCAGGTTCAATAAACATTTCCTCAAGCTTATAATAAATCCAAATACTAATAATGACAGAAAAGACAAAGATATAGAATAGATTCGAAGGCCACAGGATACCTTTTATTAAGATGAAAAGAGGAGCAGAACTCGCAAACGAGATGGAGAATCCATAGAGAGCTCGTTTGCTAATGCCTTCTTCATATGCCTTACTTATGCTCAGCTTCTGAAGATCTTTGGCCATCACTACTATAAATAAAATGCAAATTAACGAGATGTAAACTAAAGAAGCAAGATATTCTTTAAGTCCAAAAGTATAGGGAGAAGGCTTGTTCCAGATATCTTTGGAAAAATTGACAGAAATAAAATGGTTGCTCAACAGTAAAAAATAACCAAACCATAAATAGATCGCAATCCAAATCCACGATATAACGTGGACTTTTCTATTCGTATTCCTCAAGATCATTAGTGATTTTCTGCTGTTTTGTTACTTAAAAATGCTCTTTTCACGAAATAAGAAAAATAATTACATTACAACATATGAATAATTTTGATAGGGCCCCTCAAGTCTCGCAAGCTTCGGCAAAGAGTCCGAGAGAGACACAGGAGTAAATAGAGAGATTGATAAAAAGATTTTGGTTTTAGAATGGCGAAAGTTGCGTTATTACGTATGCCTGTGAAAGGAAAAAGAATTGAAGATTTTAATCGTGGTTAACCAACCCCCACCAAATCCGCTAGGTACTTCACGATCGTGAGTGTTGTGCGGTAGGCGTACTCAGCGTCGGCTGATGATGTGTTCATGAGCACTTGGTCCAACTCCTCATGTATGAACCTACTCACGTAATCGGCAGCACTCCTAATCATCTTCTCAACTTTTTCAAGGATATCTTCATAGAACTTGCCAGTATCGCCTCCAAACCTCCTCATTATCAATTCCCTAACCTCACCCCTAATAACCCTCTGCTGTTTCTTGACCTCCGTAATGTCGTTGTAAATCACATTCCTACAAACCTTAATAACCTGTATGTAATCAAGCCTCTCAAGGGCTTGTTTAGCCAGCAATAAGTTATTCACAGCATCCGCAAGACTCTTAACACTAATACTAACCTGGGGTATTGGCATCGGGACACTCAATGTTATGTAGCCTACATAACCAACCTTACGAACAATATCACCAACATCATCGCTCGAAAGAATTATGGAGCCGGGCTTGTCCTTCTCGGTCTCGATTCTTACGGTCATGTCGCAGTACGCGATTACGCCGTTACCACCAGTAATTAGTGCGTATGGTGGTTCATACATAGTATCTACGGATGTGTTGAAGGCTGGGTTCGCACCCGCATTAACAATTTCCATGAATTCCCTGAGGAGGCTCGGCGTAAGCTCGATGCTCAGCCTAAGAGGCCCCTTGAAAGTATGCTCAGCCTGTTGGTGTGCGGCTCCCTCGGGTCGGGTATACTTTATAAGTTGTGTGTCGAATACGCAGCCCTCGAGTATCGAGTTTACGGGCTCGAATGTACGTGAATCCCTCCTAAACCTATAAAGCGATACTAGGTACTTGAGGCTTGGAACTGCTTGGCCTGGTGGCGGTGGTGGGATTAGTATTACCTCAATTGTCTCATTGGCTAGGGGTATGGTTGGTTGGCCGAGTGATGTGGCTCGCCAGCCCATGATGATTGAGCTGTTTATAATCCATAGGCTGTTACTTACCACAGGCCCATAGCCAATCCAATCACCTAGGTAGATCATGTATATCCAGTTGGCTTGCGGTATATTGGGGACGTTAGTGAGCATGGGAATTCCAATTTCACCAAGTAATCCGCTCTGCCCTAGCACCATTATGAAGAATGAGACTGAGGTCATTAATTGCTCACCAGCCTTAGTCCCAGAAGATGCCTCCCACTCAAAAATGGTATTATTCCGCAAAACAACGCTCCAGAGTTGGTTTGGTGGTAGCCAGTAGCCTAGGGTCCAGATTGTGCCGTTGCTGAAGATTAAGCTGTAGAGGTGGCACGTACCTGTGCCTAGGACATCACCAAGCGGCGCATTGCCAATGGGCACGTACACGGTCTTATTCACGTAAACAGTCACAGTCCTGTTTATGTATACTGGCACTGTCTGGTTTATGTATTTCGTCACAACGATGGTCTGGTTCACGTACACCGTGTGGTTTATGGGCACGTAGACAGTCTGCGTCTGAACCAAGCCCAGCGCCCTTGGTATTGACTGCAGCGGCCTGTAGTGCGCCCCGGCAATCACCAGCGCCAGTATTACTATTGCGGCCATGCCCACTATTGTCATTGCCTTGGTTATGGTGCCTGTGTAGTACCACCAGTTGCTCAGTCCCATGTGCTATAGTCAGCTTTCTGCTTAATAATTTTATGGGTCGTTCACCCTACTGGCAATCTTCCTGGCGAGCTCCGTGACTCTCCTGTACTCTCTATTCGCGATTATTCTCCTGGTTATTTCGAGGTCGACCACTGCGTATTGATGAACGACGATATTCCTGAAGGCCAATACTGACTTATAAAAGCCTTAAGTCCTCGGGGCTAATCACGCCGAGCATGCTTAACTTCTTGCCTGTATCCACGTAACCGCTGACCTCCATTCCCATGAGCGTTGCCACCCTCTGGGCTAGGTCGATGAGGGCTTGGGCCTGTGTCTGGAGTAGGTATACGGCGGAGTAGTACGCTTAATGTCGCTTAGTTCGTCGGGTGAGTACCTATTGAGTAGCGCCTCTCGTTCCTCGATGATCCTCAATAACCTGCCTATAATGGCCATGGCGCCTCGCCGAGGCCCAGCTTTTTCATGCTTATGAAGAAGTCGATGCATGGGTTTTGAAGCCTGAACCTGATCTCTAGGTATTTCTCGGTGTCCCTTACATATATTGGCTTGTGGCGGAGTATCTCGATTATTAATTGGCAGGGCAGCCTATAATTAAGTGGTACGAGGTCTATCAATTCCTCCCTAACATCAAGAAACCTAGCCAGTGATACCAGTAGGTCCGCGTAACCATTAATATCGTTGAACCAAACGGCTATATCCCAATCACCCTTAACAACCCTCCCGCCCACCCTGGACCCAAAGAGTATTGCGAATTCGATGTTAAATTCCTGCCAGGGAAATAGATTTAAGTCCCGCATTCTCTCAGTATTGACTATATTCATTCTGGTAAATTAATATGTTGCTAAATTGCGCTACTCATAGTCACTGTATCAATAAATTACCTCGTTAAATCGTCAAGCTCGTACATATTAAATAAATCACGTAATTGAGGTACTCATGGATTTTTTAACCTAGCTCAACGCCCTCATTAACTACGCTGACCTAGCGACTCGAGCGAGCTCTGGCATGAGACCCATTATCATCTGTTGCCTACTTAATGTTCTCAACCAAGCTTTACCAGGCCCCTCGATATGGGCTAGCCACAAACCCTCTTCGCCGAAGAGCATTGTCCTCAAGCCACCAACACGCCTAATGCTGACTCTCATGCCCTCGTCAAAGGCCAGTACATGGCCGGCCTCAACATCGATACTCTCCCCAGGCCTAAGCTCAAGCATTAGGGCGTCACCAATGGCATGTAGGAATACTCTACCATTGCCCTGGAGCCTAGCCATCAGAAGGCCCTCACCTCCTAACCATCCAAAACCTAGGCCGACGAGTTTGACATCATAATTTACCGTTGGTTCCATTGCCAGGAAAGCCCTGTGCTCAACCATGACGCCATTACCGCCTAGGTCAATCTCCACAATCTTACCTGGGGCGAAGCCGGCAATATCAATGGCTCCCGGCCCCTCGAGCTCAAGTACAAAGAAGCTTGCCCCCGTGATTGCTCTTTTTAGGCCTGCCATGAAGCCACTGCCTGTTGTGGCCTTTATATTAACGCTTGAGGATTTCCAAATCAAGTGTCCACCCTCTGCGTATATCCTATCACTAGGTCCTAGTTCTACGTAGAGGTGCTGTATGTCGTTGCCCATTATCTTGAAGTTTATCATAGTAACAAGTAATTCCTTAGGGGGTTATAATAAGGTATTCTTCGGATAAAGAGTTTTGGGTTTTAAATGGGTGAGATTAATTTATTAATGGTTTTTACCGTTATTTAAGCAATGAAGCTTGGAGATGTTGCCCTGGTGCTTATAGTTGCATTAATTGCGATTGTGATGTTAACAAGCCCGGCGTTTAATGACTTGGTGATGACGAGTATTAAGGGCGCGATTAATTATTTGATTGGTAATGCTACAGTTATGCCGACATTAATCACGGGTTCGGTAAGTGGTCCGTGTGGTTCCTGGGGTCTTATTAATGTCAATTTGACCAATGATGAATCCCTGTTTTTAGAGGTTGTTAATGGGTCGTATGTTTACCTGCTTAGTGGTTATCAATTACGTGGATGGGGTGGTGGGCCTAGGGCTCCCAGTAATTATACCTGGTTTAGTTCTGTGCCTGGTATTTACGTTGTTAATCCAGGTCCTGGAAACTACAGTTTGCTTGTTTGTGGTAATACAGGGGTTATTTATAGGGTTCTTAATTATACGGCCATGGGGGTTGCCGCGTATTACGGGCCAGGTTATGGCAACATCACGACTGATGCGGTCCTTGGTTTCTTCAACATAACCAGTGCCAATATTGAGAACTCCACTGGAGCAGCTGCACCTGGCTTCTCACTTCAGTTGAATGCCTATGTTATCATTGAGTACGGTGATGGTGAGGAGATTCATTGGGTTCAGGATGCCCTAGTTATTATAGATGATCAGTATTGGTTTCAGGGTGAGATGGATGTTGTTAATTACATTGGTTCATCTAGGAACTTCATCTATGAGCAGGGTAAGTGCGTTCTCGGGTGCTTTGAGACACCAATGTCTGGTGTATTAGTAATTGCCGTCAACTCCACGGGCTATGGAGTCGTTATTAACTTCGGCTATGCATTACTACGGCTGGGTAATGAAACCTTTAGTCCCAGGGTTAATTGGTTTGCGCATGAATTAATACCAATACTGAACGCCACGGCATACATAATGACAAGCCCTGCTGAGGGTCCGTATGGTTGGCCCATGGATACTGAGTTAGTGATTGGTGGTCCAGGCAATGGAGGTGGTGTTAAGTTTAGGGAATTGGATGCATACCTATCGTTACTTTATTGGAATGGCACATCGTGGGCTCCATACCCAATAACCTACACCTTTGGTGTGTCCACTGGTGAGTATGCAGTTAATGTTTATGTACTACCCATTAGCCCTGCCACGGCTGAGTTGGTGACTGGGCATAATGATTATCAGCAGTTGAGTGGTTGATAACCACAGCATTTATTAATGCATAAATTACTGGTATTATGTATGAGTAGTGAAGACGTTAGGAGGTTCAGGGAGAACCCTGAAGTCCTTATTGAGGCATTAAATGACTTACTAATGACGAATCCAGAGGCATTAATAAGGGCCTTGATGAATAGGCCAGAAACACTCATTAGGTTTATGACACTAACGGCATCACTACCCCTGGTAATACCAACAATGTTGCTAAGAATACTTGCAGCGCTTGTGATACCACCGGGGAGTTATGGCGATGCAGATGCATTGAGGGCTAGGATTGGTGATGTTGAGAGGAGGCTTGATGAGATTGAGGGTAAGATGGTTAAGAGGGAGGATTTGGAGGCTTTAATTAAGGAATTGATTAGTAAGTATGGAATTAAGGGCTAAAGGCCATTATGTACTGCTCTATGTGTTGATGCGGTATGAACATAATCAACAAGTCGATCCAAATCCCTAACCCTAGTAACAATGGAATCCGCACTGCATTCAGTTGATGAGCATTTAATTAGAAAGTCCCTTAAATCGCTACTAATTATTTCACTTGGTATGAAGTCATGAGCAACCTGAACTAAGTAATCCAAGTCCCTAACTCTAATACCCTTAACAGCTAGGAAAGCCTTTATAGCATTATCATAAATTGATAGGCTTAGTTTCACGATATCATTAAGAACATCCACATCCCTAGTCCGTTCATAGGTATTCACTAGGTTTATCACGGTTTGAAGGTCTTTCCGTGCGTTATTGACCAGGTTTATTGGGTCTGAATCCACGTATTATTATACTTAATCCAATTTTTAAGGCTTAAGCTATAGAACATCTTTTTCTATATTTTCTTGAGGCAAATACTGTTTGTCCAGGATTAATTATATAAATAATAAAGGAATTAATGATTATATAAATATTTTACTTTGATGAAGATTAACGCACACTATAGATGGCATCCCAAAACATCTTCTCATAATTCTGAATTATATATGCCATGTTCTTAGCCCTTATAATTGATTGATCATCAATACCCCTAATCACCTCAAGGGCCTTATTCTCTAACTCTGTAAATGGTCCTCTAAAGGCTTCGAAGAATCCACTCTCCCTAATACCGTACTTACTACGTAGTGCATTGCCGAGCCTAACTACGTTTTGTCCCCACACTGGCATGTTTACTATTATTGCCAATACGAACTCTGGCATGCTGGCGTAGTTTGATAGCCAGGCCAGGTAATGCGTGTACTGCACGGCTTCCGGTATTATATCAAGCATTAATGGGTCCTTAATCTCAATCCCCAACTCTCTCATTAACTTCATTAATTCATGGAGAGCATTGTAATCGCCATCAAGGAGCATCTTCATGAATTCAAGCTCTGCAGTGCTTCTAGCCCTGCCTAGGGCTATGGCTAGCGATCTAAGATCGTAATTAACTATATACCATTGATTCATAACGAATGCCTTAATGGTATTCATAGATAAACGACCATCCTCCGCATCCCTAATCATTGGATGATTTATTATCACCTCATTGAGCGGTTCCAGGGCCTTCCTAATGCTTTCGAGTAATTCCCTAGGTTCCACGCATTAAATTAATTGGTTTAACTTAAAAGCATAGCACCGACCTTAGTCATTGCAGTGTATTGGATTGGTGATTGAATGAGAACTACCACAAGAGGTCTCAATGACGTTGAGAGATTTAGGATGATGCTTAGGGCATTGATTAATGGTGAGCGCATCGAGGTTGACCAAGGCATTATTAGGTTAGCTGGTCTCAATAAGGTGTTACTTCATGTCCTTAGGGTTGTTGATTATCGAGGTGAGTTGCGGTGGAAACAAGAGGATGGTCTAAGGAGGATTATTAACATGGTATCTGAGATAGAGGGTGCATTGGATGGTATTGAGCATGCCTTCATTAAGTTAATTAAACCAGTCGTGTATGTGCCTGCTGATGTTGATGTGCTCGTTAGGAGGGATCAGGTGCTGTTGGCTGCAGCTAAATTGACTAGGCTTGGTTATAGGTTGCTGCTTTATGAGCCCTACACAATAACACTTGTTAAGGATGGCATTAACGTTGACCTATACATCCATCCATCAGCGGCCGACCTCACCTATGCTAGGGGTGAGGAATTCCTTAGGTTAAGGACCCGTGGTGAGTATCATGGGATTGAGGTAAATACAATAGATAGGCATGCTGAGGTCGTACTAACGATACTGCACGCCATTTATAAGGAGGGTATTTTAACGCTTAATGATGCTGTGACAATAATGACTTGGTTAAGTAATGATTCCGTGAAGCTATGTGAGCAGTTAAGATGTAGGAACGCAATGGAATTAGCCTTATCCATAATACTATCATCGATCACCGGATCATTAGTATTGCCGTATAAGTTATCACTGGGTTTCTGGGCAATGAACCTACTAACAAGAGTTCTAGGCCACAGGGAGTATGCTCCATCACTAATGCAGGGAATTAGGAGGATTTGGGACGCGAGATCAATTACGCAATTCACTAATCGTGTCATGAGAATAAGCTATTAAATACTGCTTCCCATAGTACGGCCATGATTTAAACCACAAACCCTTATAAATAAGGAACAATAATTTCAATTGAGATGTCTCTTCGTGATGAGTTTTTGCGTTTGTTGAGGGAGGATGAGGTTTTTAGGCTTGCTGTTATTGGGCTTTTGGGTATCTCGGATATTCAGTCGGCTCTTAGGCAGTTGGTTGATGCTGTTGGGAGGCTTGTTGATGGTCAGGAGGCTTTGGCTAGGAATCAGTCAGTGATGATGGAGGTTTTGAACAAGGTTCTCGAGGCAGTCCAGAGGCTTACCGAGAACGAGGAAAAACTTTGGGAAAACCAAAACAAACTATTGGAGGAGAATAACAAGATTTGGCAGGAAATAAGGGCTCTACGTGAGGGCCAGGAGGCAATGAGGATTGACATAGGCAAGTTATGGGAGGAGGTTAGGAGAATCAACGAGAACATAGAAAAACTCTGGGAGGAAAATAATAGGATTAACCAAAACATCGAAAGACTATGGCAAGAAAACAACAAAATATGGAGGGAAATAAGGAGTATTAGGAGGACTTTGGAGCATGTGACGTTGTCAATTGAGGAGGAGGCTAATGATGTTGTTCAGTATTTCCTTAGGGAGAGGGGTATTGCCGTGGAGACTAGGCCTACGCATTTGAATACTAAGTATGAGTTTGATATTTATGGTAGTAATGGGCAGTTGACGATTGTTGGTGAGGCTAAGATTAGGGCTGGGCCAAGCACTGTTAGGAGAGTTGTTGAGAAGATAGATAATGCCGTTAAGGCAATGCCCGACAAGTTCCCTGGAAAGATCATTAAGGTCATCTACTGCCTAAGGGCCATGCCTGGAGCAATTGAGGAGGCTAATAGGCTTGGTATTTGGTTCCTTGAGTCCGGTAGGGAGAGGAATTCGCCAAGTATTTAATTTTGCCTTTGCTTAGCCATATTCAATTCATTTATTAGCTTAATTAATGATTGAATAGGGGTGCTACTGCTCGTATCCACCCTACTTAGGTTTAGGTACCTCGCTAATGCATTATATATGACCCACTGCCTCGGTAGTGTCCTTGCGGTTGGTTCACGGCCCTTACGCCTAATTAGGACCTTTAAATCCGCTATTATGAATACATTCCTGCAATGCCTAAGCGACAACGCCAGCGTCGCCCTACCCCACAGCGTCCTGAGGAAAACAGGCTCGGTGGTTACACAGACCCACACCAGGAAGTCCAGGAGACCCCTCTCTCCAATCACGGTTTCGTAAAAACTGGGCATTATGAACCTAAAGAACCAATTGGGTAGTACTGATATGAATTCAAGGAACCACCAAAGTGGTCTTAAATTCCTTGGTATTGAAATACCATAATAAGGATTATCGGCACCCCTCATACTTGGGAATAGCGCCAGGAACCTAGCCAGTAGTGATGCCGCCATGTGCGATCCTCTAATCCAGGAAATCCTCACATTATTATCCCTGGACACGTAATTAGCCAATAACCTGGCGAGTGTACTCTTTCCAGAACCGTCTGGCCCAAATAAGCATAGCCTTTGATGGACCATCTACCACACCTTATATTAATATGGACTTAACACCACCATAGCCGTACAACCTCAGTAATGCGTTATAGATATCGTTCAAGAATCTCTTCTCTCCGATAAGTATTATCGGGACCTCGACATGGAACTTTGATAATAGTTTAACAAAATCCTCCTGATAGACCCTTCTTATTCCCGCAAATAATTCTGTTCCATAACTCTTACCAATAAGATTGACACCTAAACTGTTGGTAGCACTTAGTAGCTTAGTAACGAGGTCTGCGTAATTGCCGTTCCAATCGATCCTAATTACCTTACCCGTTAATACATTGATTACTAAGTATTTTGGTATAACGCCATGATTAAGTAGCTGAATCGTAACTACCAACAAGGCTTCATTAAGCCTATCAAGTATCTTCGAATTAGTTGTGTTCGCTATTACTATTACCGTACTCGTTAAATTACTTGATAACTTAATTACGTACTTATCGAACTTAATCGACTTAGCCCAATGAATCTTCTTAATAGGGTCTCCTGGCGTGTACTCCTTAATACCGACAACATCACCTAACCTCTTACCTGCAAAACCACTTAGTATTCTCTGATAAGTACCGACTAAATACGTGGCCCTAGGCACCACGAGTATTGATGGGTGTGAAATCTCTCTAATGACGTTAATGAATCCCCTGGGATCAACAAATCTAATGAGAAATCTAGGCCTATATACGCCACTACTTTCGAAGGTTGCATTAACCTTGATCTCAGCATGACCTCTAAAATCCGAAGATTTTGGCTCCACCTTGAAACCCCGTGGTGCATCTATATTAATAATCGCACTTACCTTCGGTTTCGATGTAATAATCATGCCGTAATTAAGCTCATTACCAACTATCGTCCGTAGGAACCCCTTAATATCGATCTTTAAATCAATCATTAAGTATAGCAACCAATATGCGAGAGCTGAAAACACAAAATAGACTAATGGTATGAATAATACTACGGCCTCATAAAATCCAGTTAATATATATGCGAACGCTGAACTCGCAGCAAATGATGCAGTTATTATCCATGGATTATAACGATACCTCATCAACTCACTATCAAGTATTACCGTTAATATTACCGAGAACCCTATGGCCGCGGAGAAAGGTAACATAAGTACTATTAATACATTAAATATTGTGAGAGCAAGACCAAATTTATCCTTATTGTAGAAATACCACTCAATAGATAATGCTAACATGGAAAACATTAAGACTAACGGGTTAATCATTGATGAGAAAGTTAAATAAATCGCATACGTTATTGGTAATAACTTACGAATTAAATACATATTGGCCATGATATAATGTAATCCTAGCTTGATGGATTGTGCGAAAGTACGTATACTCCAACCTAACAATATACCCAGCGGTGGTGTTATTACATATTGTAGTAGAGATAATATGATTGATAAAATATATAATGGATTTATTAAATAAAAGACCACTAGAGCTAATGCAATTATTAGTATATAAACCACGGATATTAATAACATCACGATTATGGGCGGTCTTAAATAACCAATAGATATGAAGAAAGCCATGAGAAAAATAATTATTAATGCAATTAGTAATATCATAGCATTACCTCGGAACTGGAACCCTATTTATGGCGTCCCTTATAACGTCGGCAGGTCTAATCACATCTCTAAATTCAGGTTTAATTACGATTCTATGGCTAAGTGCTGGGTAAGCCATTGCCTTAATATCGTCTGGCACGACATAGCTTCTTCCATTAATTAATGCATAGGCCTGGCTAAGTCTATATAGGCTTATGACACCACGTGTACTAATCGGTACCATGACCCTATTATCCCTCCTAATCTCATATACCAGGTTTAGTAAATAATCGGTAATGGCATCATCAACATAAACCTCACGCACAGCACTCATAGCCATTAAAAGCTCACTAAGACTTACCGGAGATACAAGCTTACTTGTAGTGAGCATGTCTTCTATCATGTATGAATTCTTTATAACCTGCTTTTCCTCGTACTTACCAACGTACATCGTTTGCACATTACTCATAAATCTATCGAGAAATACTAAGGATAATTCAGGCATAAAACCTAGCTCAGCCTCTGTGGTATTCATTGTTGCTATTATTAGGTGTGGCTTAGGCAATTCAAGTACATTTCCATCAAGGGATACCTTGCCCTCCTGCATTGCTTGTAAAAGGGCTGAGAGAGTTCGAGGTGGTGCGTTATTTATATCGTCCAACAAAACCACGTTGGCGAATATGGAGCCCTTAACAATATTAGCAATGCCTTCCCTAGTATAGACAACAAAGCCTAGTAGATCTGAGGGTAATGTCTCATTGCTCATTTGAACCCTACTAAACGTGCCACCTATGGCTTTAGCGACACTTCTGGCTAGCGTTGTCTTACCAGAGCCTATGGGACCTGTTATTAATACATGACCTTCAGCAAGTAGTGTTGCAGTAATGACGAATATTGGCTGTGGATCGCCAACGATAATTTGCCTTATGAAGTCTATGATCCTTTTAATCACAGGGAATACGTCAGAAGGCTTATAACTACTCATGCGCACCACCTTTTATCTCTCTTACAATTGCCCATATCATAACTAAAATAAGTGGAACTACTACTAATAAATAATTAACCCCAGTTATATGCGATGCTGAATATACGTAATCTCCGTAAATCATGAGCACGGACAATGGAGTAACCTTAGCAATAAAGTTCTCTAGAAATACTGTTCTTCCTTTACCGCATATCCAGCGAAGCAGGTTAGAATTACCATATTTATTAATAATTGAATTCATAAATACGGCAGGGTCCGATATTAGAATTATGGAACCGTTGCCATACGGTATCAATACCACCACAGGAAAGGGACCACTATTATTGCCAGAGACACTGAATATGCTTGTCTTTGCTATTACCGTGTAATCACCACTACCCAGTAATAATATATAGGAGGAGTTATCAAGAAGCACGTATTGGGTACCAATAACATTAATGAATTTACTACTTATGAGGGCTATGGGCAGGTGCTCATTCACGTAGTCCAAAATGGGGTCTATAACAATATATCCAGAAAACCTGGCGCTCACGTTCATAACGCTCAATATATAGTTTCCAAAATATTGCCCGTTGTCTAAAATAACGAGAGTCCCTCCGCTTCTCGTAAAATTCATTAATTGGGATACAAAGTATTGCGTTGGCTTTATCATCGGTATTAAAATTACTGTAGATGCGTTCTGAATATTGCCATAACTTACTGTGGCGTTGCAGTAGGAAATTGCTGCTGAATATCCATTCCAATAAATATTGTATGCATCGTATGGGTTAGGCTCAGGTATTAACGGTGGAATTAAAACTAATAATGCCAGAGCTAATAGGATTAGGAAAAACCATGTTAATACTGTTGATGCTTTCATACGGAATCACCAACGATCTTCATACTCCTATTAACACTATCCACCTCATTGCTACTAGGCGTATAATTACCATAAAGTATCTTCTCAACAAAGTCATTAATAGATAATAATGTCTTATAGGTAGCTTCATTTAAGAATGGGCTAAGTTCTTCCACGATCTCCCTTAACGTCATACTCCTATCAACCGTAACATTGTACTTATTTATTAACTTGTTAAGGGTGTTGATATAATTCTCATATACTAAAAGTGCTACCTTACTCCTTATTTTACTCTTAACATCGTAAATTAACTCAACAATTGGTTTAATATCAGGAGGTAATATGGCAATTTCTCGTTTTGGCTCATTACTCTCTCTAGGCAACTTAACGACAATCATGGCAGGTATTAGGGCTATCACAAATGTTATGGCAGCAACTTCTATTGGATTTATTACAAATACATTAATTAACGTTGTATAACCACTATATGGTGGATTTGGTAGTAGAGTTACATTTATTACGTAATTACCTGTCTGTATTAATAGCGGTAATGTAATTTCTGTATCGAAATCACTATTAGTGGTGGTTATTATCTCCCCTACCGTACCGATGGTTATGATTAATTTCCAGGGACCTCCTAAGGACTTATTCATGGGTATTATGCCAACTATTTTAAATGGGACGCCAGCAACCACATACTTATTAGTACTTACGCTCAATGTTGCTGGTAATGCTATCACTGAAATAGTCTCATTGAGATATGCGGGGGCATACGCACCTTTAGGTTCCGCATATATCGTCATAACATAACTACCGGACTTTAGAAACAGTGTGCTTATTGATAGGTTAAATGTTCCATCCTCACTTGTGGTTGTTGATATTACCTTTCCGTCAATTAGGATTTCGATTGTCCTATTACTGGGGCCATTAACCCAACCACTTATATTCAACGGCTCGCCCCAAATAACATTATTATTCAACGATACTGTTATAACCGTGTTTGCATATAATACATTAAATACAAGATATTGATTACTTGGTGCATAACCACTATCATTTTGTGGAACATACGATATCAGTAGGATTAATCTATCTCCATAAAATTGCGGTATCGTTATGTATGTCGAGAAATATCCCGTGGCATTCGTCGTCACGTTCGCAATTGGGTAATACCTACCCCTATTATTGTAATATATCGTTAATGTGGCATTTCCAATACCCACACCTTCGCTATTCTTAAGCACTCCGTAAACTCCTACTGTTAGACCGGGTATCACGTAACGCGTATCTGACCATGCACTAATCGTTGTTTTATTATATTTATTTAGAATTATAATCCGACTCTGAATATTCTTAATATTATTTAATGCGTTACTATATGTATTATTAACCTTAAGGTATATCTTATTAATGGTTTTGTTTAATATTAATATGTATGTTAAGTTTAGGTTTAGTGGGTTTGATGGCAAGAACTTGGCGGTTAATGGATTTAATACATCACCGCTACTATTTAAATAACCTGTTACTGTTAAAAAGTATATTAAATTTCCCATATCCCTCTGTATATAGCTAAGTGTATTCTCTAACTGTGCAGTGATTATTAATGTCTGACTGAACATTAACATGCTTTCATTAACATTCTGCTGCCTTAATTCCTGTATGCCCGTTGTATATAATTCATTTAATAATGTGATCTGAGTTATTAATGCCGATATCTCGTTGCTGATCGAACTAGTTATTTCGAGATTTTGAAGCGGAGATGCAGATAGATAATTCATCAATTCATTGGCTTCAGTATAATTATTTTGAGCTATATAATTTAGGATGTTGATGTATATTGTAGGTAATTGGGATATACCTACGTGAACCTTAACATTATTTGGATTATATACATTTATCGTATTAAGGTAATGTTTTACAATTGTGATTGAAACAAAGACAAGTGACATAAGCATGATTATGAGTATTGCGAAGCCGGTAGCGCTTGTAATATTGATTTTCTTGACACTCATGGGTGGGCACCTACGCGTAGTACTGAGTTGGTGGCTTCATCAGTATTGGATATATGTACATTGATATTAATATCAAAGAGACCGTAATCAATATACCCATTACTAACACGTTTATTATTCTCACACGTCTATTGGTTGGGTTAAAAATCATCGCTGTTAATATGTAAATAATTGTATATGCAAAGAAGTAGTAATTTACGTTAGTAACCCCTACGTAATAAAGGAATGAGAAAACCACCATAATCAGTAATAATTGTGTTAGGACCATAAGCCTTACAGACATCAGCCACCACCTATAGGCAACCTTACTATGTATATGCTACGTCTATTACTCATGACCTCCTCCCTATCGATATAGACTGGTGTACCTAAGGCTTCGGCCACCACACTAGCCACAACACTTGCAATAGGTGACCCAAGTATTTTTTCCACAATCGTTCCTTCATACATGCGCCTTAATCTCGATCCGGCTATGTCGATTCTAAAACCGTCATGTGTCTCCTGCAGGCTTACCCTCTTGATAAGTGCTAAGTGATTTATTAGGCATGATGTTAAAGAGGTCTGCGGATTGCCGATGCTTATTGCACCAGCATCCCTACACATATTAATCACCTTAGTACCTGGTGTAAACAATAAAATACCTGCTCCAGAAATTCCTAACCTAACGCTTAACTTCAATGGTAGTTTTGTTAATCTAACGCCCTCAGCGATAGTTAACGGTACCAATGCCATGCTTTGCCCAGACTCTATATAGCCAGAGGGTAAATACACCGCGCGTCTAATTATGTTCAATTCTTCAAACATCAACACAATATTATCCCAAGAGTTATAAAGATCAATAGTAGGATCGTTAGACGAACTCTCATCCCACATAAGTACAAGACCTAATGGTATTAATGAGATCCCAATTATTAATATGGGTGATGAATAAAGGGCTAGCAGACTTATCGTAATTATTACTAATCCCACTAAAATGAGGGATATACTTATGTAACTAACCATTGGACTCACACCACTTGCCAATATTCATGTATATTGACGCCTTTCTAGCAAGAGCCAATATAAGCATTATTGACGCCAGAATCGTTAATGCTGCAGATACCGAGTAAACCGTATACTTAAATGGCATATAACTAAGTATAACACCAACAATAGGGATAATAGTAATGCTAAGACCTAATGATAACACGAACCTCTCTAGAGGACTAACTTCATCACCCTTGGGATATACGAACTCAACAACTGCGTAACCAAGTACAAATGTAATAAATATAGCTCCAACAAAATACCTAATGAAGTTGATTACTAGATTATTTACATATATTGATGCAAAGGCAATATACGTAATTGCCAGAGATATCCAAAACCAAAGTGATTCAATGCTAAATAAGTACTGAGCTGCTGAACTTTGTGTATTAAATGCACTTAAATTAATAAGGCCTTTTTTCCATAATAACCATACTTTATATGCAATCAAGTAATCTGGCAGATTGTACTTCCTTGATAAATTACTTATTAAATCGCTAACACTTATACAAGGATTATTATGAATAATCATGAGAATCTCATCATCAAGTTTACCAATACTATTTGCTGAGTTCCCCATAACGTCATGCTTATTCTAAGGTAAGCTGATTTAAATTTTTCTTTCTTTAAAAGAGTACCTGTGTATCTACTTTGGAAATATTTAATCATGATTACGTGCATAATTAATTGAAAATGATACAAATATATATTAATAAAAATAATATATATTACAATGCTTGATAAGAAAATATTTAGTTACTTTGATTCAATAAATAAATAATATTTAGCATAATAATAGAGCCTTTAATTCTCTTTGAATAGAAAAGATTAAAAAGAAATCTCTTCTTGAAAGTGTTATAGTGCCTTTATGGAAGTGAATGTTGTAGAGCAAGGTAGGAGGAATCGTAATCTTGAGCATGCATTCACCGTGGTAATACCTACACTTAATGAGGAGAAGGCCATTGGGCCTGTTTTGGAGGAGGTTCTTGGGATTAAGGTACCCAGGGATTATATATTGGTGGTTGATGGTGGTAGTACCGATAGAACCGTAGATATTGCTATGAAATATGGAGTTAAGGTCATAAGGCAGGAAGGTAAGGGAAAGGCTGATGCGATAAGAACGGCTCTTAAGTATGTTGATACGCCATACATGTTGGTAATGGATGGTGATTATACATACCCTGCCATGTATATCCCAGAATTGCTAAAGACGGCTTTGGAGACTAATAGTGATGAGGTTATTGGTGTTAGGATGATGAGTAATGGTAATCAGAGCTTGATCTATAGGTTTGGTAATTGGTTACTTACGAATTTCTTTAATTTAATCTTTGATTCTTCACTTCATGATGTTTTAAGTGGTATGTACTTGGTTAGGGTTGATGCTTTAAGAGATGCTCTTATGGAGATGAAAAGCTTTAGTGTGGAGGCTGAGATTGCGGCCCATATGGTAAGTACTGGTAAGACCATTACTGAGATACCCATTGAGTATAGGAAGAGACTGGGTGACAAAAAGCTTGGTATTAAGGATGGTCTATTCATATTTAGGGATATAATTAGACTTGCCATGAGGTATAACCCAATGTTCCTACTCTTCTTTATGGGCGCCCTACTAATAATACCTGGACTTTTGTTGGGTGCCTATGTCGGTTATTGGTACATATTCTACGGTATTAAGTACTATCTTAAGGGACTTATCGCAATAATGCTATTTCTAATAGGACTGCAATTTTTAGGAATGGCTATGTTATCGTTATACATAAAAAGGATGGAGTACAGGCTTAGGAAGGCCATTGAATCATTACATAAGTAGGTGTTTCATCATGATCCATATTAATAAGTTAATAATGAGATCTCAAATTCAGGAAAGGGTAATTGAATTAGTAAGGTCATTCTTAAATACAAATCTTAAAAACTGGACGGTCCTAACAAACCCCTCCCCATTAATTAGCGTGAAGCGTAAGGCCGTTAGGATGGGTATTTGGTGGAGAATGCAGCCTTTGAAGAGGGCCTTGCTTGATGCAACAATAATGTTTCTGAGGAGGGGAGGGGTTGTTAGGGCCGTGAGATTAATAAACATGATTAAGGAAATAGTTCAGGAATTACTCACGTACATACTGAGTAGGAAGGTTGTTTTCGTAGCCTATCTGGTTGGCAAGGAGTTAGTGAGGAGGTTCAGAGAGTATCTAGGGATTGTTAATGATGTGAAGTACATAATACATCTTGGGATCCAGTGGTTGAATACACCATTGATCTATAGAGGGCCTTGATAAATGAGGATTTTGGTTGTTAGTAGGTACACGTGGCCTGAGGGTGGAGGAGCCGAACTAGCCACTTGGTACTATCTAAGGGAGATGAGTAAGTACTTCAAGATCACCCTGATCTCCGGCACGAGAAACCCAAGCAGGGATTTACTCAGTAGGGTTAATTACGTATTCCTACCTGGATTAAATAATAGTGGTTTTAAGTTAAAGGATTGGATAATATTAACTAAATATAAGGATTTATTGAGCAGGCTTATTAGGGCTCATGACTTAGTCTATATACCATCTAAGAACATGTATCCTGCAGCGTTACTCGCGAAATCTATAGATCCGAAAAAGCCCGTTGTTATTCATGTGCATGATTATCAACCAATAACATACACAGCCGCAAAGTTTCCCGGCATTGAACCTGGTATTAAGACTGACATTACGTATGAGAGACTCGAGCATTCTATGCTCAAGTCCGTCATTGTTGGTTATCTATCGATTATAAATACCGTAAATAAGCTTGCCGTAAAGTACGCAGACCTGTTAATATTTGTGTCGAAGAGACAAGCGGATTACGTGATGAGTACAATGCCAGAACTTAGAGGTAAGGGTGTTGTTATTTATAACCCACCGTTATCAATAGGCAGGGATTCGAAGAGGTTTAGTGATGAACCTACGGCTATGTTCATGGGTGGTTCATCAAAGACGAAGGGCTTTACATTGCTCATAGGTTCGTTAATTAAAGCCCTAAGGGATGGTGTTAAGGTAAGGGTCTTAGTAACTAATTATATATTAAATGGTATTAAGTTACCAAGTTGGCTCAATGGCATCATACAAGTGCTTGGTAGGATTAGTCATGACGAGTTATTAAGTAAGTTAGGTGAGACCTGGTTTACTGTCCATCCATCCATATATGAGGAGCCACTACCGTACTCGCTTCTTGAGGGTTTGTTCACCCATAATTTAGTTATTGCATCTAGGGTTGGTGGTATACCCGAAATACTCTCTGGAACACCCATGGAGAGTTTCCTGTTTGATCCTCTCAGTATTGATGAATTTACGGAAAAAATTGAACGCTCAGTGAGTCTAGACCCTGGAACTATTTATGATTTATCCGAGAAGTCTATGAAAATCGTAAGTGATAGGCTTGTACAGAGCAGTTCCCGCTTCATACCAATAATTAGCGACCTGGTTAATAACTATGGATAAGGTTAGGGTCGCGATTATAGGCTTTGGGAAGATGGGAGTGCTACATGGTGCGTTAGTAAACGCTACTGGACTTGGCGAGGTTGTGACTATCGTGGATAAGGATGAGAAGATAATCAAGGCATTAAGAAGGCTATTTCGCGGTAGGGTAAGCATTGTGACCAGTATTGATGAGCTAACGGATGTAGATGCTGTATTCATAACCACACCAATACCAACGCACTACGCACTAGCTAAGTCGAGTTTAAAACTAGACATTAAGGGCTTGTTCGTGGAGAAGACGCTTACGGATTCTGGGGCTAAATCGAGGGAATTACTCAAGGATGCCGCGTCAAGGGGCATAGTTAATGCCGTTGGTTTCCAGAAGAGGTTCATACCAACCTTTAGGTACCTAAGGGAGTGGGTTCAAAGTGTTGATGTTTCCCGTATTAAGGCTATCAGGGCATATGCGTATTCAGAGGATTTCCTTGGTGTGAATAGGTCCGTGGGCTTACTCGAACCTAGGGGCGGCGTGCTCAGGGATCTAGCCAGTCACGCTATTGATTTGCTATTCTGGTTATTTGGGTATACCAAGGCTGAGATTCATAATGTCAATATCGAGAAGACCAACGATGCGCCCTGTGGTGAGGTTACGGTGAGGGTGTTGATCAGCGATATCGATACTACTGTGAGTACTTCATGGTGTAAGGAGGGTTATAGGGTTCCTGAGGTTGGCATTGACATAGTTACTGATGATGGTGAAGTAATTGCTAATGATTATGAAGTCGTAATCAAAAACGGTGGCAATATTAAGAAGGTCTATGCCGCAGAGCTTGAGGAACCCGTTAAGTACTTGCTCGGTGCACCTGAGTATTATAGGGAGGTTGAGGAGTTCCTTAAGAGTGTAGTGCGTGGTAAAGGGTTTGATGGCGCTACGTTTAATGACGCAGTATTGATTGATGAGTTCATAGACGAGGCCCTGAGGGTCCATAATGCACGTACTAGTGGGAGATAACCCCTTCCACGGGATTAAGCACCTAGCCCAGTCAGAGGCCAGGTTTAGGGGTGGCGTTAAGGATCTTAGATACGCAATTAAGTTAGTAATTGGCTCTAGGGATGCTGGTGCTGATGGCTTTATGCTCTCAGTGAGTGATACGACACTCTCGATACTCAGCGGCATTAGGAACCACGTTGATAGGAGAAAATTCCTGATCGCAGCCATTGCTCCATACGCCTATGAGTATGTTAGGAAAGCGACTGTGGTCGGTACTGTGGGTTTAGTTAAGGAGTTTGTCGATAATGTTACTAAGTCGTCTAACATCAGGGCTATCTATCATGGCTTTAAGGCTGCGGTGAGTATGGACTTGCTCAATGGATTGAAGGCGTTAATTGATTATGAGCTTGGACGTATTAAAAATGCCTACGGTTCTAAACCGTGGACTTTGATGCTCCATGAGTTAATCGTCGATACGCTAGTACCGTATGGACTTGCCGAGGTCTTGGCAGAGGCCCTTGAGTACATTAGGGGTAGGGGTGTCATCCCTGGTATTGAGACTAGGAACCTACCTACGGTATACAAGGCATTGGGGGAGTACTCAGTAATGGATTATGTCGTGTTTAGTGCGCCGTTTAATAGGGTTGGCTTTCAAATGTCGCCGTCTAAGGAGGCATATGAGGAGTTCGTTAGGAGGTACCCAGGTAAGTTAATAGCCTTTAGTGTGCTGGCCAGCGGTTTGTTGAAACCAAGGGAGGCCCTGGATTACGTGGCCAAGTTCAAGAACGAACTTCTTGGCATTGTTATCGGTGTTTCAAAGGAGGAGCAAGTATCTGTGTTCAAGTTGGCTAGGGAGTTATTAGGATGAGAGTTTTAATGGTTGGTAGGGAGTACCCGCCATACACCGTTGGTGGCGTCGCAACACACACGTACCACTTAACCCAGGCTCTAAGAAGGTTAGGCGTTATCGTTGATGTTATTTCATTCGGAAACCCAGCCAGATCTAATGATGGCGTTATGTTCATAGGACCTAGAAGCGCCATTATTAAGAGGACCAATATTAAGTTTGGTGAAGCATTGGCGATAATGTACGATATCGCTAGGCTAACCCGGATTGTCGATAGTCTGCTGAGGAGGGGTGATTACGATGTTGTTCACGTTCAGGAGCCCTACGTTGGTGGTCTTATAAGGTTTCGTAGTAAGGTTACTACGATACACGACACGAGTTATGGCGAGGTTAAGTCAATATTTACACATGAGGTTAATAGGGATTGGAAGAGGCTTGGTTTTTACCTGGGCCTTGGTTACTTCATGGAGTACTCGTCAATTGCCACTAGTAGGGTTATCATAGCACCATCACCCCAGGTTAAGGATGAGTTGGTGAGCAAATACGGCCTTGATTCACACAGAGTTAGGGTGATAATGAATGGTGTTGATCCTAACAACAAGTATCTTGGCATTAGTAAGGAGGAGGCTAAGAAAATGCTTAGTATTGACAAGCCATTAATATTCACATCATCACAACACGTTGCTAGGAAGAGGCTGGACGTCTTCTTATACGCAATGAAGATGCTTGATGAGTGGGGCATCCTGGATAAGGTTGAGGTTAGGATTGGCGGTAATGGACCATTAAGGCCGATGCTTGAGGATTTAGCGAGGAGATTGGGGATCCTGGGTAGGGTTAGGTTCATGGGTTGGTTAAGTAGGGATCAGTTGGAGCTTCATTATAGGGCTGCCGATGTCTTCGTAATATCCTCGGATTACGAGGCCGGCCCAATAACAATGCTTGAGGCCATGATTGCGGAGACTCCAGTGGTTTCTACTAGGATTAGGGGATTCCCTGAGCTGGCTAGGGATGGTGTTGAGGCGATGCTCGTTAATCCTGGTGACTACGTTGCCATGGCTAAGGCTCTAATTGAGGTTCTGACTAATGAGGACTTGGCGAGGAGACTCGTACGTAATGGTAGGGAGTTCGCCATGAGATTTACTTGGGATAGAGTTGCCGAGAGGACCTTAGGGGTTTATAGGGAGGTCGTGGGTGGTTAGGCCGTGAGGATTCTCCTGGTCGGCCACGCCTACCCACCGTACGCTGGTGGGTTGTCTCATGTGCTGTATAATGTATCGCTTAGACTTGTGTCTATGGGGCATGAGGTTACCGTGCTGGGGCTTAGGTATGGCGGTAATGCACCAAACATAGAGTTACCTAGGTTGAGGGTGATTAGGGCGGTGGGCATAGCGCCTAGGGACTCGTACTTTGCGCCAACTCATGATTTCATAATTAAATTCACCAAGTTAGTTAGGGAGTTCGACCCAGACGTAATCCATATACACAACGTGGGATCCCTAATAACGCCGACCGCGGTTATTCTAAGCAGGTTCTTTAATAATATGGATAGAGTTGTCTTGACACCGCACCATCATGAGGAGGGTAGTAGGATCGATACTAAGGCCATGTGGATGTTATACAAGCCTGTACTTAGGCGAATCCTTCGGGTGATAAATAGGGTACATACCGTATCTCAATTTGAGAGGTTACTCGTGCTTAGGGATTTTGGTATTGATTCCGTTGTCATACCTAATGGTGTCTCTGAGGACGTGTATGACGTTAAGAGGGAGGATCCCGACCTGCCCACTGTTACCTATGCAGGTAGGGTTGAGGAGTATAAGAGGGTTGATTTAGCGGTTAGGGCTGTGGCGAAGGCTCAAGAGTTTTTGGGTGTGAAGATTAGGTTTAAGGTCATTGGTGATGGACCAGCGATAGGTGGTATTAAGAGATTAGCTAGGGAGTTAGGTGTCGAATTGATGCATACTGGTTTTTTACCTAGGGTTGATTATTTAAGGGAGTTGGCTAATTCCACGGTATTCATAAACTTATCCAAGTATGAGGCCTTTAGTATAGTAACCGCAGAGGCGTTGGCACTGGGTCTTCCTGTGGTTATTGCCAGGCCGTGGGGTAGGGTATTCAGTGCCTTTGGTGCATATGTTATTAACCCAGACAATCTGTCCGAGACAGTAAATACATTAGTTAAGGCATTAAGTGAGCCACCAAGCATTAGGGCTAAGATCCCGACCTGGAGCGAAGTTGTTAAAGAGTACGTAAGTAAACTATATTGCGCCAAGTAAGTACTGCTTTAAGCCCTATACCTAGACATTACTGGTGAGTACTAAATGACGTATATAGGGGTTAGGATTGTGGAGTTTGCGGACAAATTATTGAGTAAGATGGACATTACAAGCTTTGGGAAGGCCCTTGTATACATGACTGCATTATTGACCATAGTATTCATAGTTTTAGCCATAATAGCAATACTATCGCTTAGAAGAGGCGCTGCAGCAACGAATGGTGGATTAATGAGAATTAGTAAATATAATAAGTTATTGGAATTATTGATTCTGGCTATATCAACAATAATACCGATATCTGCAGCAGTGCCTATAGACTCGATATATAGATTCTTCGGATACTTCATATTAGCGACAATCAATACGGTATTGATGGCCCTATACATAATGAGCAATGGGCAGAGGAAGTCATATTTACTGTACGGAGCCACCGTGATATTACTAACGGCTGTAGTCTCCGTATTCGTAAAGAACCACTTCTTTGGTTCTACATTCCCGTATAACTTCAAAGACGAACCTCTTTATACGCAAGGAAATCTTACAGAGTATCAAGTAACTGCAATTAAAGGAGGCTTTTATTATTTCATACCCACAGATGCGATTAACCTGGTGACCATAGGCCTCTACACAAACTTAGTGGATCCTCTTGCGGTGCTTTATGATTCATTATTTGCGGTAGTTACCGTGCTCTCGCTAATAGCGTTTTTTGAAAGATTTAGGTTAAGAGGCGCCGTACTGAGTACTTTCCTAATATTTGTGCCACCGCTCTCATTCTTGATAGCTAGGGTTAGTTCATTACCGTATACGGCCTCCGCACTTATGTCACTGGCAATTATGCTCACCGGAGGCTCCATCATGGGCACAGCAGTATTATATGCATTATTTGCGTTAGACGCAATATTCGCGCATCCAGTGGGTCCCGTAGCTATGACCGAATTATTATTAATAGCTTACTTGATAATACCAATGATTAAGATACCACGTGATGAGAAGGCAAGGATTAGGTCAATAATCGGTAAGGCACTGGCTATACTCACGATTATGGAATTCGCATACTGGGTAGGAGTTGATATAGCTATGTTCTTAATAATAATTAAGGTAAATAGAACAATAAATGCCCTTCAACTATTCACAAACACGATAGTTGGTGGAAATACAACAGCATTATACAATATATCACCTACGGTAGCTCCAGGGTACTCAAGCCCGGAGGTTAGGGTTTTCTCGTACATATGGGCATTTCCCATAGCCCTCTCACTGGTGTTGATTGCATTAATCATAATCTACGGTATTAATAGAATGAATAAATTAAATACTATGAATTGGTTAGGGCTTGTCATAGGATTCTCGTCCTCGCTATCCTCAATATTAGCCACGGCATTTGGTTATGCAGATTACACAGCCGGGTTAACCACAGGTCAGTACCTATTACCCGTAGCGTATCTATTAGCTCTAATCGGTGCCACAACAATGATAAGCATATTCCTTAGAAGTAAGTCGAGAATTATCGCGGTAGTATTTACGTTATTATTCGCAATATTCGTATTCTTAGGAGTATACTCCCCTGACTGGGCGCCTATTGAGAACTCATCAATATTCCATGTAATGGCTATGGTACACCCATACTATATACCCCTAGAATCTAAACAATTAAGCCCAGTAATACCGAAAAGCACACCGTTTTACGCACAGGATGGATTACCCTTTGGTAGTCAGGGCAAAATACCATCAGCATACATACTCCAAGACTTCTCAACATGTAATTACGATACATTTCTCGGTGTGTATATGAGTCAGGTACCACAATGCGTACTTAATAATGGCGATTTATCACTAATGACAACGCAGGGCTATGCAATATTAACACCAATCAATCACTAATGAATGAAAAACCATACATAACAATCTGCGGAACAACATACCAAACAGCAAAAACATTAGATGCAAGCCTATCATCGGTCGTCAACGTATTCAACGAGTTAGGAGTACCGTACGAAGTGGTGATAATCGATAACTACTCAACAGACGGAACATACGAAAAACTACTGGAGTGGTCAAGGAAAATACCACTCAGGGTTTACAGATACAAATGCTCCCGAGGACTAGGAAGAGCACTATGCGTCAGGCTTGCCCGTGGTAAATACATATTCATGATAGACCTGGACAGGATATATAATACAAACGCCTTGACCAAGCTAATAAAGTGCCATTTTATCATTAGCGAGAAGCTAAATATTGAATGCACAGGGTTTGGTAATAAGGACCCGATCATTAAAACTAATTATAGGGATTTGAATAGGGCTGAGGATACCGACTTGTTTGCAAGATCAATAAAAACGGCGCACTATCACTACATATTCCGCTAGATGAACCATTATATAGGGAAATAAGGCTTTCCCATACGCACATAGGCTTTTTGTTACAAACATCCGTATCCGAGTTAAGATACGTAGCAAATATAGCGAATTACCTACAAAGAATCATGAGAAACGTACTCGACTTCCTAACTGGCGGAGCGTACATTGGCCGTGTCATTTCTACTCCTAATACTTCACCTAAGAGGAGTGCCTAGGTACGAAGTATCTAAACTCCTAAGCAATCACCTACTTATGGAACTCCATGTATCACTAATATCAATATTATCCAAGAAATTACTCAGCAACCTATGCATGGATAATAATTATGACTATAAAAACGACATAGCAGACATCGTTAAGGACCCAGTATTTAGGTATGCATGGACAATGTACTCATATGAGAGGAAGATTCATAGTAATTGATGGACCAATAGCCAGTGGGAAAACGACAATCAAGTACATGATAAAGGAGCTAATCAAAGAACCGTCAATAGCGATTACCCAATCACCATACGCACTATTGACATATGCTATAACCAAAGCATTGGCAACTTTAATAACCAAGGATAAAAAAGTGAAGGAAATATATCCATTAACCTACTTGGAAATGGCTAAGCCGCAATTGCTGGCTAAAATACTGAAATTACTCATAGCAATGGACCTACTCCAATCAATAGTCATAGCCACGGCATCAAAGATAATGAACCTAATGGGCATAAACGTATTAATAGAGGACTACCTACCAACAATAATCCTAGACCACATAGAATATGCAAGACTATACATGGAAGACCACGAACTAGACAGGGATAGGGCAATTAAAGCGCTGTACAAATTATCATTAACCCTAATGAACATGCTTACGCCCATAGCAATATATGTACATGCCAACACCAAAACGAGACTAAGCAGGAGCATCAATAGGGGTTATAGGATTGTGAACCCAGATATACTACACGATAACCTAAGGAGCAAGGCATTACTAACCGTGATGAGACTATCAATGGGTAACAATGTACATGTAATCAACAACAACGGCCCACTAAGCGAGACAAGGAGACAATTAATCGATATTGTGGCGAAAAATGATTAGCGACTGCCTACTATCAATAATAGTCGTAGCACTAAACGAGGAGAAGAGACTACCAACACTGCTGAAATCAATAAGTAACGAGGCAAGCAATAATGACATCCAGGTAATAATGATTGACAACGGCTCAACAGACCGCACATACAAAGTAATGCAGGAATACGCAGGAACTCGTAAAAACGTAAAGGTAGCAATAATAAGAGGACCGCTTGGACATGCATGGAATGAGGCGTTGAAAATGGCAGACTGCGAATACGTAATGTTCCTTGGCGCTGACATGTACCTGCCAAGGGGTTGGTATGAGAGAATAAGGAAACTATTGAGCAGGGGTAGGTACGATGCCGTAGTCGCCAGGTTAATACCACTATTTAGGTACCAAGGACCACTGAACAACTACGACCTAGCCTACTTCCTGGGCGACACGGCAAGTGACGGTCCCTGGAGAGAGCCAACATTCCACAGCGGTGGGTTAATAGTGAGGAGGAATGCGGCCCTTAAGGTGGGCTTTAAGCCATTACCCACGTCTGAGGATGGGGAGTTCTCATTTAGATTCCTAAGGGCCGGGTACCATACTTACTACTTCCCAAGCCAGCACTACGTATTTGATGAGCATTACTATGACGTAAAAACAATGATGAGCTACTACAGGAAGCTAGGAACATCACTAATAGTCCTAATAAGAAGCACAGGCGCACTATCAGTACTAAAGATGATGATAAGGACGGTGATGGAACCACTAACACCGCACTACCTAATAATTAGGTATAGAAAGGCAAGGAAGTACGTACCGATCAAGTACACGACATGGATCGCGGCAGGACTAGTGAGGATATACGCAATACTAACCTCAATAATACTGCACACAATACTACTAAAACCAATACCAACAAAAATAATCAGAACAAAACTATGAAGATATTAATAGGCATACCAACATACAGTAACTCAAGGTTCGGCTATACGATTCGTCAGACCCTAGAAGCCTTAGTCAATCAATCCTTCAAGGACTTTCGTGTTTTAGTTGTTTATAAGCCGAGTCCTGGTGATAGGACTTTGGACGTTGTTGATGAGTTCAAGGACAAACTCGACATAGAGGTCAAAATACAAAGCGATGGGTACTTCGAAGAAGCCCTAAACATGATATATGAGGTCGCCAAGGACTACGACATAACACTAACAACAGACGACGACGCAACACCAACAAAAACCTGGATCGAGGAGCACATAAAATTCCACAAAAACCACGAAAAAATAGGAATTGCGCAGGGTATTGTAATACCGAGTCGTAATTATTGTTATGAATCCTGGTATCTACCTAGATCGTTGATTGGTTATCATAAACCATTACTGAAGGAATTGAATGATTACAGCACTATCGTTAATGATATGGGATTGCTTGCGTGTAAAGGTAAATGGAGAGACTATAGGTTTAATAATAGGGGTTATGTATTATCTATTGAGATTCGTGGAGTAAATATGAGCCTTAAATCTAGATCATACATTGACGGCTTTGCTTTACCAGGATACACGAAGAGAGGGTTGCATAATGAGACCTTGCTTGCCTTACATTACGTTAGGCAAGGATTACATAGTGCTTTATTCAACGGCGGCATCGTTAACCATTTAAAGAGAGATTCATTGTCAAGACCTAGAAGTCCCATATCGAGATTTATGACAACGTTGGAAAGTCATTTACTTCCCTACGGCATTTATTATTATGGCTTTAAACTAAACATGAGAAAACTTAAGCTATATTATGGAGTCATTGATTTATATAGTAAGTTTAGAAAAACATTATTATCAAAAACCTATGCCATAGGACTTAAGCTGGCAATCGAAGCTATAAGTAGTGATTATGAACCGAGCGAAGTAAGGAGTAAGTTATTAGAGATTGAGAAAAACGCAAAGGCGAGGTATGAGTAAGTTTTACGAGTTACTTGGGAGGAAAGCACGTGGATTATTATTCACGTTAAGAACCATGGGTCCTTATTACGTGTTTAGGGAGGTCGTTAGGAGACTGCTTGGTGTTCCCTATACTTATCGTGGAATTACGATTGATAACGTTAAGACCTTTAAATTGATCAGTAGTTTACTCTATCTCGGTATCGATTTTGGGCGTGATGGCGATGACTACTTCGTTAAGACTAAGTATGGGGTAATCTACGGGAAGGTACCTGATATTTTGTTAACATTCACTTTTGAATTTGAAAATGATTATTTAGTGCTTGACGTGAAGAATAAGGTTGTAATTGACGTTGGTGCTTACCTTGGTGATACAGCATTAGCTTTCTTAAATTGGGGCGCTAGAGTAGTTTATGCCTATGAACCTATCTCTCGCTTCTATGAGGGCCTTGTTAAAACGATTAGGGCTAATGGTGTTGAGGATAGGGTTAAGGTGTTTAATTATGGTTGGTGGTTCTATAATGGTACATTAAGGCTGAGGCTCGGTTACATAGGTACGGGTGCGTTGCCTGGTGATGTCGAGGTTAGGGTCGTTGATTCGACCGAGGAGTTGTTAAGGATTGGTAGGGATATTGGTAATGACTTTGTTGTTAAGATGGATTGTGAGGGTTGTGAATACTCACTATTAACTGTGCCCTGCAAGGCTCTAAGGCTTGCTAGACAATACGTTATTGAGGTACATGGTGCATTAACGCCATTGATCTATAAGTTTATTAACTGTGGGTTTAAGTACGAGGTCGTTAGGCAAACAGGGAAGCGCCTATTCATCGTTAATTTCACTAGAGATTAAATGGGTAGACCCTTCATTTCTGTTGTTACGGCCTATAGTAGGCGTGAGTTCCTTAAGTACGCTGTAAAGTCCGTGATTAATCAAACCCTGGACAAAAGTCTCTATGAAATAATCGTTGTGAAGAACTTCAGGGATCCGGAGGTCGATCATGCAGTCAAGAGCAATAGGAGTAAAATAATCGAGGCAGGTGACGAACCAGTAGGCAAGTACCTAGCAACAGGAATAAACGAATCAGAAGGCGAAGTAATAGCATTCCTTGACGATGATGACATTTTCCATAGCCGCAAACTAGAACGATTATTCAAAGTGTTTAATTATGATCTTGATTACTACCACCATAATCTTATTGCAATTAATGAGCTAGGGGATATCTTGCCCCTTGATATTGATAGGGTTAATGAGTACTTAAGGCTCGTCAGTATTAATGATAGAATTAAGGCAGTTAAGATGTATGGGTTTAAGTGCGGTAGTGGTATGAGCGCCATAGTTGTACGTAATCGATTAGCCATCATGCTTTCAAAGTACATAATGCATCATGTAATTGACGCTCCAGACTTCATAACCTACGCCTTCGCATTAGATTACGGTAAAGTACTAATACATGAACCACACGGTCTCGCATTCTATAGAATTCATGGAAAAAAATACCAGTAGGGGTTTTGAGGGCGACTTGAGAAATTCATGATAAGGGTGCCCACCTCATTCCTGAGATTGCCAGGAGACTTAGTGGTATTACTATTCATGTTATGGGTGATGGATACCTTAGGGACTATATAATAAGTGCCTCTAGGAAGTATGGTAACATTGTTTATCATGGTTTTGTTAGTAATGAGGAGAAGGTTAAGATAGTTAGTAATTCGTTCTTGGTAATAATGCCTATTAATTGGGTTGAGTTATACTCATATACCGTTGTTGAGTCTTTTGCTATGGGTAAGCCTGTGGTCTCCTTTGGTGTTGGTGGTCCTAAGGAGTTGATTGAGGATTCTGGTGCAGGGCTTTTGGCTAGGCCCTTTGATGTTGATGATTTTATTAGTAAGGTTAGGTATTTGCTTGGTAATGAGGATTTAGTTAGAGATGGGTGTTAGGGGTAGGTCGTTTGTTGAGCGACTTACTGTTGATTCGTATGTTAAGAGAGTGTTGGAAATTTATCGTGAGGTTTCACATTAGGTTTATTTGGTTTCTCTTTCAATTTGTTTGGTTGAGAGGGTTTTTATTTCAGTTTCTGAATGTTTCATAGTTGTGAAACTGAAAGGTGGTGCCCATGGTTAATATTGAGCGTAGGAAGTTGCTTGAGTCACTGTTTATGGCAGGATCAGTAACTGCCTTACTAGGTGCATTACCTGAGATAGTTAGGGCTTATAGTCCTAGTAATATTATTATTGATCCTAGGTCAATAGGTAATATGCAGACAATTCCATCTAAGTGCGACGTGCATGTTCAGCCGCCGAAGAGCCCCACCGGTCAGTCTCAGCCTATGGTTGTTGCTGCTGATGGCACTGTGATTGTTGATTCCAGCGGTACTATTGTGAACAGCCTCGGTTGTTGGTCAACATACACAAATTATGCGAAGTCTTCGTATTCCTCATTTACGTGTCCAGGTGGTCAGACGTTGACGTCCGGTATTCAGGAGGCTATCAACTACATAATTAACACTAAGGGCAGTGCCGGTGGTGTTGTTTGTATTGCTCCGGGTACGTACTATGTTACGTCAATATACAGCACAGCGATTAGTAACAGTGTTGGGTTGGTGCTTGAGGGGTTGGGCAACATAGCCTTCGTGGGCTCTGGAATGGACAAAACAATCATTCAGTTCCAGAGGGTTCAGTACCTGCCGTACTTCTTCGACCTATATAACGCCAGCAACATAACCGTTCGAGACCTCACGTTACTAGCCTACGACACAAACAACAATCCTGGGCAGGGAATGTTCCTGGCTAACACGGATGGCTTGCTGATTGAGAACGTGCATTACAAGGGCAATGCGATACTGAACACGGGCCAATACCCATGGGCATCATGCCCATCAACGGGGTGCTCGGGAGGCTTAACCAACACATTTAATTTCGGTAAGCCCAACACGAACATAGTACTGCGTGGGAGCATACTCGAATTAAGCCACGCCCAGTTTAACCTACGCTTCACCCAGAACGTGCTTATTGAGGACAACATATTTAGGTACAGCGTTGGCGACCACCTAATAATCAGCTACAACAACATACCGCAGGAGCAGTGGATACCCGTCACTAATGTCGTGATTAGGAACAACAAACTCCTATGGGCTGGCGACACGGCGATAGACTTCATAAGCCTTCACGGCGGTCACGTGATTGAGGGCAACTACATAGAGACCGCTGGGAACGCCATACTCCTCTTCAGCCAGGTGGAGACTGACCTAGTCATCAACAACGTGATTAAGCAGGTAACCGGTGCGGAGAACGGGATAACCACCGGGTTCGAGGCTACTGCAAACCCAGGCGCGTTAATAATGAACAACAGGCTCTACAACAGCCCTGCGATTATTGGCAGGTACATAATCAACAACTACTGCGAGAATTGCGGCGGCATATACACATACCCCGGCACAGGCGAGGACTGGTTCATATTCGGTAACACACTGAAGAACACGCCATTCGGCATCAGGTGCGGTGGTTTGTACACGGTGAATGGTTGCACGGGGGTAGTGGCTAACAACAGGCTATACATGTACGGGCCGGCAGGACCAATGAGTAGCAGTATATTCGACTTCAGGGGCCCGATACACGACACGTTGATAGCCAACAACTACATAGAGGGCCCACCACTGAGCACGAGCCTGCCAGGGGGTCTCGGCTGCAGCGGTTACTACATGCCCTATGGAATAAACCTGGGGATACACAGCGCAAGTGTGAACAACGTAATCACGGGGAACACGATACTGAACGCCAAGTGCGCATACCCACTTGAGGGTAAGGTGGACCCATGCATGTGCGGGTTCAGCGGGATGTCAAGCGCCTGCGGCACAGCTTGGTTACCAATAGTCGTTGCAAGCCCCAACAACTACATATTCGGGAACACAGCATACGCAACAGGCGGGCAGTACAACTACGGCAACCTATACCCAATACCGCCTGGCATATTGAAACTACTCCTTACGCCCGGAACCCCAGTCCAAAACCCATACCCATTCGACACCGAATTGGACATACCGATAAGCGCAACGTCAACACCAGCCAACGTGCAGGTATACATAGGGCCAAGCCAATCACAACTAACCCTAGCCATACAGAGACAGTACAGCAGTACCGGCATAGACACAATAAGCATTAAGTTACCGGCGGGTTGGTGGATACAGGTAAATACAACAAACACAGCCATAGGAACCCCAGTGGTGGTTGGCTTATGAGGCATACCGGTATTAGTAATGTCATCGCCACAGTACTTCTCATAGCCGTTGCCATGGCCTTGGTCGCTGCTTTAGCGTCCTTTGTTTTTGGTATCCTAGGGAACACCGTTAGGAATCCTAATTGGCCGTTGATGTATTATTCATTATATAATAATTACACGTCCCTTAAGAGAAATTACACATTATTATTTCAACAGTACGAGGAACTTCAGAGTAAGTATGAACAACTTCTAAACAAGGCCGTTCAGTGTTCATGCGTTAATGATGTATACGCAACGTCCACGACTAACTCATTGCAAGGGACCTTGACAAATAGTCAGAATACGACCCTTAATAATTCTAATAATACTAATACGAGTCCCTTGGGTTATGATTATGACTCATTGTTTATGTACCCCAGCTACTTTACTTATGAAATATCGAATATAAGTACCTTCTTTATTGTCTTGACTATCCATAATGGTTTGAATACGACGGTTACATTATATAACATCACTATATATGTTAATAATGACGTCATCGGCAACGCAACCATTGGTGCTACTTATAGTGTTAATTCTACTGATGATATATTGATAGCGTTATTCCCTGGCACTAGAATTGGTGAATCGTCATCATTAGGGAATTACTTCAATAATGAGGTGATTCTATTCAATTCCACCTTACCTACGAACATTACGGCCATAAACGTATTGATTGGTTACGGCTATGGCAATAAGACATTCACCTATAGTTATGCCATTAATCAAAGCACAATGCTTAATACTTAATGGTAATAGTTCGAGAATTCCTGAGATATGGGTATTGTAGGTAAGAGAGCAGCGTCAAGCATATTTTATGGAGTTACCGGCAGTATTGCATCAACATTGGTAGCATTTGCTGGTAGTGTTGTTCTTGCTAGGCTGCTTGGACCTAACTATTATGGTCTAGTCTATGCACTGGTAGCCCTACCTCAATCACTAGTTGGCCTTGTCGATCTCGGTCTCAGCGGCATTATTGTTAGGTATGGTTCTAGGAATGAGTGGGATACTGCCTTATCGGCTGCATTTTTACGAACGACACTCGTAATAATAATGACCACGGCATTCCTATTATTATCCAGGTATATAGCCTATGTATTCAAAAGGCCATATATAATACATTACATGCTTTTCGTCACACTTTACTTCTTTGCGTATTCCCTCGCATTAATGATGGAGGCACTTGTGGGCGCGCTGGGACTATTCCGTGTCACTAATGCTATGATTGTAACCAGAACCACCGTTAGGGTATCGATTGCCATAGTACTTGTCATACTTGGCTTTGGCGCTATTAGTGTTATAATAGGCTTGATAATTGGGTACTTGCTTGAAGCGTCGGTATTGGCATCAATAGCTATTTATAAGTTACGGCAAAGAATAATTCAGTTAATTCGCGATACTAAGAGATTATCTCGTGGCATACGTGAGGTGATAGTGAAAATGATGCCGTTAATTGCGAACGTTGTTGTTAGTTCGATAGTATCTCCCGTAATTTCTACGTTGCAGATTAGGTACTCGAATAATGAGCTTCTTGGGAATTTTAATGTGTCATCTAACATAGCCGCTATCCTTGATAGAATAGCCAATACAGTTAGTGGTGGCGTAACTTACGGCATAACCGCATCTAAGGATCCAGATACTATTAATAAGTCCTTCATAAAGGGGTCAATGTACTCGATATTAATAATCGGATTCTTTTCCATTGGTGCTCTTGTTTTTGCCAATAAACTTACCGCTGTTCTTTACGGGAGTACCTATAAATATGCCTACCTAATGCTTATGCTGCAATCAGTTACGTTGCTTGGCGCAGTTTTTGGACAAAATACTTCGTTTCTATGGGCAGTTGGTGACACGAGATTGATAGGCTTACTTGGTGTAATCAACGCCCCGGTTTCTCTAGGTGCTGCCGTGATTTTGATCATGAAATTTGGCGGTGTTTGGGGGTCCCTATATACATTCATATTTAGCTCTTACTTTGGCAATATTCTCTCCCTCATATTAACATACAAAGTACATAAAGCTCTTCCTGACCTTAAATCTAATTTACGTGCATTAGTACCGAGCTTACTATCTGGCGCCATTATTTACCCATTCACATTATTCCTTACTCCGAAAATATCACTGCTACTGGCTATACCATATACATTATTATTTGCCTTATTTACGGCGTTGTTTCTCAGGGCTAAAGAGATTAATGAGTTAATAAGGGTAGTGGCTGCAGATAGAATGTTAAGTCTAATTCTGCGTAAACCATTACTATTAATATTGAGGATTAATACCTACTTATACAATATGGGTTGGCTGCAGGAAAGGCTGCGTTATGATGAATAATAGGGAGATCAGGGTTGGGATAATACATAAGTCAATATTTAGCCGACACGGCGGTGGAGGGGCTGAGATATTCTCCTTAGAATTAGCCTCAGCATTGAAGGAGTTAGGGTTCAGGGTTATTTACATAGCAGGAGATGAATATAACTGGGGGTATTATAGGAAGATTAGCGGAGTTAATGTCAAGATTGATGGTGAAATTTTGTTTCGTAATCCGCCATTATTTAAGGCATATGATGAGTTCATTGATATGCTAAGACTTAATAGCATGCGTAGGGAAATTGATATTTTGATAAATACCAATGGTGGCGTTAAACCCATACCTTTTGTTGATATTACGTACATTCACTCACCATTATTATTCAACATGTGGTATTCGTGGCCTTCCATATACAAGGCATACCTATTTCCTCGCAATGCTATTCTCAAATCATTCGCTAAGCATAACATGTTGGGACTCATACTAACTAATTCTAGGTTTACAAAGATAGAAATTAAGAAGGTGATGGGGCTCGACTCAATAGTTCTTTATCCACCTATCGATGTGGAGAGGTACATGAAGTATTCAAATAATGAGAAGAGGGAAAGGCTCGTTATCTCAATTGGTAGGTTTTCACCAAAAAAGAGGTATGAAGATCTTATCGAGATTGCGAGTAGGGTTAAGGATGTCAAGTTCGTAATAATTGGTGCCGTTTCTGACGTGAACTATATGAGGAGAATTACCAGGCTAATTAAGGAGAAGGGCCTTAGTAATGTTATCGTTAAGCCTAACGCATCATTCCAGGAAAAACTGGAACTTTTGAGTAGGGCTAAGGTTTATCTCCATACGGCACGTAATGAGAGGTTCGGCATATCCATAGTGGAGGGTATGGCCGCAGGCTGTGTACCCGTGGTATATAGGAGCCGTGGCCCCTGGTTAGACATACTTGAGGAGAGACAGGGTGTTTATGGATTTGCATATAGGGACCTTGACGAGGCAGCCTCTATGATTGGCAATGTGTTGGATAATGACGTATTGTGGAGGGAGATCCTGATTAATACTAGGTCTCATGTACTTAAATTCTCAAGAAACGCCTTTAAGAGGAAGCTCATGATGATTATGAAAGAAACTTTAGCGACCCGAAATCATTATGATTAGGCATTATTTAGATAATGAATACCCAAGAGGACGTTAATAATAAGTCGCCGTTCTAAACAATGCCTAAGTTAATATATCTAGTCGGACCTGAAGGTGCCGGTAAATCCTCTAATGCTAGGTTAATCAAGTATTACCTTACTAAGTATTATGGTAGATGCGTTGCTGTTCCTAAACCTGGTGGTGAAATTAGAAGCAGGAACCTATTTGTTGATGTGCTTGCCAGGTTCTTAATGAGGGTTGGTAGAGTTGAGTATGACTATAGGCCTGAGGGTAAGCTCATGCGTAAGGTGGATAGCGTCCTAATGAGTAGGATACATGGATTATGGATATTCATAGAACTTCTCGGCTTTCTAACTGCCTACTTTGTTAAGGTAATTGCCGTACAGCTTTTCGGCTGTGACGTCGTGCTTACTAGGTTCATAATTGATTTCTTAACAGACATGTTCCTACTAAGTAGGCGCGCTGGTAAATCATTTAGGTTGGTCAGTACATTAACGTATGTATTCTTAAGGCCGATGTTCGGTGTTGACTTAATAATTTACTTAGATGCTGATTATTCAGTATTAAGGAAGCGCTATTATATTGCTAAGCGTGATATGATAGAGCCTCCGTGGAGGATCGCCAGGATACGAGTAATTAGTAGAGCGTTATTTAATATGATTAGTAAATATTACGATGATTTGATGTACATAGACACAACGGATAAGAGGTTGTCCCAAGTCTTTAATATAGTCTTCAGTAGGGTAAAGGGTTTATACGAGGATCATGGATAAAATCGTAATACTCGGCTGTAATGGAGGGACAGATATAGCATACGGTGGTGGTGCTTATGTGGTTACTGCAATGGCTAAGTGCTTATCTGAGAATGGGTTTGAAGTGCATTTAGTATCTACAATAGGCCTTGACCCACATGAACTAGTATCTGTGCACAATATATCATTTGGCAACAACGTATACACGCATTACCTATTCAAGTACAGCAGAAGTACTAAGATACCCTATATTATTGCCCTAAGATTACTCTCCAGACTTAAGAAACTGCTAAACTCATTAAATCCAACACTCGTAATTTATAACGATGATTACCTACTAAGTATTGACCGTGAACTACGTAGGAATAAAGTTCCGAGAATACTCTATGCGCACTTTCCGTATATAACAAGGCGAAGGCTTGGTTTAGGTTTCACGTACAGGACGACGGAGTGGACATTAACTGAGGCCACAATTAATTATATTAGTATTGATAATATGTTTGGCGATCTAAGGGATATTGATTATTTAATAACGAATTCGGAGGGTTTAAATAACGTAATTAGGGTTGTTCATAACATTAATAATATAACCACTTTAAGACCGCCACTCATACAAATAACTGGCAATACCAGACGTAAGTTAAGACCCATATTCCTGCATGCAGCAAGGCAGGATAAGACGTTCCTTCAGAACGAACTCACAAACTTCATGACAATAATCAATGAGAAGGTTCCAAACTCATTGTTTATAATTAATAGAAACAAGTCTCGGGCATTATTTAAGTTAAGTATTGGTAATGCGAGGATTATTGCGACTCAATGGATACCCAATGATTTATGGTATAAGGTGTTAAATGCAACAAAGTATTACCTGCACTTTAAGTGGTTTGAGGGTCTTGGAATAGCCACGGCTGAGGCTGTAATGAATGGTGCAATACCGATTGCGTATAGGTCCTCGTTTAATGGTAGTTGGACTGATATTGCTAGGCTTTGTGATAGGGATTGTGGATTTAGTAGTGTTGATGAGGCCGTGGAGCATGTACTCGATTTCGAGAGTGATGATACTAAATTCAGTAGAGTTAGTAATTACCTAGTTAGTGAGCTTTCTAGGGTTATGAACTATGATTACTTCTGTAAGTCCCTAACTTCAATAATTAATAAATTCATATAATGAGGATATTAACGAACACAACCAAGATTGGGAAGCTACTCTCTAACTATGCAGAGGTTGAGGTTTTGAAGGTTAGGACTTTACGTGACCTAATAAGTAAAGTTGACATCAATAGCTACGACCTAATTTACTTCGCCAAGTACACACCACCGCTTCTAGATCTAGGCTTAATCAATCAATCCAGAACCAAGGGTAAACTAATGATTGGCATGCATGTACCTGTAAAAATCGACCACATAAATAGGCCACATCACATAATCTATAATCTGCTAATGCCTATGCAAACGACGTATTATTTAAGGATGTTGGGCGCTTATCTCCATGTCCTTAATAAGGATGATGAGGAATATCTTAGGAACAGAGTACATAGTAGGTTTAATAGTAGGGTTATATACGCACCATTGTTTACCGACACCAGTATATTTAAGCCTGGAAATAAGTATGGTACATTTACATTATTATATTCTGCAAGGGCGTCCTGGCAGAAGGGTACGGATATTGCTGTCAAAATAATTAAGAGGTTGATCATGGAGTTGAGGGATAATATTGAGATTAAGATTGTTGCATACGGTCCATTAACACACCTATACAACAAACTTAGGAAGTTCAGAAATATTGAAATACTTAATTACTTACCACTTGACGAATTTTCCAGCGTATTGTCAAAATCCCACGTGCTTCTATTCACGAGCAGGTACGAGTCCTTCGCACAGCTACCCCTAGACTCCTTAGCGTCAGGTACTCCTGTAGTTTCATTTAATGTGAGGGGGTTTGTTAAGGATTACGTTATTAAAGACAAAGTCCTGGGTAAGTACATAGTTGATTTTAATGATGTTGATAATATCGTAGATAGGGTGATCGAACTCGCCAAGTATTGGTATAATAACGAAAATTATTACCACGAGTTAGTTAAATACTCAAGGCAGTTTACTGAGAGGTTCTCTATCGAGAACATATCTAAGATCTACCTTGACGTATTCACTAATATCATTAATAACGCCACCTGAATGCGAAGGGATATTGAATTACTTGTAATAGGGCCTTCGGCAACAACCACCACTGGTTCATTACTTAGGCCATACAATATTTGGTATACACTTAAGGGATTAAGTACCATGAATGTTAGGTATTTACCAATTACATACCCCATCGAGGTCCTCTTAAACATTAGATCGATAATTAGGAGCAACATAATTATTATTAGTGGTGTATCACCATGGATCTCAGCGATGATCCTAATCGTCAGTAGATTGCTTGGTAAGTGCGTGATACTTGATGTACATGGATCCCCATATTATGAGCACATAATGAGTGGGCGTGTAAGGATTATACGTGAACTCCTTCTTTACGTAAATGAGTATATCTCGTATAGATTGAGTACCAATATTATAGTTGCCTCGAGGGGTCTTATCGGCATTTTGCACAAGTACTTCAGGGTAAGACTTAACAAGAGACTGTACGTATTGCCGAATTCGATTAGTTACCTATTCATTAAAATCATTAAGCCATTGATGGGCATTGATAGGAGGCTTTTATGGAATGTATTGTTAAAGCCAAAGTTGAATGTGGATATAGATAATAATGATACCAAGATAGTGATATCACCCCTTCCTGATGTATTTATTGGTAATTTAATAGCCTATGATACACTCATGAATATGATAAGAGAGTTACGTAGTAATAACATCAGGATAATAATAACAGGTATAAGGAAGGGGTTAGAACGTATTGATAATCTTATAATCAATGTTGGTTATTTACCATACATTGATTATATAACGCTTCTCCTAAATGCCCAGGCAATATTACTACCCTATCCAAACAATTCCGTATGCGGTGGTGTTAGGAATAAGGTTCTTGAGGCTGGTTATTGTGGCGTGCCATTAATATCGACCAAGAATGGCGTGCTTCACTTAGACGCTAAGGGATGGATCCACTACATACCTCTTGAGGAAGTTCAACTAGGTAATTTATTAATTAATATTGATACTGATGCCATAAAGTCGATTAGTGAAAACATGAGAATGCTTATCCTAGAGAAGTACTTACCGAACTACTTTTCACGTAATTTACTTACCATTCTTAGAGAAATCCTAAGACGTAGGTTTAGAAAGCTACTATATAAATTGGGGAATTATTAGCTTAAAATTTATGCAATAAAAGAGCGGTGATGATGTGAATTACCCAAACATAGTCCTTATAGTGATTGATACATTAAGGAAGGACGTACTGAGCATATACGGCGGGCCTGTACGTGCAGGAAGCCTTGAGTGGCTTGGTAAGGAGGGCGTGGTGTTTCCAAACCCTGTGGCGCCTGCTCCCTGGTCATTACCATCCCACACATCCATGTTTACTGGGAAATACCCTAGGGATCATGGTGTTCATGAGACGTACGATCTCAAGGAGTATAGTCTCAAACAACTCATGGCTAAGGTGCCGTTTAAGACCTTACCTGAGAAATTAAGGGAGTTGGGTTACAACACCGTTGGTATATCGGCCAATGACTGGATAGCACCTGGGACCGGCTTTGAGAGAGGGTTTGATGTCTTCCTGCATGTGCATGCCTTTGATCCTGTAAGACCAATATTTAACGAAATAAATAGGATAATTAGGAAGCTGAGAAGCCTGGGCATACTCGAGAGGGGGGTCCAGGACCCGTTTATTGCGGCTAAGGAGTTAATTAAGAAGAGCAGTTTCAGAGAACTTGTAAGGTTGGTTAAACTATATATTAAGGCCTATGGTATTGTCAGGGCATTGGGGTATCCTGAGGATAAGGGTGGTAATGAGATAATTAGGCTTATTGAGAATCTATCGTTGAGGGAACCGTTTTTCCTATTCATAAATTTCATGGAGGTTCACCAACCATACAAGACTGATGCGCCGAAATTAACCCTAGCGATGTATAGTCCATTAATATTTCCCGACCTATTTGGCTATAAGAAAATACCTAGTGAGACCATGGAGAGGATTAGGAGGGATTATCAAAACGAGGTTAGAATTGTGGATAAGTACATATGGAGGATAATTGGTTATTTAAAAACGAGGAATTTATACGATAATACATTGATAATCGTGGTTGGGGATCACGGTCAGGAGCTTAAGGAGAGGGGTTATTATGGCCATGCTATTTATCTACATAACGAGATAATCGAGGTGCCCTTCGTGGTTAAGTTACCTAGGGGTAGGAAGTTCATGCCTAAGGACGGCTATCAAAGCCTAACTAAGATACCTGATCTGATAATGAATGCTATTGAGGGTAATTATGAAGATGTCGTGACTAGGGATCTAGCCTTCTCGGAGGCTTATGGTATAACTCATGACTTAAAGCTCGTGCTGGGTAAGTACATGGGCAGACCTGACTTTAATGAGAAGAGGAGGGTTATTGATTGTGAGAGGAAGGCTGTTTATTATAGGGGTTACAAGCTTGTGATTAACACCACGCTTAATACTATAGAGGAGTTTTCGCATAATGGCCGTGAATTGAATACAGACAATAATGGGGATATCGTTAAGGAGTTACAAGAGTTGATTGAATCGTTTAGGAGAGGTGAGGTTGAGTGAGTGATTTACCAAGGGTCTGTGTTGCCATATCGACGTACTTCACGGGGGAGGTTATATACGAGGTTCTCAGATCGATAGCGAATCTTGATTATCCCAGGGATAAGATTACCGTCAATGTGATAATCGCCAAGGATGATCATTCCACATATGAATATGTACTTAATGCATCCAAGGACTTCAATATTAATGTAAATACCTACATTGTGAATGCGCCAAATGTTGATGTGGAGAGGAATGCGGGAATCAGGAGCTGTAGTGATGCACCGTACATACTGTTGATGGATGATGATGCAGTACTTCATCCCAATACTATAAAGAAGGCACTCTCGCACTTTAGTGACAATGGGGTTTGTGCCGTTGTTTTCCCAACCGTTGGTGAATGCAAGAGTTTAGTTGAAAGACTGCATAGTTGTAGGTATTTGAGAGGTATTTTTTATGGTGTAAATACCACCATGCCCGTCACAATGCTTAGGAGAGATGCGCTTGATAGAGTTGGTCTTTTTCGTGAGGATATGGGTCCACCATACTCAATACATGAGGATTGGGAGATGGGTTCTAGGATTAGGAAGAGTGGGTGTGAGGTTGTGGCTGATGGCGAGTTAATACTTAGGGATTTGGGAGATCAAACGCTGAGGAAGAGGAGGACAGCCCACATTAATGATAGACCTGCGAGGAGGAGTATACTAGGCGTCTTTACCGGTTATGTTAGGTCCTATGTAAATAGGAATTGGTGGAGTATGCTTCAAGTATTTAAATCAAGTCCTACGGATCAATTACTGGAGTATACTTTTTATCTCATTAATCCTGTGTTTTTCATTCTATTACTAACAATCAACTGGCCGTGGGGAGTTGCATATCTAGGCGTCGTATTGATTGGTACGGTTCTGGAAAACTTAGTTAAGGGTTACTATAGGGTGTTTTCGGTTAGGTATAGGATTCTTTACCCGTTATTAATGCTGGGCATAAGAACATTAAGAACTTACTTCTTCTTAATTGGACTTTTGGTAAACGCTTTTAAACGGAAAAGGTAGGTCTTTTTATAGTCAGATGATTAGAAGATTGTTTGTATCATTAACCTTCGATGATGGATTTCTCAGTCACGTGATAATAGCTAGGGAACTAGTTAAGCATGGCATTTACTCGACATTCTTCATAGCACCTTATTTTAAAGGCAGGGATTTTTTGTCAAATAAATTGAACTCTCTAAATGTAATCTCTAAATTAGGTCATGAAATAGGTTCGCATGGGTTAACACATAGATTCCTAACCGCATTATCCCCTGGTGATATTGAGTATGAGGTTAGGATGTCAAAGGCGATTATTGAAGATATAATTGGAAGGAAGGTTTATGGTTTTGCTTATCCGTTTGATGCTTTTAATAATCAGGCAGTGGCTATTGTTATGAGGCATTATGATTATGCACGAAGAGGTTTCAATCCAAGTGACTTATTTAACATGAATGTATTATTAAATGGATATTTAATAAGCAGATACTTGATTAATTCCATTAATCCGTTATTATCTATAAGACGATTTATACGTATTTTAAAACTTAGAATCTCGTATAATAATCATCGACGTGATTTTAATGGTGATATCGGTTGGTTAGTATTTACGTTTCATAATGAGCCAATAGAGGAAATACTCCATTTAGTATCAATTATTAAGCGATTAGGTGGTTTACTAGGTATTAGGGTTGAGTTTAAGCCCATGTGTAATGTTTTCTTTGGGGAATGCCTAGAGTAGTTGTTGTGATGCCGGCGTTTAATGAGGAGAAATTTATCGGCAAAAGCCTAGGTTCAATCATTAGTCAGAGTGTTAGGCCGTATTTGGTGATTGTTTGTGATAATGGTAGTACCGATAACACGCCCAGCATAGCCCGTAAGGTCCTTAGTAAGTCCGGCATTGACTATAGTATTGTTAATGTACGTAGGCACCCAGAGTTTGGTAAGTTCAACATAAACGTAGTTTATCACAGGTGCGCTCTCGAGTCCTTGAGAGAGGTCTCTGATTTCGTGGCAACAATAGAGGCTGACACGATACTTAAGCACGATTATTTCGAAAAGGTAATACGGGCTTTAAATAATGATGAGGGACTCGGTATAGCCTCTGGTCGTATAATTGCATTTAGTGGATATGAGATTGTTGTCGACTCATTCCCACTGCCTGGGAGCTACGTTGGTTTACCTGGATCTGCCAGGGTTTATAGGTATGGTTGTTGGCGTGAGCTTAATACGAAGTTCGGCATGCTACGCCTTCCTGCCTGGGATACAGACCATGTCGCCCTAGCTGTGGCATTGGGTTGGAGGGTCGCTAAGATACACGATGCCATTGCCTACACTAGACCTGATAGACCGTTTAGGGGCTTTTATAGAGGCGTTGTTGATGCAATGCATGGCTTACCGTATTGGTGGGCCACGTATAAGGCATTCACTAAGAGAGACCCTAATTATTTAATTGGCTATTTGAAGTGTAGATTAACTAACTGTGGTAATCATGTACCGCCCATACTAAAGGCCTTGTATGGGGAATCTGCCAAAAACGTGTTTTTAAAGATATTATCCTTACCTCCCAAAATGCTCTTCCGCCTTAACAATGCCTAGGTCTATTAAGGCTAGTTTAAGAAGCCGTGATTTATTTAAGAACGATGCGCTTTAAAGAAGGTACGGTTCAGCCCTCTCTAATCTACCCGTTTTGGATCCAACCCTGAACTCAAACTTCTCAAGTGCCGTCACACCTAGTAGTGCGTCTACATTTGTGGGTAGCTTGAGGTTCGGCCATACTTCAACATCCCCGTAGGTTACGGAATCTTTCACCTTAATCTCGCCACCACCATACTTGACTTTAACAATACTACCGTCAGGTAGTCTCCCAACTCTCTCATACTTAAACTCCATGCCAAGCCCCTGAGCCTTCTCAGGGGTGGTGATAATGTCTCCATAGAAGCCAGTATCAACAAGAACCCTTAACCCAACCCCACCACCAGGCCCACGAACCTCCGCATCAACAACTACAGAACCCACAGCGCACACCAAGTATTTTTAACTACCAGAAGTATTTTTAATGCTTGATCCTAAATTTTAGTTTAATATGTTATGTATCGAAGTTTATAGTATGTTGAAGTTTTAAAGAATAATTTTTCTTATTTCTTAGGTATCTCAAATAATGGAGAGTAATACTCTAAAATAAATATACACAGTGAGTTAGGGTCTATATGTTATTAATTTCAGGGCAACTGGCGCAGAGAATACTGGAGGAAAGCGAGGCTATGGGTCTTGATCCACAGCAATACTTAGCTATACTCCTTAATAAGGGTACTCCGCAGCGGAGACTTGACTTATTACCGCTGAAGTATAAGATAGCCATAGCAGAGGTAGTCACTGAGGCCGCCTTGACTACCTTTAAGAAAGTGGTTGTTGTTTGGAGTGGTGGTAAGGATAGTACAGTTGTGCTGCACCTTGCTAAGACTGTTGCTGATAGGGTTGGTAAGGCGTTTGATGTAGTTTTCATAGACCACTACATGCATTTTGACGAAACCTTAGAGTTTATCGAGAAGGTTGCTAAGGAATGGGGCCTTAGGCTGTTCGTTAAGGGTAATGAGAGGCTTAAAGGCTTTAAGTACGGTGACGTGGTTAAAGTCGACCAACTTGACCAGAGGGATCGTGATGAGCTCCTCAGGATAGGCTATGCAAAGCCTGAGTTCACCTTCAGCCTAAATAACATAGCTGCAAACCACCTACTGAAGACTGTGCCCCTGAACGAATTCATTAGTGATGGTCATTACGATGGGGTATTCGTTGGTATTAGGTGGGATGAGAATCCTGCTAGGGCTGGCGAAGTGTTCTTCAGTAGGCGTGAGAAGCCACTACACATTAGGGTTCATCCCATTCTTCCATTTACCGAGAGGGATGTTTGGGACTACACATTGAGTAATAAGCTACCGATAAACCCACTGTACTATAGGGGTTTTAGGAGTATTGATGATAAGTACGAGACTAAGCCGACTGGTGATAGGCCTGCCTGGGAGCAGGATTTGGAGGGTAGTCCTGAACGCGCTGGTAGGGCTCAGGATAAGGAGGGCATAATGGAGTTACTTAGGCGTTACGGGTATATGTGATCATGAAGAGACCGAACATAATAATACTAGTCATTGATACGTTAAGGGAGGACCACAGTCAAGGGCTTAACAGGCTCAGCGAGCTTGGCTTTGTGAAATATGAGAATGCCATTGCACCAGCGCCATGGACACTACCAAGCCACGTAAGCCTAATTACAGGATTGTACCCAAGCCAACATGGAATTCATGAGGGTTTTAGTAGGACTAATGAGGATTTGATGCACATAGCCACCGCAGGCATGAGTAGGTTAAGCTACGGTTTGTTGGGCGAGTTGAGGGATTACGAATACACAACCCATATAATCACCGCAAACCCGTACCTAAGCACGAAATTCGGGTTTAAGGCATACGAGAATGTGGTAGTACCTGGAAGGTTCTACTCAGAGAAGCACCTGGCCCTTTATAGGGAGTGGGTTGGGAAGTATGGCCGTAATAGGTATGTGATGTTTAGGGATTTCGTTAAGAATGGCAGGTACGTGGATGCCATCCTCGGCATTATCTATAGTTCAATGAATGTCATAGAGGTATTGGCGCATAGGTTAGGGGTTCATGATTTGAGTATGGAGAAGGGTTCGAGATTGATAACGAGGATTATTGAGAAACGTAGGTTTATGGAGCCATTCTTACTATTAATAAATATAATGGAGGCTCATAGCCCGTACCTACCTGATGACCTAGGCGATGTGAAGTATAATAATGCTATCAGTAGGTGGATTATTGATGAGTATGTTAATGACCCAATAATTGAGAGACTTAGGATTAGTTACCCAAGGCATTCATCCCTTGCCGTTGAGAGGGCCATAGGTATAGTACATGCATTAAGACCCTACCTCGACAATTCACTGATCATTGTGACCTCTGACCACGGTGAACTGCTCGGTGATGGTGGTTTGGGACATGGCTACTTCCTCAAGGATGGGTTACTCAGGGTGCCGTTATGGATTAGGTGGCCGAGTGGTGTCAAACCGCCTAAGCAAGCTGGCCACTACGTCAGCTTAACCCAAATACCCAGTATAATCAATAACGTAATTAATGGTGATGAGGTGAGGGTGGGGAGCAACTTAGCCTTATCAGAGAGCTTTGGGGCACCGCCATACATGGATTACAGTAAAGCAACGCATGAGCAGTTACGTAAGATATTCTCCCACAGGGTTAGGGTCTACACTAGGGGATGCATATTCACGTACAACGTGAGCATGGAGATAATCGAGGAAGGCAATTGCGAAGAAGGCACGGCAAAGGAAATAATCAAGAACTTTATATCGTTAAGACCCCAACCAACCACGTGAGGTTTGGTTCACTGGGTTTAGCCCTGCTTACCTTTGGGTTCTTCCTTAAGTGCCCTCAAAGCGTTCTCTATCTCGTCGCTCCATTTTATCCTCGTCCTCAGTTCCTCTATGCGTCTTATTAGTTCGTTTATGAGGAGTCTTATGTCGTAGGCTGCCTCCTCCCTGCCTCTGTACTTGCTCAACGCCATGTCTGGGTCCGGCCCGTTGTATTGGTAGTCGTGGAGATCCAGCGCTGTGCTCGTCCATGCCGATAACCCATCGTAACCTATTTCCTCAAGCATTTGTGACAATGCCTTCATCCTACTTGTCGGTACTCTAGGCACGGCCCTTTCCCTGAGCCACCTCCTCTCTTCGTCAGTCTTTGCGATTTGCATTAATTTATCGAGCTCAAGCCTCAATAAGGCAGCCAACAAAGCACGCCAGGACTGAAAGGCCTTACCCGCGGCATTCCTAACAAGACCATCCTTTAGAAACCTAATCGCCAGTGAGGCCTCGACCAAGGACTCAAGAAGCCACGCATTCACGTAATCCTCCGTCGACGGCTTCGGCAACGGATTCTCAAGGGTTTCTGTATCCACGCTATGGTGTTTCGCCTAGCCTACTTAAATACCTTGGCATTAGGCAGGCGCTCATGCGCATGATGACCCATGGCTCGACGTGCTGGGAGACTGATCTACTTGTTGGGTGGTTAGTGATTGGGTGTTGGTGGTTTTGTTCCATTATTACTCCGCATATTATGTCGGTGTCTAAGCTTGGTTCTTTCCAGGGCTTCCTGTCCATGCTCACGGCTATGATTAGTACCTCAGTGGTAAACATGATGGTTCGGGTCCTGGCGTGAGTACCGCATTACTGCCTAGATGCTTCCAACGCCCTCCTAACGGCATCCCTATGCAGCGGCGACTGCCAGGCCACGTACCTACCTATCCCAAGCTCTAAATCCCTCTCTGGCGGTGGTTCGTCTATCCACAGCTGTTCCATCCTCCTGGGTAGGAAGTATAGGATTAGGTTTCTGCTTATTAACTCGTTGGTGAGTTCCTCGGGTGCATTAAACCATAGGTAATCCGGGTCATTAACGGCCTCCCCGAGATGACCATGCTACCTCCTAATAAAGTTATACGTTAGGTTCTTCCTAGTGATTAGGTCGTTAATGACGGCCTCCGTATCCCAATTAGCCTTGTATAGCATTTCCAAGATCCTTGGGTTTCCCCCGGTTAACCTCCAGGCCTCCTCAAAGTCCGGCTTACCGCCCGGTATTTGCTCATAGAGCTGCCTGAATCCCTCCTTACCTATGTTCCACATCGGCCTTAAGTTAGCCCACTCGTGCCTACCTATTTCGCGTAGGCTCATTACCTCGCTCGTGGCTGCTATGGTTACGACTCTCTCATAGGGCCTTGGTGGATGTTCAAGGATTCCTAACATCCCCTTCACATAAATCGCTGCTCTATCAATGCCAATGGCCTGGAACACATCGTCAACTATTATCGCAATCCTCCCACGACCAAGGCTTATCGCCTCCCTCGCAACATCGATTACTGACCAAACAACACCACCCCAAGACAACTGCGACGTGGCCTCCCTAACCAGGCTGATTAACTTATCCCTAAGACTTTGTACGCCGATTTCCACCGTGAACTCCTTCTCGACTGGGTTGATGTAAATTACGTCGAAGCCACCCAGCGCGAAGGATTTTAGGGCGTCGCTCGGTGTCTCTACTAGTGGTTCTCCTGCTAGGTTGAAGCTCGTGTTTAGGATTATTCCCTCGCCGGTCAGGTCCTTGAATGCCTTGATTAGTTCGTACCATGTTGGGTTCTCGTCCTTAGCAACAGTCTGTGGTCTTGCAGTCCCATCAACGTGGTACACAGCAGGCACAACCTCGCCCATACCCTCCCTAAATTTGAACATTAGTATCATGAACTGATGAGGCACTGGGTCTATGAAGTACTTACCAGCGTCCTCAACAAGTAGCGAAGGAGCCAACGGCCTCCACCACTCCCTACCCTTAATATCATTCACCAACCTCCACATCTCCCTACGCCTAGGATCAGCCACAATTGAGCGGTTACCAAGGGCCCTAGGACCCAACTCTGCACGGCCCTGGTACCAAGCAATCACATTGCCCTTGGCAATGAGTTCGGCAACCTCATTGACATCATCACCAATGTACCTAGCCTCAAACCTACTACGCTCGACAATCTTCTTTATTTCATCGTCAGAGTACTCAGGACCGAGGTAGACAGTCCTTAACCTTTGATTCCTCATCTTCCCACCAAGCACGTGCTCGTACACGTACGCGGCAGCACCAACAGTTGTACCAGCATCATTGGCTGCCGGGAAAATGAACATTTCATTGAATAGTTTAGCATAGTGAATTGCCATGTTGGCCTTGGCATTGAGAGCCACACCACCGGCAAGAGCCAACCTATCCTCACCAGTGTGCTCCCTAGCCCACTCGGCAAGCCGGAGCATAGCCTCCTCAGTAACAGCCTGAACGGCCCAAGCTAAATCAACGGCATCCCTATTCAAATCGCCACGGGGATTCCAGGGAACACGGCCAGGAAAGAGGGAGTTAGCAATGACTCGATAAGGCCTCATGTAGGTTGCATCATCACCCTTAACAACCCTTGGTCTAGAACCATCAACACTTATGTAATACGGGTAATCCTTATCATCAAACCTGAAGTAAGACCTCAACTTCTCATAATACCTGCTTTTTTGGCCATAGGGTGCAAGACCCATGACCTTACCAGGGCCCTCTAAGCGATCATAACCAATCGTCCGGAAACCTCCTCATAGAGGAGCCCGAGTGACCCATAATAGGTCGGTATTGAGACCACCTTCTCAAACTCACCATTCCTAACCCTCCAAATAACCGTAGACTCAAGCTCACCGTAACCATCGACAGTAACAACAGCAGCGTTGTTAAAGCCGCTGAAGTAGTAGGCAGAGGCGGCATGAGCAAGATGATGCTCAACTGGGATTATCCTAACTTTACTCGGCAACTCCTCACCAAGATCATAAATAACCTTCTTAACAAGTCTCTCGGCCCAAACAAGAATAGCACCCCTATCCAAAGGCCAAGTGAGATAACGAAAACCGACGCTGATCAAAGCATGAGCCTTGTCAAGTATTGAAAGCTGTCCATAAATACCGCTTAAGTAATGAAAAGATAACGCATTCATTAAAACGCTTCTTAAAAACTTCATATACAGTTTATTAGGTAATATACCTGGGTGGAAGTTCACGGCATATGCATCTATTTCCTTCGGCTTTATCCCATACTTGTTCTTTAGGAATTTAAAGGCTTGCTTTAATGCGTTTATTGGTGGTTCACCCGGCGAGTGCTTATGCCTAGTCCACCTCTCCTCCTCACTCGCGAAGACCAACTCACCATCAACAATAACAGCAACCGAGTTATCATGCTCCAAAGGCCAATTAAACCCAACAACAATAGTCACAGAAAAGGCGTAGCATTTTTATCTTTAAAACATTATCTCAGTGGTAATAAATCACTATGAATTAATTCCACTATTGTAAATCTAATCATTTATCATTGATTCATACCCTCCAGTTAAGGGATACGGTCAAGCAACTCCGTGGATAGTAACATCAATCTACTATCAACCTTAAGAACGGTCCAATTAAAGAATTCCTCAACCTCGGCATACTCATGGAAGAACTCAATAACGGCCACACTACACATAGGCCGCACCAAGTAATTAGGTCTAGTCTTTAAAGCATGTCAATGTTCCATGCCTACTAAGTCCAGTCCTTATGGCTATGTCGTTGTGTGTCCATGTTCGGCATTTGTACCCCATTGGCTCTATTTTGCTGATTAGATCATTGGCTGTGTAGTTCCTCAGGTAACCCGCGTACTCGACCTTAATGATGTCGAATAGCCTAAGCACGTCAGTCTCGTTACTGACCACATCCCACTCACAGCCCTTACAATCCAACTTGAGAACCTTGACCCTGAAGCTGCTCAAATCAATACTAAGCCTTGAAACCTCATTAATCAGCGTCCCAAGCCTCATAGACCTAACCCTAGCCTTAAACCTTTTCACCTCATATATGGATGCTGCACCATCAAACTCGCCATCATAGGATATATTCACATAATCATCCCTATCTGCAATGGCGGCATTGATGGGTAATATCCTCGGCCTAAGCCCTGGGTTAAGCTCAATATTCCTAATCATCTCCTCGTAATTAATGGGCACTGGCTCAACGGCAATGACGAAGGCGCCTCTCCTAGCGTAGTAGAGGGCCGTATCGCCAATATACGCGCCAACATCAACAACGAGCCAATTACTGAGGTCAAAACCAAGAAAATGAACATCATAGAGCCAAGTCTCGGCAATGGTGAATGGGTCGATGTACTTTAGCTTAACACCGTCAGGCATTATGAATAATAAATCGCCATCACCATTAATGAAAACCTAACAACACCATAAAGATAAGCCCCACCCACATAATCAACACGCCCTATCAAACCATTACGATAAGCATTGACGAGCCATGAATATGCCGATGGGCTGAGCCTAGCCCCAACCCCGCACCTAAATGTGACATCCACATCGCCCTTAGCCAAGCCATGCCTAATGAGCATGTACCTAACGCCGGCCCAAAACCAGTTCTTAAAAAGACCACGACTCCTCAGGAAAAGCACTAAACCTACCGAGCAATGCCATTAAGGCAGTGAATCGCTCACTATTTTAAGCCTTACAATCATTAAATGACTGCAATAATGCATTTAAGGACACATTAATCGGGATCTTAATGGTTAAGGCATCTGCGGTATGACTTAATTACAATAGCATGAGGTTCATAGACATCGCCCTGAGGTCAATCGACTCCGTGCTCAACCTGGACTTTGATGGTTATGAGGTTATTATTGTTGATAATGCCTCAACCGACGGTAGTTTTGAGGTTATTAGGAGGTTTGTTGAGGAGCATAGGCCGAGTAACGTTAGGGTTAAGTTCATCCGCAATGATGGGAATCTTGGGTATGCCGGTGGTATGAATGTTGGTTGGGGCGCGAGGGATCCAGATGCCAGGTACGTCGCGTTCGTAAACAACGACCTAGTGGCAGAACCAGAATCACTAAGAAAAATAATAGAGCACATGGAGAGCGACGAGAAAACAGCAGCAGCAAGCGGACTAATACACTACCCAGATGGTCGGGTAATATTCTCGGCAGGAGGTTGGATTAGTGAAAGACCAGGTGCTGGTAATGTCTGTGAAGGCCTATTAAAAGAAGAATGCCCTCAGGTTCATAAGGAGCACTACGTGTCTTACGCTAACGGTGCATATATGGTAGTTAAAACTAACATTCTCTTCAATACGATGCCGAGAGGCAAGCCTTTTATCGAAGAAGCATTCCTATACTTAGATGATGATCTGCTCGGATTAATATTATGGAATAGGGGATACAGGGTTAAATATATACCTGTAGATTCTGGTATTCATTTTGTAAATACGACTACAAAAGGATCAATAGGGGCATATTATGGATTAAGGGGATCGGTGGCTTTACTATACATTACCAAAACAAGGTATTCGCGCATGGTGCGGCTTCGATTATTAAGACAGTTGTTATCGGGTTACTTTAGAGACAAAGCCCTTTATAAGGCGGTGAAAGATGGTATAGAGTTAGGTAGAAAAATACTGCATATAGTGAGCTCGTTAAATCTATATTGTGCGCCGTACGTCAAAGTTAATCTATTAAATGAAATAAAACAGATACTACCAGGTCTCAATATTAAGGATAAATGCGCAGTTAAGTTAACAGATCTCAGATACGAACCAGTTAAGTGTCGTTAGATTACGTGAAAAATGCAAGCTTTAATATACGCTCACATGCACTTCTCCAAGTTAGCGACTAATTGAGAATCGCTGATGGGACCGACAAAATCAACCCTACCATTAAGCCCTAACCCATTAACTAAATTCACAAGCTTGCTGAAGTACTCCCTGTCGGTCACCGGACCAACAATCCTCAACATCCACTGAGGATACTTACTGGCCACCTTGGCGAAGGCGGTTATGAGATCGTGAACGCCCTTGACTGGCTCAACTCTAGCCACAGTAAGCACAATAGGCTCACGCGGAGTATTAACTGGCTTCAAAAGCTCATCGCAGTAACCATTATACACAACCCTAAGTTTAGGGTAAAGGCTGGGCACAGATTTAACTGCATTTAACAAGGCCTCGTAGCTCTCGACAATCATTAAATCAACAAACTTAGAAAACAACGCCAACGACAAACCCTCACAAACCTCTTAACGCGACCGCCACGAATAACACCATCCCAATCCATCTTAACAACGACACGAAACTTAAGGACCCTACCAAGGATTGAGAGTAATAGCAAAAGCAACGGGTAGTAATAAGCAAGCACAAAGTAAGGCCTAGCCCTCACCAATAACCTTACCAACTTAAGGCCATGGTAAAGGGAGGACGCCAAACCGATCAGTATGTTGCATATAGAGTAATATTGAACCACGCCTAGGGATAATTGAGACCAAGCTAATACTGTATACCAAGAATGTTATGAGAAGAATAAGGTTAACTAAAAGTATATTTTGAGTATACCCTCTGCTATAATTTTTAACTATATGAGGGGCCAAATAGTTACCAAATAATATCTAGCTCTGGGTAAAGTTGTGAGAGATAAGATATCCTTGTAAAGAATTTCTCAGAAATCTTAATGCCTCTATGCTCAAGCCTCTTCCTATATGCCATGTATTCATTAAACGTATAAAACACATAGCCTATCTCATAGATAAGATAAAGCAAGATATTTGCTAGAAATAAATCATAAATAGACTAAATAACTCTTGAAAAGATTCTGTTATATAAACCTTGTAGACAGCTATTAAAAAGAAACCAGTAATTGTGTATTACAAGAAATTTCTATCAATAAAATTGAAAATATTAATAAGTATTAATTGAAAATCTTTTTAATCTTATACATGATATATAGGGGATGAGGAGCTTAAGTTTATTTTTCAAGATCCCGTTGAGAACATCCTAGATTAAGCATAGAAAACCCCCTTTCTCCAATTGAATTCAGGGTAATGTATTATATAGTAACTCTCAGGAAGATCTAAAATCTTCCCATGAACTATTGGTAGCTCATGAACAAGTCCTTTGTAGAGGACTCGATCCCTCTTGTAAATTCTGATCTGCCTGTTATAAAAGGATCCTAGGATCACTTCACCACAGGATCTATCGTAGTCAACACGTAAGGTACTTAGAGCACTAAAGCCTCCAAACTCAGCTTTTTGTATGAGATCTCTCAGCTCACTCTTCAACCTCCTACTTAACCTCTCATCCGTATCAAGGTATAGTATCCAGTCATAGCTAGCTTTCCTCAAGGCGAACATGCGATCGGGATCTGCATAACCCCATGGCTTCCTCCTAAAGACTTTAGCTCCAAAGCTAAGAGCCACCTCAACAGTATCATCTACGCTATAGCCGTCAATAACTATTATTTCATCAACCACATCTCCTACATGCTCTAATAACAGCTTAAGTTGCTTACCTGAGTTCCTCGTGAAAGTTATGAAGGATACCCTTACCATGAATATCCTAACCTCCTCCTCACCCTCCTGGGAAAGAGAAGATCTACATCAATATAATAATCCATAGCCTCATTTATGTTGATCTCGTTCACTCTTCTCATCCTCTGTACCTCAATCCTCCTACTAGCTAGTGTTTTAAGCCCTACCGTCCCATCTATGAACCCTCTTATAATAGCCTTCACAGCATCTAACCTCCTATTGGGAAAGTTGCCAAGAATGTAGCTTACAAAGATCTCAAGTGAAAATAGCGTGAGCCTAGGGAATAACCATTCGAGAGAAGAGTTCTTAAATATTGTCCATAGATGGTTACGGGTGATGAAGTAATAGAACCTGGGGCTCTCTGCTCCAAACGTAGCACTACCAATATGATAAACCTTAGCCTCCTTAATACATTTAACGCCGTAGCCTAGCAGTCTTAGTCTCCACGAGTAATCAACATCATCCACATATAGGAAGAGATTCTCATCAAACATCCCAACACCTCTAAAGAGCTCAGCTCTAGTCATCAGCGCGGCACCTGACACGTAGAAGATTTTCTCACCGCTGGAGCTCACCTTAGGGATAGATGAGAGCCCTACCTTAAACCCGCAGTTGACAGTACTATCTTTATTTATTACTAGTGGTTGGACTGCACCAAGAGATTCATTAGTCTCCAAAGCTTTTACTAGGATCTCGATAACATTGCCTCCAAGTAGTATAACGTCGTCGTTCATGAAGAATAGGTACTTAGGTCTCTGGGACATTACGGAAATGGCCCCCCTATTATTCCCACCAGTATAACCATAGTTCTTCGGTAATCGGAGTACGTGGCAATTATCATAGGCTATGCAAACACTTCTAAACACTTCATATGTGCTATCTGATGACCCATTATCCACTACTATTAGATCTAGCCAGGGGTAGGTTTGTGTTAAAACGCTATCCACAATCCTCCCTATAAACTTTGTGCCTAACTTGGATACACTATTATACGCCAATAGTACTACAGATACACTACCCATGATTCTCACCGGTTATTAATAACATTTAAGATCTTTCTAAGATTCCTCATCATATCTCCAATCCCGTCTACCTCTACATGTTTACAATTATTATAGAGTTCGGGAACGTACCTCAGAACAGCGTCGTATACCCTTTCTTGAAATTCTATGTAGGACCTAGGCTCAATAAGCCCTCTCCGAGCATGCCTCTTTCTTAGAGCACTATAGGGGGCTTTAACCCTCACTATAACACCTCCTCTTAAGGTGCTTCTCGCGAGAATAACTGAGAACTTAGAGAACATCCTCGCTAACTTAAACTCTCTAGTGCTAGGTTTAGAATAGGCTATTAGGAAGAGTAGATCGGGTAATTGTTTAAATATAAAACCCTCATCATCTACAATAATTTCACACCCTTTTACTAACCTAAATAGTCTGAGTTTAAGCAATGACATAATTAACCCAAGCATATGCAAAAGGACTAAAAGTGGTAAAAACCTCTTAAAGACTTCTGGAGAAGCAGATCTCTGTGGCGGGAGGTTCTCGTAAAATTCCACAAACACAACGTTATCCCTAACAAGCCAGTTAATAAACCCTATAAACAAGATGTGGAATATCGTATAGTCGATCATCTTAACAATGCAAGGTCTAAAACCTTGAGCTCTAAGCTTTTCAACCAACAGTTTAGCCAGGGTGGTCTTACCAGAACCCTGAGGACCTATAAGTACTATCATTCAGTCTCTAATATCTAAATCTTCGCACCCCTTAGTAACCTGAGGAGATATATTAAGAGGGACTTTTTAAAGTTCTCGAATACATATCTTCGTTCTATGATACTACATAGATTCGAAGCTACCCTAGATACCACAGTACTCTTAAGATTTCTCAGTAGATCTCCTAGGTTTTCAATGTTGTCTAAGGGTATGTAGTGCTTCCACGGCTTAAGAGGTAGGTGGAGCACGCCAGTTCTCGTCGAATATAGTGGGGTGCAGATGTAGCCGGATTCAAGTATCTTATTTCGAGCCCCCCCGCATATAGCGGTGTTTGGATATGGTAATAGGATTCCATGTGATATGTTAAGTAGGAGTACGTACAAGGTATAAGGTAAGTATCCAGTCATGATTACGTTACTTAGTAATTGTTTTTTGGTTTCACGCGTTCCTGTTACGATTATAAGGGTGTCTTTGTCTATGCTATCCTTGAGAGATTCAAGCTGTCTATAAGCTAGGATATTCGCTGTGAAGATATCAGGTAGCGGAGCGACGAGTATCACCTTGTAGTTACAAATAGCCTCTGAGATAGTTTTACATGCAATGCGTGTAAGTACGTCTTTAGGTATCCTCATAAACCTCTCAACAATATGTTGGAAGAGGGGGCTTACGGTATTCTCAACAACCTGGATATCTCTATCTCCAAAGTAGTCTCTAAGAACCCTAGCAAGCCATGGGGAGGCAACCATTACATGTGTAGCAAGCCTATATGCTATATATTCGCTAACTAGCAACAATAACCTGTACAAGCCCCTACCACGCATATAGAGGGACTCCACATACGAGAACCCATGGAAGTCAACTAATGTTTCCTTAGCATTCAATCTTCTAAGAAACGTTACTAGTGCTGCCGTCCACGGATTAACTCCACTCACGATCACTAAATCAGCCGATAATATCGTTTTAAGATAGGGTATAATCGCAACCACCTTATCCACTTGAATATACTCCACTTGAAGCCTCGAGAACCCACGTAGGCTATACCATATGTTAAGAGCTCTAAGAGAAGACCCAGTAATACGATAAGAAGGCCCCATTATGACTAACCTGTAACTCATAGCATTCACAGACGAAATCCCTAGAGTTTAAGTATTAAATTCGAAGACTTTGAGAAGCTTAGCCTCAACTCCTTCGCATCAAACTTCTTGGTCGTAAGCTCTCGTAGTCGACTACCAACATCCAGAAGCTCCTCTGTGATAGCGATTTTATATCTTCGATTTTTCCTGCTAGCTCTCCGGCCTCCCCGGGCGTAAACACGTACTTCTCCGCTGGCGTCCCCTCTAGTATCTCCGTCCGGTGTTCCCCCTGTTCTCGAGACTATTGGTAATGTGCCTAGTAGTGCTGATTCTAGGACTGCGTATGGCATCGGCCCTTCCCATATTGATGAGAATAAAAGTACCCATGCAATTCTATTGCAGCTTTAACACCTCTTTATATGGAATCCTCCTGGAATCGCCACCTCAGCGCTGTTTAACCTTCTGAGCACCTCTACAAATCTTCGATATTCACCCATTCTTCCATAGGTCATAAAGAGTCTTAGTTTTTGTGCTTCCAATTTCAGCAATAAAAATCACTACGCCTCTTCTCCGTAAACGACTCAGCAGTAATAAAGGCGATTCTCATCTGAGAAACGCCTTAATAAGGGACTCCTTAATAGTATTCCCATCAAACTTCCTAAGTACATGCTCCCTAAGCCTATGACCAATCTCAATAACATCCTCTTTCCCCAATGATATGATCTTCTCTATCTTATCGGCAAGTTCATATTCATTCCCCGACTTAAAGAGGTAGTCCTGGGCTGGGGAACCCTCGACTATTTCAGGTACGCCACCCGTTCTAGACGCTATTGGCAGCGTACCCATGAGCATGGATTCTATGACCACATACGGCAATGGCTCCTCCCAAATGGATGGAAATAGGAGTGCGTAAGCCCCATGATGAAGCCTAGGAAGCTCGCTATACGGAACCTCACCAACAGTTACAACTTTGTTTCTCAATATGCCTGGTAATGCGTCGGCATTGATTGTGCGGGTCATGTAAACTCTATACCGCTTATCACCTAATAGCTCAAGGGCTTTGACCAGCACATTAAATCCCTTAACATAGCTTGCACCACTAAGGTAAAGGAATGTGGGCTCATTACCAAGATCCTTACCGAGAAACCTCATTTCAGGCAATGGATTATAAACAACACTCACCCTGCCCCTCAACCCAGGTAAATAATTAAGGACGATTTCACATTGCCTCTTGGATACGCAGATCACAGCATCAGCTATCGAAACCCAATAGGCACTAAGTCTGTTTAACGGCACGAGCGGTTGGGTAATCAAGGCCCTCATTAGCCCATGCTCATGAAGCTCATAATGAAAGGTCCTTGAGAAATCGCTCCTAAATGAGTCATTATGGAATACGGTGGCTGTGTAGGATACAGGTTGATAATCATGCAGATGAACCACAACACGCTTTCCCAACGCCTTAGCCAGAGGTATGACAGGGTAAGCATACCTAGGCACATAGACAACATCAGCCCACTCAACAAGTCTCCTAAACCAACCCTCCCTAGAGACCAGGTAAGCATTAACCCAAAGCCTCAACTTATCACCAACCTTTAACCTAGGCTCACGAACAAAACTAACACCAGGAATAGTCTCAGGATTACCCTCACCAGTAACAACCCTAACCTCAAAACCAGACACAGCCAAAAGCCTAGTAATGAGGTAAGTAGCCAAGACACCACCCCTACCCCAAGGCCACCAAAACTCACTAACAACCAAAACCCTACACATAGTTAATCATTACTATAACCTTAAATGTAACTATTGAACATAACCATCATCAAATGTTAAATTACCGAGCACTATATACAGACACTAAGTTCCTTAATCCATCTTCAAGCTTAATGCCAGGTTTAAACCTTAACTCTCTCATAGCCCTAGTTATGTCAGCTATCGAATGCTTAATGTCTCCTGGTCTTGACGGTGCGTGGAGGGGTCTTAGGTCCTCTTTACCCATGATCTCGAGTATAAGTCTTGCCAACTCGTTTATTGATGTGGCAATGCCACTGCCAATGTTGTAAATGCCCCTGGTTTTATCGTTACCTAATGCAAGCATTATGGCATTAACCACGTCACTAACATGCACGAAGTCCCTAGTCTGCTTACCATCACCAAAAATCACGGGAGACTCACCCCCTGGAAATCCTCCTAATAAACTCAATAATGACGCCGGCATAGACCCTAGACTGCTTAGGGCCGTAGACGTTAAAGAGTCTGAGGATGACGGGCTTAAAGCCATATAACTCGGAGAAGGCCATGACGAAGGTCTCGTCAGAAATCTTGGACGCTGCATAGGGTGACTTCGGGTTGAGTGGGTGATCCTCAGTTATGGGGCAGCCTCATAGCCTCGCCGTAAACCGCGCTTGAGGATGCAAACACAAACGTATTTACGCCTTTAGAAGCCTTAACCACGTTGTAAGTACCCCTAACATTAACATCGAAATATAGGTCGGGCTTAGCAACGGACTCGGCAACATCTATTAGAACCGCCAGGTGAACCACGGCATCAACGCCCCTAACCGCACCCTCAACAGTTTCGTAATCCCTAACATCACCATTAATAAACTCAATAGAATCAATAACATCACTGAGATTGTCCAGAGAGCCGGTGGATAAGTTATCAAGGACCCTAACACCATGCCCAGCCATGACCAAAGCCCTAACCAAGTGAGAACCTATGAAGCCGGCTCCACCAGTAACGAGGATCTTTAAACCTTCCATACGTATTTATTATTATAACTAATTGAATTAATGTTGCTATAAAACCTTGAAATATATTTAAACTCTTTCGTGCTAGAAAAGTCCTTAAAGTAATCTATGACCTTATCAATACTGATACCAAATAATGCAGGATCTATCATTAACAAATACGTCATTAAATCAACATATAAATAATTCGAAAGAGGAATTCTAAGTTTAGACCTTATCCCTCTGGTCTTGGATAAAGGAATTATCACAAAAAGATGCATTAGAACATTCACTACTAAAGCAAATATATTGTTTTTATAAAGTAAGTAATGTTCCCTTACCAATTTTTCCAAGTCATAACCATATGCTAAGTAACGATCAACCATATTTCGCATCTTCCTAACGACATGTTTAAAGAGACTTCCTGAGTATCTACGCTCCCTATCCTTCATAACCCCTGAGTCAACCACCCTTAAGTCATAAGCCAATCGGATAGGCAATGATAAAGCCTTATTGGAATATATGGAAAATATCCTTGCTAATAGTTCGATATCTTCACCGTAGTTTAAATCACGGTAATTACCGACACTCATTATTATATCCTTAGGACACATTATATGGAGACCTGGATTCGCAAACACAATACACTTATCCAGATTCATCATTATGGCCTCACTAATAACTCTACTCAGCAAATAATCATCATATAGAGTATCCAGGTCTATTGGGATGATATACCTAGCCCTAGAAATACTTACTGCCAACCTTCGTCCAACCCCTCTTGTGCAACTGAACCTTATTATTACCGCCCTCTTCAAATTACCTAACTTTCTGAACTCATTAAATAATCTTAGTAAATTCTCGTATGTGCCGTCAGCAGAGAAGCTGTCTACAATTACGAACTCAAAATTGATTTCGGGTAAATTCTTAATAACCCTAAAGATGCTTCTTAACGATGTTTCAATAAACGGAGCATTATTATATACAGTGCCTACGAAAGCTACATCTATCCTATTCACATCACGAGATATTAACACCTGCAGAACAAACTCCTTACTACTCCCTAACTTACTGAGAATCATATAATCCCTCATAAATACATGCAATGTTTGAATACCTCTCGTAATCATACCTCTCAAGCACTGAGCATCGATAACCCACGCCTCTTAAAATACGCATTAACTCATCATAATGCCTATCCTCGCACTCAATCATAAGCTTAGGCTTAAATCTAATTATAGTGTTTAGAGAACCCTCAATAACCCTGAGCTCTGCGCCCTCAACATCAATCTTAATTAAGTCAACTCGCTCAAGTCCTAACTCACTCATTAAAAAGTCAAGAGTTTTAGTGATAACTTTACGTATCTCTATACAGCTCTCAAATTCCTCAATACTACTGACGACACTTGAGAGTTTAATGCACAGGCCTGTTGAATTATTACTATCCGATAATGCTATGTTGAGTGCTTGGATGTTGTTGATGTTATTGATTTTTAACGCCTTCGAGAGCGCATCATAAGCAATTGGATTAGGCTCTATGGCTATGACCTTAGCATCTGGGTATTTCTTAGCTATAAGTAATGCGTACTTACCTATGTGTGCACCAATGTCAATAAACACCCCATTTGGCACCATATTGCTAAGTAAGAATCTTTTTACCTCTTCTTCATACTTTGGTTGAATTATATAACGAACTTAGGTCAATAAGTACATAAATAACATCATCAACTATGACCTTAGCATCTTGAATTATCTTATTACCGACAATTCGCAACGCTCTACTTAAAGGGCTAAATCGTAGTAGCCTATAATGGAAGAAATTAAAAATACGAGCAATAAGTATTTTTAGGTGATCCCAGTTACTCAAGGGTTTAACGTTCATTTTCATCGCCTATGTAATGACGTATGTTATGATGCGGTTGAATATTTTTAAATTTGTTGTTGATGAAAACATAGACTTGTAAATTAACTTAGCGTTTTTGCTTAGCTCATTAAGGTACTGATCATTCTCATACACTTCTTTAATAGCGTTTGGGTAATAGTCCTCCCTATGGACAATATGAGCGTGGATACCATGCTTTAATTCTGGGTGGAGTACTTGAGCCATTCTATTCGTGATTATGGGTTTACCGTAATATAATGCTTCGATTAATCTATTTGATATACTTCTATTTGATATGTAATTGATGATTATCCTCGCCCCCATATACACCCTTTCTATTAACCGATCAGGCAAGTACCTTAGGTAATCGTTTAAGAAGAACATGTTTGGCGGCACTTTATCTCCTGCAATACCCAACCTTTGAATGAAGTCCATTTTTGTTGAACCAAGGATAAAGAAGGGGATACCTGGATTTTTCTTTGCGGTTAAGTAATAAATCATAGCGTGCGGCAACGCCTCAAATTTAGCGTACTCACCCCGCTTCTTTAATATTGTGGTACCTAAAATATAGGTATCTCTAAATCTCTCAATTAGGTCCAATAGGCTGTTCATTGAATCGTTATGAATATCGCGTGAATTCAAATCATCTATGATGGTGCCGTATGGTGGGTAAATCCTTACCACAGGCTTACGTGATGTGATTTTCGAGATCCTTCTTGCTAGTGTATAGGTTGCGTTTTCCTCCGTTATTATTATATCAGCAATATTTATGTAATAAGTATTTGCAATAAGGCTTGGCATAAATATTACTATGTCCTTGTAAACCCCATGCGCTAGATTATCGATTACCTTATTCGCCCTAATACTCCATAAACGCAATACTAGAGGCTCATCTTTACTTAACCGCCTAGAAAGGAGGAGGGCCCTACGGGCGCTAGTTATGATAATGTCGTATGAACCTATTAATGGCTTTATCTTATTATTGAAATTACGATTACGTAGGTAGTTAGCCGGTATTTTAACGAGTGTGGTGCTTGCCACGTCATCACTCTTTATGAGTATCTTACGTATTTCAATCCTTTCAGCATTACTCTCTACATCCAGCACCGTAACTTCATGACTCGTTGCCAATGATGCTACAAAACCTAGTTCATGCCTTGCTAAGAAATCACCCTCATACACAGCTAATATACGTAAATTCATACTTTAACCCACAATTACTTGGTACTTGAATGTTGATAAGTGTGGTATGAAGAATCTATATGGTGGAAACCTACCTAATTCGAAATAATTCATCCTTGAAATCTTATTTAGGTAGGTTTTCATAGTGACTGCTGCCGAGAAGCCTCTATGCTTAACCTCATTGATTACCCTCGTATCGTATAGCCCAAAGGGATAGGCGAATGTATTCATGGTGCAATTCCTATTGTACTTATTAACGAAATTCTTAGATAATTCTATTTCTTGAGCAAGGTCATTATCGTCAAGATAAGGTAGACCTAAGTGATAATAGCCATGACCACCAATCTCAAATCCCTCCTCAACAAATTCCTTGATCTGGTCGGGCGTGAGCATCGTTTCTTCATACAACCTGTGTAAGTCATCATGAATATGATCAAAGAGCGCCCTTACTAATTCAGATAATTCATCTTGTTTCATCCTTGGAATGCTATTAATCATGATTTGTGTTACCCTCTGTCTCTCGTAATCACTGTTTACCCTGAAAGTTCCCTGCGGCGTGTCTATTTCCGTGGGTAGTCTCAGCTTTGTCATGACATACGCAATTGCGGTAGCCCAGTTAGGAATTTTGTTTTCTACGAGACCGAACGAGATATATACCGTACCCTTCACGTCATACTTTTTCATTATTGGCAATGCAACTTCATAGACGCCTCTGTAACCATCGTCAAATGATAGCACGGCAATCCTATTACTAAGTCCCTTACCCTCTTTTATTAATTCAAGGGCTTCACAGAGCGGCATTATTCTGAACTTCATCCTAAGTAAGTACTTTATCTGCTGCTCGAAGTATTGCTTAGATACACCAATGTCGTAATAGATATTTCTATCTATTTCATGATACATTAGAATTAGCAAAGAACCTTTGGACTTGATACTAACGAGCAGATCAAGCAAACCAATAGCGTCCATTACAGGTAAGAACCTACTTAGCTTCGTCTATACCACCACGATAATGACTTAATGTAAGCCTTATACTCTGAATTAGCGGCTGCATCCCATGTATATTGCATGGCGAAACTCCTCGCCTCCTTACTTAATCTTTCTATATATGCCTGATCCCTTAGTGATGTAATTACCTTGTTCACGAAATCCCTGCGGCTTCGCACTCTAATTACAGCATTAGTCCTAAACTGATGGGCATACGGTAAATCCCAGACTATCGCGGGCAATCCCATTCCTAATGCCTCGAGAACACTTATTGATAGTACATCGACATAAGATGGGAAGAGAAAGACCCTAGCCTTAGATAATTCACAGTACTTCTCCATACCGACCTTATACCCAGCATATATAATCATTTCCTCAATACCGAGTCTTCTAGTTAAATCTATAAACTTCTTCCTCTCGTAAGGATTGCTAAAGTCACCCAATAATAATAACCTAACTGGCTTATACTCACGTACGACTTTACTAACAATATACAATAAGTCATAAATTCCCTTCTCAACAGCCAAAGCACCCATGAATGCTAGGTCATATACCTTAGGCTGATTAGCATTGAGGCATAGTTTCATTAATTCATGGTCAAGACCAACTGGTATTTCAAGTACATCATAATTCCTAAACCCAATACCTAACCTTGATAATTCATGCTGTATAACATCAGATACTAGGTGAACAAGTGTGTTATTCATCGCTCGCAATGCAAGCATAGTCCTTAGGAAGCGTGTAATTGATACATACCTCCCATAACTAAGGTATGGGTTTATGTACATGTGCGATTGTACAATCACAGTCCAAGGAATGTTACTAAGCGCTGACGAGATGAATGCCGGTAGTACGAATAATGGGTGTTCACTGTGTGATACTACCATGTCAATGTTCAGGTCGGTAATGTGTTTTATTATGTTGCGCACCAGTTTAGCAATGCACGTATTTATTTCGGAACCATTACATGAAATATTATTAACTATGTTAATACCGCTATTCCTTAATTCATTAACTATGTGATGGGGTGTATCAATGGTAACTACGTAGTTTTCGATGGGGATCCTTGACAAGTGCTTTAGTACGTAATATGACCTTACCTGACCGCCCCTTCCCTTAATATTAGGACTTGAAATAATTAGTACATTCATTCTTTAATGATTCTCTGAAGGAATTGAAGCGCAATCTTACGCCAGGAGTACCTTCTTGAGAATATAATGGCTTCTCGCGATAATTGTTCAAGCCGTGCGGGGTCATTCAATAGTTCATTTACGGCAATCGCCATAGACCTCTTATCACCAACCTTAATCTTAACCACAGAGTCAGTCCTATAATTCATACTGATTGCAGGTATTGAATACGCAACAACAGGTGTACCTACCGTCAACGCCTCAAGTACGGATATAGCGAATGTATCAAAATAACTGGGGTAAATCATGACCCTACTCCTACTCAGCAACTCGAACTTCTTAATCTCATCAACAAACCCGAGAAGCCTTACATAATCCTCAAGCCCATACTTCCTAATCATGCCCCTAACATCACCCTCAAGTTCCCTGGGCATCCTCCCTATTATTACAGCATTAAGTTTGTCTCTATACTCCTTAAGCATTCGTAGAACCTCCACCACATCGTATATACCCTTAAACCTCGATATAGACGCTAGATGCACCACATCAATATCCCTCTCATTAATACTCCTATACTGAGGTAATTCCGTAAACTCCACGGCAGCGCCCATCAGGCTATGCTCGTTCCGTGCCATCAGACCAACACGCATGTGGTCATATGTTATTGATGGGCTCACATAGATAAACCTGCACACCCTATTAATGACCTGGTACAACCTAACAAGCACCTTATTCTTTACGTCTAGGGGTTTTACGTCGTTAGTGTATGGCAACCACCCAATTGAATTATGAAACATGACACTACACCCCCTCCCAGAAGCTAAACCTAATACTAAACCTAAGAGGACAACCACCGGGGTTTGATAACCAGCAACAATATAATCAATACCATCAGATCTAATCGTACCAATCAACTTAGTCACGCTCTTAATGAAGTTACGTAAACCACCCAATGACACGTACCTCACATCAACACCATACCTCGTAAAACCAGCAGGGCAGATAAAACATCCCCTCCGCAAACTAACGGGAACAACAACCGTAACCTTAACACTATCATTACTACCCAACTCCCTAATAACGTAATACCACCACCTCTCAGCACCACCAGAGTGAATACACGGCCACGCAATAACCATGATACTTACTACATTCTTCTTAGTAGTCTCGCTCATAGAGATGATGATCTTATATTAATTGAATACATATGCCACGTGATCAGTAGTAAATATACTTATGAACATATAGCCTAAGTAATTAACCTTTTTAGGCGGAGATAATGATTTAACAAATTCAGAGAAGTTAAGAGCATATTCTAAAACCTGCCTTCTTGATTCGAGTATTCCTGGAGTTATTAGCGTTAATAGGGCTGTTATGCATATTATGATAGATTAGGTACTTACTTACATCATTATTTCCCTTTGGATATAGGTACAGAACAACAAACACTAATATTGCAGATAAAGACTGCCGTGCATATTAGGCAGCCAGAAACCCCAACTCATGCCTACTGAATACGTCGCCGTGAGAAACATATAAAATTCTCATCCTAATCGGGTAATGTAGGCTTTGTAGAAATTGAGTGATATTACTACACTCGTACTGTTAGTGGGTTCGTATATTCTTGCCCCTATATTATCGTTTCCGATGATTATTAGTGCTGGATACCCAGTCCGCGGGGCTGGGGGTGGCGGTTTATTGAGTATGAAATTGATTGCGAATAGTGGGGTTCCTATTCTTGGGTCTAGTATCGTGGGCATGTTGCCGCTTAATAAGGGTGCTATAACCCAGGACACTTTCCATGATAAGTTATTAGCCCATCCTATGCCCGTTATGAATGTATTGGCTGAGTGCGTAGGATCTTGAACACCATAGAAGCCTAATATTGCGATCAATGCGATAACTAATAGGGTACTAATAATTCTGTCTCTGAACGTCATTATGATGAAGTAAGAGACAAGTGGAAGTAGCAGTAGGTAAAGCCAGTAAAAGTATCTTCCGCCTAGCCATGTGGATTGCCTTGCTATGAAGTTCAGAACTATACCTAAAAGCCCTAATAGACCAAGTACTACCAGATACCTATTGTTATTCTCCGGTAAGTTACCAATCCTGGTCATTTTCTTAATTATAAAGTACGTAATTGCTGATGCTGCTATTGCCGGTACTAGCGTCCACGATACTAAATATTGGTTAAGGCCGGGTCCATACCACGGTTGCCAAGCCGTTGCGTACGGCTTAAAAGCACCTGCCAAGAAGTTTATGAATTGCACTATCGACATCGGCAAGCCGCTGAATACAGCAATTCCCGCGAAGGTGAATACCCAGTATGCAATACTTATCGCCATTATTATTGCCAGGTAATTCCCGGCTCTATTACGACCAAGGCGTATTACAGCATCTCCTTTAATCAATAGTAATGGTAGTAAGTATGCCGCAATCACCAATGGATATGTTGCGTGAAATATCACACCGCTTACTGCAAATACTAAAATCACTACCCATATGTTGTTGGTATTATTTAATTGTTGATTGATTATTGCTGTTAATGTTAATAGTGCTAGCACAATTGATACGCCCTGAGCAACTATTTGAGTCAACGACAATGGTGGTGTTATAGAGAAAAGAAGCAACGCCAACTGCGCAGTCCCTTTACTATTAGTTAGCCTATAGGTTATGAAGTAAATGCTTAGTACGTAAATGAGAAATAAGCTATACTTAAGCAACAAGTAGTAGATCGGTATATCCTTAAGGGGAACTCCCATGGTTGAGAGCAACATGTACGTTAGTGCTGGTTCGGCATCGAACGGTTGGTAATAATCATTTTCGTTATACTTAAGAGGTATCCATCTGCCATCATGGGCTATTGCCGCTGCAAACCCCACCGTAAACCTAACATCATCACCCAATGGGTATGAGTCGTAGATCATAACTACAGTGTACGGAATTAAAATTAACATTAAGACGAGTAACATTAGGGGCAACTCTTTATTCTCATTTTTACTCTGCAGAATTAGCCAAGTAGTCAATGTGAGAAAAATAGAATTCACGTAGGGGAAGTATATCTTGAATCCCACGAGTATTATTAATACCGAGCTAATAACATACATTATTAATAGTATTACCGCGGTTCTTGCGGCGTTAATGCTGGTTAGACGGAAGTTCTTCCTATCTGTTAACGAAAGTAAGGGAAGTATTAACCATATGATGTACATGACTATTGCATACCTAACAATTGCTTGATTCAACAATTCATTAAGTAGGTTTATTAAAGCCATACCCTACATCATGCCCAGAACGGTTTCCTTAACAGCCTGTGCGCTATTTAATTTCGGTTTGAAGCCTAATGCCTTTAACCTCTCTATTTTAAGTGCTATTTTCTTTACGTCACCTAGCCAGCCAACTCCATGCGCGACTGGTTTATGGATTATTTTCACGTCCTTGAGCCCCATGGTCTCGATGACTATCTTAGCCACCTCGTCTACGGTTATCCAATCCTCTGACGCGACGTTAAAGACATTGAATGCATCACTAGCCTTTCTCCAGGCCAGTATTGTCGCCTCCACGGCATCATCAATGTATATGTAACTCCTGACCTGGGTACCGTTGCCAAGCACCTCAAGCTCCCTTGGGTTAGTCCTGAGCTTGTTCATGAAGTCCCAGACGACGCCGTGTCTTAGCCTTGGTCCAACGACATTGGCGTACCTGAGCACCACGGCCCTAATGCCGTAGAGTCTCGTGTAGGCGTGTATTAGGTTTTCGCAAGCCGCCTTGCTTGCTCCGTACACCGAGACCGGCCTAATCGGCGCGTCCTCACCGACTGGTATTTCGCTTGGTTCGCCGTAGACCGAGCTTGAGGACGCGAAGACCAACTCCTTAACGCCTCTCCTCCTCATTGCCTCAAGTAGGTTGAATGTGGCCACCACATTCTCGTTGAAGTGGGTCTCCGGGTTTGTGGTGCTTACCCTAACCTCCGGATTCGCAGCGAAGTGGAAGACTGCATCCACCCCGTCTACTGCCTTGAGTGCGTCCTCTGGTTTCTTCAAGTCACCAATCATGGCCTCTATTGAGGTGCCGAGGTGCTTCAGGTTTTCCAGCCTGCCGCTACTTAGGTTGTCGATTACCCTGACCTTGAAGCCCTCGTTGACTAACCTATCCACCATGTGGCTACCTATGAACCCAGCCCCGCCAGTGATTAGTATTGTCTCGCCCATTCCGTTACCCACCCGAGTATATGCTTAATAGTTTATTCACTATCTCGTCCCAGGTGAGCACGGACTTCCTACCCTCAGCCCCCAATCTCCTGCCTAATTCTTTGTCCTCTGCTAGTGTTACTATGGCCTCTGCGAGCGCCGCTGGGTTCCTAGGCGATACGAGAAGTCCATTTGTCATGTGCTTTACCCTGTATAGTACGCCGCCAACCATTGTCGCTATTATCGGCTTAGCCCTGGCCCAGGCCTCTGTTATTATCATTGGGTAGACCTCCACATAATTGCTTATGCTCGGTAAAACAACACCTATAGAACCATCGATGGCCCCAACCTTATCCTCCTCACTTATGAAGCCTAGGAAGAACACGTGCTTATCAACGCCAACCCTGCGCGCCAACTCCATGTATGGTCTCCGCTCACCAGGCCCTACAATGACAAGCCTTAAGTCGATCTTATTTATCACCAAACTCATCGCCTTTATTAACACGTCAACGCCCTTCAATGGGTGTAACCTACCCACGTAGAGCACGTAATCACCATTTATACCGTATTTACTCCTAAACGCGTCGCCAAGATAATCACGCTCTATAAACCACCTGGGAACTCCATCAGGCACGTATTCCACATTTACACCAAACCTACCCTCAATCAGTGCCTTATCCCTGAGGCTACGTGCCAACCGCACATCGGCAATGCCTAATGCCCTTTTAAGCATGGTATTTGAGTACTTAGGACCTAACAACCGGACCAGTGCGTTTGGGTGATCCCTCAAGGCGTCTACAGCCATGAAATGCATCATAGTCTTTATGCCAAGCTTCTTGGCTTCCTCGACGACCTTGACTGTGAATAGGCTGTTTTGGCTATGCCCATGAACAACATCAGCATTCCTCAAAAGGTCTCTAGGCACCTTCAGTGGGTAGGTTAAGTCTGGGTAACCTAGCCTAACCGCCTTAACCCTATGAATATGGACGCCGTTAATAACCTCCTCCCTGGGTCTGTTCTCGGCTCCGTATTGGCTCGTTATCACGTGGACTTCATGCCTAAGCTTAGCCATGCCCTCAGCCAGGGCCTTAACCACATTCTCTAAGCCGCCAACCACGGGCCAGTAGTGGTGATGAACGTGGACTATCTTCATAGTGTTTTATGCACTTTATGTCTCTCTTAGAAGATAGTTGAGCTCCCTTAGTAATCCTCTACGTTTGTAGCCTCTGGCGCTTACTAATACTGTCTCGTTTGTATCGAATTTGAAAATCTTTGAACCAAATCTCCTATAGACGTCTTCGCCAAATTTGTAGTCTTCCGTTGCTAATGCCGCATTTACATCAAATTGAACGTAATCATACAATTCGCGAGTGTAAGCTATGAAGTGCCCCGTTGTTTTATACGGTTTCCTGAAGTATTTATCGTAATAATGAGCTGCCAAATTATAAGCATCATAGTAGTAATGCGAAACATGATAGATACCAAGCTTCTGTTTCATTAAGTTGATCACTGTTCTATAAAGTATGAATGGTGTTAGTACAGTATCCGCATCAATTTGTACTATTATTTCACCCCCCGCCTCCAGCGAGCACATGTGCCTAGATAGGCCTAATTTACCTACGTGAGTATTTTCAATAATTTTCGCGCCGAACGTTTTTGCTATATCTCTTGTCCTATCACTCGATAAATTATCAACTACGATGACTTCATACCTGGGATATACATTAATTCTCTGTATTGCAAAGAGTGCCTGTCCTATGAAGTGTTCCTCATTTCTCGTTGGTATACAGATTGTGACTAGGGGCAATCTTTTAGCACTTATTGGTTGCACTTTCCCCTCTAAGGCATCCCTTATCTCGTGAAGTGCCCTATTAATTTTCATGTTCATCTCCCTTAATTCAAGTAATAAACGTCCAGATAGTGCATGCAGTAGGAATACGGTTAGTCTATTCATTGCTGATAAGCTTATTGTAGAGTTCCTCGTACCTGGGTAGTACTTTATTCCATAAGTGTTTTTGCGCCCATTCCTTGGCTTGGGTTTTGAGCTTCTTCCTTAATTCCTCATCGGTTAATAATGTGGTTATGGCTTCTCCGTATTTCTCCGGCTTGGGCTCTGCCCATAGGCTCGCCAGATTTGGTGGTGCGGCCTCTGCTTGTCCTCCGTTTCCCGTTATTGTTGATGGTGTTCCGTGGATTCCAGCCTCAAGTAGTGTTATTCCGAATGGTTCGTATAGTGATGGCAGCGCGTAGATTGTGCTTTCCAGGTACAGCTTATGCTTCAGCTCCTCACTCACCTCGCCCATGTACTGCGTGTTTATGCCGTGTCTCTCTGCGTAGTTTAGTATGTCGTGGATTAAGCCTTCGTCTGGCCCTGCCAGGATTAACTTGGCGCTCTTCATTTCCTTAGTTACGTAATTCATTGCCTTGATGAGTAGGTTTATGTTCTTTGACTTGCTTATCTTGCCCAGGTAGAGGACTTGGTTATTAGCCTTGGCGTTACTATTAACGTCGCATCTGTCCTCCTCAACGCCGTTTGGTATTACCTCGATCCTACCCTCAGTCAAGGCCTTAACCACGTTTTCGATACCTCCAGTTATAGGCGAGTAATGGTGATGTATATGAATGATCTTCACATCAGGCCCTCATACAGTTTTTCGTATATTTGTAAAATTTTTCTCCACAGGAAGTATTGTGCCCATTCTTTGGCTTTACTACTTAACTTCTTATAAAAATCCTCATCTGTTATCAGACTTAAGATTGCCCCAGCGTATTCCTTAGGCTTTGGTGGAGCCCATAAGCTTGCTCTTCCTGGTGGTGCTGTGTATATTTGACCTCCCCATCCCGTTATTACAGAGGGAGTGCCCGTTGATGCCACTTCCAGCAACGTTACCGGCATTGCATCATACTTTGATGGGAATGCAAATATCCTTGATGATAAGTAGAGCTTATACTTTTCCTCATCACTAACAACTCCTAAATATGATATCCTGATGTTGTGCCTTACTGCGAATTGGTATAAAGATCTAAGAATTCCTTCATCAGGCCCTGCTAGTACTAATCTTGCTTTACCTTTAAGGTATATCATTGATTTAATCAATAATGATACATTCTTATCCTTACTTATTCTGCCTAGGTACAATATTTGATCTTGATTTTTATCGACATCAGTTTTTGGTACATACTCTATACCGTTTGGTATTATTGCCACTTTATCTCCATCTACATGTAGCTTATTTATAACTATATCTTTTTCTAATGGTATTAATGCTATATATTCATCGTAATATTTCAAGGTATTATTAAAGAAAGTATCAACAAGTTGGTAATAACCCCATGTAACTGGGCCTACTTTAAAGATAGGATAAAAAGGCATATGGCCATGTAGTATGGCTTTAAATCTAAGCTGTCGCTTAAGTTTAGCTACTTGAAATACATGTGGGTGCCTCCAGACGTGCACGTGGACTATGTCTGGCTTTAGTGACTTTATGACCTGGGGTAGTTCTGGGCTGTAGGTTCCGTGGCTCCAGGTTATGCCTGGCCTAAGCCTGATTACCCTGACGCCGTTTATAGTCTCCTCCCTGGGCAATGAGCCGATGCAGCCTACCCTAAGCCTATTGTAGGTCACCACATAGACCTCATGACCCTTGCCAGCCATGTGTTCGGCTATGTGCTTAACCACGTCCTCAACGCCGCCGATCACGGGGTAGTAGAAGGGTGCTACGTGTATTATCCTCATTCTCTCGCCAATGCTATGATTTTAGACCCCTACCTTCACTGTCCAATACCCTCTGTGCCTCCTGTATCATTTTCTCTATGTCTGGTAGTCTGTCGTTGATGTCTTCGGCGTTTAGCTTCGCCTCGTGGAATCCCCACACGTGTAGGTGGTTCGCGGTGTCCCATGACCGCCTTCTCCAGGTCAGTCACTGTCCACCTTCCTCTTTCCTCGACTCTAGCCAGCATGTCCTTGATGCCGTAGTGCTGCGTCAACGCCCTAACGACCTCCTCGGCTGCCTTGTAGAGTTTCTCGCTGGCCTGGACCGGGTCCTTGTCTATGAGTTCCCTGCCCTCGTTTAGGTATTTTTAGGTATTTAGTGGCTAGTTCCAGCCTGGCCCTTGCGGTTGTTTCTGGGTCTAGGTTTAGGGCCTTGATCAATGTGTCTATCGCCAATTCATTTACATCGACCCCCTTCTTCATGGTCTCCTCGTATAGTGTCCTTGGAACCTCGATGGACACTACGCTCATGCTGGCTACCTTGATGATTAGGCCTGGGTTATTAATCCTTGCTCATGTTAATTCCTGAAGCGTCCTTCTCACGGCCTCTCTATGCAGTGGTGTTTGCCAAGCGACGTACTTACCAATACCGAGCTCGAGGTCTTTCTCTGGTGGTGGTTGGTCTATCCAGGTTATTGAGTCTCTGCTTGGTAGTGGGTGGATTATTAGGTTGCGTTCGGTTAGTTCGTTTATTAGTTCCTCGGGTGCGTTGGCCCATAGGGTGTCTGGGTTTTCGATGGCTTTCTCGAGCCAGTTGCGCCATTTGTTTATGAAGCTTTGCGTAATGGTTTTGGAATCCATTAGCCAGTTGACTACTTCCTTGGTGTTCCAGCCCTTTGTGATTAATTCACCCAACATTCTTGGGTTTCCACCGGTTATTCTCCAGGCCTCCTCAAGGCCTAACTTACCGCTGGGTAATTGACTGTATAGTTGTTTAAAGCTCTCCCTCGCCATGTTCCACATTACGTCTAGGTGCGCCCACGTGTGCCTGCCTATTTCCCTCCTCGACAAACCCTCACTCGTGGTCACTATGGTTATCACCCTCTCGTACTCAGCCGGTGGGTACTCAATGAGGTTTAGCAGCGCCTTAACGTACATCGCCGACTCCCTGACCCCAATTACTTGGAATACGTCATCAGCCAGTATGGCCACCCTGCCCCGCCTCACCCTTATTAATTCATTAATCACGTTGTAGGCGATCCAAGCTATCCTAGCCAGGGCGTTTTGATTAATCGCCTCCTGGACAAGCTTGAAAAGCTCATTCCTCAAGTCCCTAACCCCAACCTCGGCGTAGACCTGACCGTTCAGTGGATTTACGTAAACCACATCAAAGCCATAATCCCTAAGGAGCTCCATTGACTGCAATAGCCACGCAGTCTTACCACAGCCCTCCGGACCATAAACCACCTCCACAAGCCTCATACCCCTATCGACCCACTCCTCAACACGCCTAAGGGCCAAATCCCTATCGGTGAACTCGACCTGGAGGTTTGGGACTAGTGGTAATTTGATTCTTCTCATGTCTGTGTTCCTCCCATTGTTTTTCTTGTTAATTCCCTGTTGGTTTTGTTATTGCCGTTGTGCTTCCCTCCCTATTGTCGTCATTACTGCTTGCTTTCCATTCCTAAGTGGGCCAGTTAACCATTCAGTGAGTATCATGGATAATGGCCTTTCAATGGTTTTGGTATTCAAAGTGCTATTTCTCTGCCTTGTCATGGGTTTGTCGTGTTCATGCCCAGTTCTGGTCTGTATATTATTGGTGTGTTCAGCCACATTAGGCCCATGTTGATTATGTCCTGGACCCTCCTAACAACAGCCCTGACCCAATCAAGCCTCTCAACCAGTTTCCTGCCGACTAGGTAGGCTATGAACTTCGCCTTTCTCATCAGTACGAGACTTAGCGCCTCTATTACCGCTTCCCTGAGCATTCCCAGGACCTTCGGTGACTTGAACCTGAGGCCTTGCCTTAGGTATGGAATGGACGCCTCGAGGAGACCCCTTCGTAGTGGGTCAATTCTCCACCAAACGCCGAGTCTTAGGGCTAATTTCTTTGTTGATTGTATTAGTTGCAGGCTGACGACATTGATGGTGTTGTTCAGGAAGTCCCTTATGAGTCCCAGGGCCTCCTCGGGTGGTATAAACATTACAATTTAGTGGGTTATGGCCATTATTTAAATATTGCCCTGGGGACGTGTCGTTGGGTTTCTTGCCTCACTGCCTATTGCCTGCTTTGACTTATTGTGCCTTCTTGTTTCTATGGCTGCTGGTATTGCCATTAGTCCTATGGCTAGGGCTACCCAGTATATTAGGTGTGGGGTTATTGTTATTGTCATTAGTATGTTGGTGTCTCCGTAATTCATACCCATGACTCCACTGTCCATGAGCACCAGCGGGTATTTCGCTGGTACGTGGTACACGCCAAATACGTAGTTCGCTATGTAGTATATAATGAGTGGGTAGATGAGGTATGGTATTGATAGTGAGGTCAATGCGTAGGTCCTTACCGGCTTATCCTTCATTGTCACTAGGTATATGTTTCTTGCCAGGGTTATTATTAGGTATGCCCTGTACGCCTCGAGTACTGCGGTTATTAAGCCCGAGATCTCCAGGGTCGTTCCCAGGAGGGTTATTACGAATTGGAATGGTGATGTGCCAATTATGAGTAGCCCGCCGAAGTCGTATGTCCACCAGTACAGTGGTGTTGCCACCACGGCTAGCCCAAGGACCAGGTACACCAGTGTGATTGGGTACTTGATCCTCATGGTCTCACCCTCAGCCTGACCATTGTTGAGCCTACCATGACCGTTACATTGACATACTCGTTAAGGGCGCTCGCATTGGTTACCCTGAGCCTGAGGATACCAGTGCTGTTTGGTGGTATCTCGACTGGTGCCATAAGGTGTACGTATTGGTTGGTTATGTTGATTATTTCCATGGGTACACCGAGTGGGTTCTTGATGGGGATCTCTATGATCGTTGGTTCAAGCCCCGTACTGCCTATTGTGAACTCCTCTGTTAGGTTCACGCCCATGATGCCCAGGAGTATTGTCACGTTTTTCCCCACTGGGTTGGTTATGTTGGTCATGAGGAACCTAAGCACCGTCTCTCCTATGGGCGGTATTGTCGTGGTGTTCATTAGGTGTAGGATTGGGCTTGTTATGTTGTATATGGTTATTGCGTGGCTCGTTGGGTTTTCGACAGGTATACTCAGTATGGCGCCCCTTAAGTCGCTAAGACCTGCTGTTGTGCTTAGTGGTGTTACCATAGTCAGGTTGATGCCGTTGATGCCCAGTTTTATTAGTACGTCCTCATTACCCATGGCAATGCCCCTGTAGAGACCGAGGTAGTTGCTCACGTTTATGGTTATGTAGGAGGAGCCAGGTGGAACCACCTGTGGTGGGCTTGCCAGTTCTATGTATTGCCCTCGTAATTCATAGATAATCACCTCAGTGTTCAGTGGGTTTTCTACGTTGACCCTCAACACACCGCCTGTGCTGATTGGTGTGGCGTTAATTCCCCTGCTTAGTATGAATTCGCCGCTGATCACCGTACCGCCTAGGTTCATGGATGCGTTAACCACCTCCTCACCCTCCTGGTATAGGGCGTAGAAGCCTGTGTAGTTCCATACGTGGAACTCCGCACTTGCTGTACTGTTTGGTGGTACCTCCACAGGGCTGACTAGGGTTATGTACCTGCCCGTAATGTTGTATATGGTTACCATGAATGGATAATTATTCCTGACTACAATGCGTACGTATCCGCCGCTCAGGTTTGGTATTGATAATTGTACACTGGTTGTTTTACCAAGTATGCCCTCTGTGGTTATTCCCACCCCACACGCTGTCAGGTTCATGGTTATTGCCTCCTCGCCAGCCGTGTATGATTGGTAGAGGGCTTGGGCGTTAGTTATTGTCAGTGCTATGGAGGCTGTGCCCTGTGGCGGGACTGTGTATTGCCTGTTCATGGTTATGTAATTCCCAGTTATGTTGTTTATGACTACTGTGCAGTTGAGGTGGTTCGTTATTAGTAGTGTCATGGCTCGTTCGTTGTATGGTTGCACGCTCATGTCCAGTGTTCCGTTTATGCTGGTTGGTAATTTGGGTACTTCAAAGCTGAGCCCTCCTGTGACATTCATTGGTGCGCTTGGTATGTGCATATGAAGTAATCCAGCGCCGTTATTAATGCTGCTCAGCACGCTTAAGAGTCCCTGGGTATTTAGTTCTATATTGGGCGTAATAACGCTGCTGCTTATTTTGCTTAGTGAATCGTTGACTATACTGATTGGTTGTGTTATGTAATTATGGATATTAGTGGGAACATTATTAATTACTATGTATGCCACTACTATTGCTACAGCTACCAAAATGGCTATGAGTCTAATTATATCCATATGTAATGATTTACCACTATTCTTTATAAATTATAGTATTAGTGGCATGGGTAAAACGTGATGGGTATTATCCTTGTTGTGAATAATGCTTTAATTATGCCTTGCTAATGATGACTTCGCATAATGAGGGAATCACCAGTTGGTGGTGTGATATTTGGATACCTATACACTGCGGTTAATTACACCTTTGCATTGATCTACGTCATCGTATTGACCAGGTACATACCCCTGACCCAGTATGGTTATTACAATACTTTAATGGCCATGATTGGCATGATTGGTTTGTTCTTCCCGACCCTCGGCGTTGATGCGGCTATAGCCAGGGAGGGCGCAATGATGCATTCCAGGGGTTTGGACATTAGTGATCACTACGCAGCCCTGCTCGCAATATCCCTAACAATATCGACACTCTACGCGGCAGCACTAATAATCGCCACGCCACTATACCTCGCCAGTAAAATACCCAGTGAGTATATGGGTCTTACCATTATTTATGCAGTTTATGTAATCACGGCAGGCATTAACGGCGCGTTATCAGCATACCTATGGATGACTGGCAGATTAGTAACACAGGGAATTGGCAGTATGCTGGGTAGCATAACATTTAGGAGTATTGAGATAGCGTTGATGCTTGTGATGAGGAATGTTTACGCAATACAGTTGGGTATGGTGACTGGTCAATTAGCCACATTGATTTACTACCTGTCCCTGGTTAGGCACATACCGAACCCAGTGAGGGGAATTTCATTGATAAGGAGGGGTTTGAGGGGTTACGTAAACCTTGGCATTCAGAATTGGTTGCTTGGTTACCTGGGTTCCGTGGGTGGTTACGCAATAACCTACATAATTTACTTATTCATAGGCACGAATTACGTAGCCCTCTACAGCCTAGTCACTTACATGCTTGGTGCGGTGACTGCCCTGGGTGGTGCCGTGACTAACGTCTTTGGGAGTAGGGTAGCCCATGCAATTGGCAGTAATGCAAGTGAGACGCATCACTTGATCCGTGATTACGCGGTAGCAGCCATCGCAGTGAGCGGCATATTAGCCCTCGGCGCTGCATTACTCGCGCCGTTACTGCCATTGATTGGTATTGTCCATGGTAATTATATTGACGCAATACCCTATGGTATTGCCCTGTTCGGTACTGCGGTGCTTAGTTCCGTGGTTTCCATATACACGACGTATTACTGGTTACTGGGTAGGGGTTGGAGTGCCCTCGTAATTTCCGGGATTGGCATAGTCACGAGTGTCTTATCATCATTATCCCTACTGGCCTTTGATGGTGGTATTGGTCTCTACGCCGTTATATTGTCCTCCTACCTCGGGTCTATGGTTTCCATAATCATCTACCTAGCCATTGATAGGGGACCAAGCGCTGCTCACTTGGCTGTGAATACCGCAATCTACCTATTGCTCTCGGTCGCGGTGGCTCTATCCTACATACTAATCACAAGTTCCTGGCCACTCTACCAATTGATTATTTTTCTCCTCGCGCTATTAATAACATACATTGTGAGACCAATACCTAGGTCTGTGCTTGATCAATTACCTGGTTTCATTAGGCCTCTCCTGGCTCCATTTGTGTCATAATTTATGCGAAAAGCTTTATTTTCACCCCCTGAAGTTCTTGTTTGATGCTTGATAATTACGTAATTGACCTAGTTAGGGATTTCCTGGTGAGTCACGTGAATGGTGTCGACCTTCATTTCCTACTCCACGTGAGGTCACTCGCCATTAGGGTGAATTCCTGGTGGAGGGTGAACCCACTCAGGAGAGCATTGCTTAATGCCACAATTATGTACTTGAGGATGGGCTTCATTGTGAAGTCAAGAGCCTTAATTAATATGCTTAGGGACGCCGTGATAGAGGCACTACTTGGGGCAGTGATGAGGAGGCTATCCTTCGTTGCCTACGTGGTTGGCATTAGGATTGCTGGGCATGGTAAGGACCCAGTGATTGCTGGGCTCCAGTGGCTTAATAGGCCAGGTCATTACAGGTGGTTGGCTAAGTGATCCGTTGGTCATTAATATTGATCCTGTTGCTTGCGGTATTGGGAATAACGGCGTATGCACAGCAATCAAGTGCCTTAATGGCTTACCACTACATTGTTGAGTTGAGTAGGTTGGGTGTTAACACCACGGTTCTAATTAATGAATTGAATCAAGCCATCTACCTTGAGAGCGTGGGGCAGGTGAGTAATGCCTCGTTAATCATAAATAGCATAGTCACCAATGCGCAATCAATGCTTCCTGGGACTGGTCTTCATCACATGGTTTATATGGTAGTTGAGGCCCTGGTAATCGTGCTTGTAATAGCCCTAATCGTGGTGCTTTACGTGTGGAGGCGTGAATTCATAGGCTCTATCTGGCTTAGGGTTAGGGGTGGTAATAGGGTTAGGGGCGGTGGCCCTGGTAGGAGTAGGACGTTTTTGTTTAATGAGGAGGTAGCCGCAGTGGCCTTGTCCCTTGTCATAATACTCATTGTATTCCTAACAGCCCAGTCAGTGGTGAGTAGTTATACCCAGTCCTTCTCTGCAATAGCCCTCCTCGGCCCCACTGGAAAGCTTGGTGATTACCCGAGCACAGTAATCATTGGACAACCAATTAACCTCTACATATATGTCTATAACCACATGGGTGTCCCTACCTGGTTCATTGTTAAGGTCTTCATAACAAGCAACACGAGCGCCGAACCACCACTCAACCAGACACCGGTCATGGTCTTCCAGAGGGTTTTGGCGAATAATGGGACTTGGATCGAACCACTAACGTTTAGCCTAAACTCCACTGGCTCGTATAGGTTGATTGGGGAGCTTTGGATGTACGACCCAGGTAATTTAACGCTTACGTACACGGGTAATTACGTGCAGTTGTGGATCAATGTCACGCAGGTGATGCCCAGTGGATAATAGTGATGTAAAGAAGGCCATCAGGAAGGCCCTAGGCGCTAACCAGTGCTCCAGTGTCAGTGAATTGGTTAGTGTTGTTTCAAGGGACTTGGGCTTATCGCAGGGCGTTGTTGCCTATGAGGTAATGATGATGTGGAAGAATGGGGAACTGGAACTGGAGGGTGTCCCGCGCAACGCTGTTGCTTATGTCTTTAGTATCGAGGGTATTTGGTACTGGGTATCCCTGGTCCTTGTTATTTCCTCCGTGGTTGCGGTATTGCTAATAGCATCGGGTCCCCTCATCTACCTTAGGTATGGCCTTGGGGCATTGATGATACTCTTCATGCCAGGCTACGCACTTGTTGAGGCTCTGTACCCAAGGGGTGATGAGTTGAGTCCGTTGGAGAGACTTGCCCTGTCCATAGGACTTAGCCTAGCCGTTGTTCCCCTAATTGGCTTACTACTTAATTACACACCATGGGGTATTAGGTTTGTGCCTATTGTGATTTCTACGAATATCATAACAATTGCCCTACTCACGGTTGCCCTGGTTAGGAAGGCCAGAGCATTCGAGGCAGGTGAGGATAGGTGCCAGGGATAAACAGTGACCTAGGCATATCACTGTTGATACTTGGTGCTGGGCTAACAGTGATTGGTTACTTGATCCTTGACTCAACACCAGTCCTTGTCCTCGGCATATCGGTGATCATAATGGGCCTATTGGCCGCGTGGGGTGAGGGAGCGCTGGAGAGGACTCAATTGGAGCTTGCCAGGACTGGTTGGGTGAATGTTAGTGTATTGCTTGAGAGCCTTGGGGTGGCTAATAGGGCCATTTATATGCCCAGTAATACCACGGAGTTCGGGGTCACCATGGCACTAGTACCACTGGTTAAGCCCATACCACCCAGCATTAGGTTGCCCAGGGGATTCGCCGTTAAGTACGGTGCAGAAGGCGAGACCGGCCTACTGCTCTACACACCAGGCTCCGCGGCAGTTACTAAGTGCATGGGTGCTGGTGCAATAGGTGGTGATGCCTCCACAAGCCTAACCAATTGCCTTGTTAATCACCTAACCGTGGCTAGAGGTATAGTGACTACCATCAGTGATAATGGCATTACTGTGGTTGTCAGGGATTCGAGGGTTGGTGAGCTTTACGGTAATGAATTAACAAGGTCCATTATTGGTTCACCAACAGCTTCATTAGTCGCTGCAGTGATTGCTGAATCCCTTAACTCACCGGTCATGATCGAGTCCGAGGAAGTCAGGGGCAGGGATTTAGTGGTTAGGCTTAGGGTGCTTGGTCGTGGTGCTTAAGCAACTACTAATAACGCAGTTAATGCTTTACGCGGTGATCATCGCATTCCTGGCATACTTGGGTGTTGGTGACATTGCCATATACATTTCACTGATTATCCTGGTCTACCTAGTGACCATAGTGACTGCCCACCCACTACCGCCTGGTATGCGTAGGGTATCCACAGTAATCACTGTGGTATTGGTTGCTATATTCCTCTACTTCGCAATAATTAGGATACTTGAAATACTGGGTGTGCCAGTACTATGAGGGTTATTTACCTCGCATTGATTGGGCTCCTCTTCATAATTGCCATTACTTACCTAGGCCACATGATTAGGTGGCAATCATTATCGATAATGAATCCACTTAATGAGAAGTTGTCTGTTGATGTGCAGGGCGTCACAAACCTATTCATAGAGGCCCTTGAATTGAATGCAATAAGCAACTACACGGACGCGCTGAGTCTCCTTAAGGCCCTAGGTGCTTCCGGGGCAGTAAGGGCTATGCCTGCATTAAGCCAGTTACATTCCTACGAGTCACAACTCACTAATTACCTATCTGAGTTAGGTAGTATTTACTCCGAGTCCCTTAGCCTAATATCAATGGGCAACTACAGTGGTGCTAGGAGCCTCGCCCTTGAGGGTTTACTACTCGATAGTGAGGCGAATAATGAGTTAAACACCATAGCGAACATAATCAGTAGTGTTGCTCCTAACAGTACTGGGCAGGTGATTGGCACAATCCAATCAATTAGGCAGTACCTAGTCAATCTCAATAATACTTTTCTAGGCATAATAGCCAGTAATTATACAGGGACTGAGTTAACAATAGCAGTCTCACCAAACCCGGTGGTCATTGGTGAGGATGTTATTACCCAGGGAGTGCTGACTATGGTAAATGGAACGCCAATACCGAACGCCACCGTGACCATATACATAGGCAATAACCAGGTTGGTTATGCAATAACAAATGCAGCTGGTCATTACTCACTGAGCTTTGTAATACCGCAGATTTACATGAATATAACAAACGTGACCGCGCTATACAACCCAACACCAGGAAGTAACTTCCTACCCTCTAGGGCGGTGGCTCCCATAATCATTAACTTCAACTCAACGCAACTCATTGTTAATTATACTAAGCAGGTGACGTGGGGTAGCGCAATAAACATTAGTGGTTATGTGAATGGACCCCCACTTAGGCAGGTAATTATTAGTATTAATGGGTTTAATGTAAGTACGTACGCCATAAACAATAGGTTTTACGCATCGGTAGGCACAACCAACATGACACCCGGTAATTACTCACTCATGGTTTACGCACCACCCATTAATTCATACTCACCCGCCTACTTCAACGGCACCATTGCGGTATCCCCAATAATAATTAATGCAACAGTAACGGCAAGTAATGTGGCGATTGCTGGCTTGTCAGTACCAGTGACCATACATGTAACTCCCTGGATCAACAACCTAACACTTACGATATATCTCGGTAATGAGGCGATGAACATCAGTGCGCCAGGCCCTAACTTCACAGTCTCATTATCAATACCAGCATCCCTAAGCATGGGTAGGCGTTACATAGTTGTTTCAGTGGTTACAAATCCACCAGTAATAGGTACTCCCTATGCCTACGGTATCTTCGTAATAAACCCAATCGAGGTCGTAATACCCATAGCCCTCGCAATACTGCTCTTCCTACTTGTGCGTTCAGGTATGATAACAATAACCAGCAGACAGGAGGTTATTAACCCACGGGAGTCAGAATCCCTTAATCCCATCCCACTCAGTATTAGGGCTAGGCCTGAGGTTAAGGCGTTGGAGAGGAAAATAATGAGTAATGTACCGGTTGGTAAGATAAACATTGATAGTGTTAAGGAGATTGTCAGTGCAATGGCTAGTGCAATTTACGTGGTAAGCAAAAAAACTGGGATTAAATTGAGAAGTACGGATACGCTCAGGGAGTACCTAAGCGCCATGACTGGTAAGTTGGGTGATGATGATTACACGGTGCTCGCATCCCTCGTTAAACTGACGGAGTACGCCTTGTATTCACCATACGTACCCACAGACAATGATGTAAATACCGCCTGGGATTTAGCGAGGCGATTCACACAATGAAGTGGATTCCAATATCAGTGGTAATTCTCACCTTTATTTTCATAGCCATAGCCCTAGGACCCTCACTAACACCCTTCGATGCATACAACTCCTATTGGGATGGTTACTCAACAGCAGCCTCAATATGCCTAAAACCCGTCTATGCCCTACCGAGCAACCTCAGTGGTATCACCTCCATCTTCATAACCCCAGAAACAAACCTAAGTAGGTCCTTAATATCATCATTACTTAACTATGTGGTTAGTGGCGGTAGGTTAGTTGTAATTGACGGTAATGTGGAGGCTAGCAATCAATTACTAAGTGAGTTGGGTGTTGGGAGTAGGTTCACGAACCTCATGATTAGGGACCCAATACTCAATGTGATTAATGAGGAGTTCCCACTGGCGTTTGTGGTGAGTAACCCATTAATATCAATGAATCAGGGTGTGCTGGCGCTGGATAATGCCACGGTGATCGATATAGGCGACCCCAATGCTGTGGTTATTGCAGAAACAAGTCGCTTTAGTATTGCCGGTAACCTAACGGGTTCATTCCCAGTCATAGTTGCCATATCCATTGGTAGGGGTTATGTAATCCTCATTTCAAGCCCGGGGATGCTCATGAACTCATTAATTAATGAGGCAAATAATGAGGCCTTCCTCAGGGAATTATGCAGTAATGGTTCTGCGGTATACTTCGAGGGTGCATTGATTGAGAATCCACAGGGTATTGCCAAGGCCTGGTTACTTACGGCATATGCCTACGCATCCACATACCCAGTTAATTACCTACTGATTCTAGCGCCGGTAATACTTATGATAGTAGTATTATTAATAAAAAGGTAGTTTGAATGTAGCCAGTATGGGCTTTAGAGGAATTGATACCGTTAAGCGCATTAGGGATAATATATCAAGGGTATTCATTGGTAATGAACAAGCCGTCAGGATACTCCTAGCCACACTACTCAGTGAGGGTCATACCCTACTGCTCGGTCCCGTGGGTTCCGGAAAAACCACACTGGCGAAGACCATCGCATTGACAATTGGGGGCGTGTTTAAGAGGGTTCAGGTAACAAACGAGACCCTGCCATCCGACATACTTGGTTTCATGATTTATACGCCAAATACAGAACCAAGACTTGTTAAAGGCCCAATATTCGCAAATGTGGTACTGCTTGATGAAATAAATAGGGCGCCCCCGAGAACCCTATCGGCGCTCATTGAGGCAATGCAGGAGAGACAGATAACAATTGATGGCGTGCCACTTGAGCTACCCAGGCCCCATATAATAGTGGCAACAATGAATGTCATAGAGGTTGAACTTGGTTACTCCCAGCAATTGCCGTTGGTTATACTTGATAGGTTCGTGTCAAGTATATACATTAGTTACGTCAGTGATGAGGAGGAGATGGCGCTGGTTAGGGAGATAGATAAGATAGAACGTGAGATGATGACGCTGGGCAACATTACCAATGCCAATGATATGATGAGGATAATTAATGAAGTAAGGAATGTGTATGTCGATGACTCAGTGCTTAATTACATGATGGGCATAATCAGGGAGATAAGGAGGGACCCAAGAGTGCAGGTGACGCTAAGTACGAGGGCTCCAATAAGCCTATTTAAGATCTCAAGGGCTCTTGCATACCTTGATGGTAGGGATTATGTATTGCCTGATGATGTTAAGGTCGCTGCCTACTCAACACTAATGCACAGGATACTCCTAAGGCCTGAGTATAGGGGTTCCGTAACACCCATGAACATAATTGACGACGCAATAGGTAAGGTGCCAGTCCCACATTATATAGAGACCCAGGTAAAGGTATGAATAAGAGAGTAATTACTGATTGGGTTCGCATATTCGTAACTACTATACCCGTAGTATCAGCCATAGCCTCCATAGGTAATATACCACTTTTCTCATTATTCGTTGTAATGACCATAATAACATGGCTTTATTGGGATAGATACCCAATACCCATATCCCTTGCATTAATCGCATTGAACTCAATAGTGACAACGCCCATTAATATAGCGCTTACATCAATATCCACACTTGCCCTCGACAAAGCACTTAGGACAGGTAATGACAAGCCCTGGTGGCTCTATGCATCATCACTTACAGCATCAATATCAATAGCACTACTCCTCCTAAAGATCTACGTGGCGGTATCACTGGCCGTACCAACACTATACCTATTAATTAAGTCCCTGCTGAGTTTCATTAGATTCCACACGGTCAATATAGAGTTAAGGCCGGGCAAGGAATTAAGGACTAACGCCGGTACTGAACTCGCATACCCACTTACAATAGTTACAAGGCCTAGGTTAAGGGCCACAGTGAGAATTAAGGCCCCGAGGAACTTAACTATAAGCCCAAGTGAACTGCGTATTGATGGGGAGGGTACCGTCAATATAATTGCCAGGTATAGACTCGGTGGTGTGAAGAGGCCTAGGCTCATGCTTACGCTTATTGATGAGGCAGGGATTATTAGGGTTGCTAGGGTTATTAGACATCCGCGCATTACTGTGATTCCTAGGGCGAGGGCGGCTGTTGAGGCCGTAAGGGGTTTTCTGGCTCAGTCAATGTCATCATTGGGTATGGAGAATGTTCAGGAGGTTAGGGAGTACATACCTGGTGACCCAATTAGGAGAATTCATTGGAAGAAGAGCGCCAAATTAAATAGATTAACCATTAAATTAATGCAGAGTCAGGGGTTAATGGGGCCAATTGTCCTACTGTCCTATGCATCGAATTCCACCTTTGCCGATAAAATTGGGGAGGTGTTTGTTTACCTAACGGCTGAGTTATTAACAAGGATTCCAAGGGTGGAAGTTATTTCTATGAGTAGGGATGGTGAAGTCACTAATTACCTGCTTGATAAGGATAATTACTTCAACATGATTGATGAGATACTAGGCAGAATTGAGAATTTGGGCATTAGGCTCATTGGTGGTGGTGACTATGCAGACATACTGAGCATTATTAAGTATTTAATACCATTGAGGATTAAGGACATCGATAAGGAAGAGACAATAGTGATAGGGCAGGCATTATTCATGGAACCAATGTGCAAGGCACTCGGTGAACGTGCCATATGCATCTCGGTTTAGACGATAGTAATATTTTAATAATACATATTTATATAAGTAAGTAATACACATGTTACTAGTGAATGGGCTATGATGACCCTATTAGTATTAATCGAGGAGCTAGGCATTGCATTCATAACCATGCATTTCCTTACACCAAGCATTTACTACGTAGTAGCGCTGGGCTGGTTAAGGTCAAATAAGAGATCAGGCGATAAAACCGAGTTAAGTGTTGATCCACCATTAGTATCCGTCATAATACCAACGTATAATGAGGCCAAGGCAATAATCCAGAAACTCAATAATGTTTACTCCCAGGACTACCCTAGGGATAGGTTTGAGGTCATTATTGTCGATTCAGGGAGTACCGACAGAACCGTTGAGTTAATTCATGAGTGGATTAAGGGTCATGACGGTATTAATGTTAGGGTTATTGAGGAGGGTGCTCGAATGGGTAAGATGCATGCGTTAAACACGGCATTGAAGTATGCGAAGGGTGATATAATCGTGATTACTGATGCTGACTCAGCATGGACCCAAGACTCTCTTAGGAATGCCGTTACTTGGTTAATGACTGATGGTGTTGGGGCAGTCTCCTGTAATAAGATACCAAGGACTGATAAGGATGTCGAGGCCGAGTATAGGAGTTACTATGGATTACTTAGGATTGCCGAGAGTAGGAAGTTCTCCTCGGCAATATTCCACGGGGAACTAGCCGCATACAGGAGAGATTTACTTGAGAAGATTGGTGGTTTCCCAATGGATGTGGGTGCTGATGATAGTCACACGGCTGGTTTAATATCAATGTTGGGTTATAGGGCCATTATCCCCGAGAATGTTAGGTGTATTGAGTATGTGCCGAGCAAGGGCTATTGGATGTGGAGGATTAGGAGGGCTCAGCACTTGATTCAGCATTTCTTGAGGATTCTAAAGTACATGGTTACTAATGGTAAGGAACTACCCAGGGACTATAGGCAAATAATGCTTTATGAGTCATACCTACACCTCATTAATCCCTGGCTTTTCGTTATTGGATTCGTCCTTGTAATAATCTCCGCAATGCATGGGGCCATAATACCAATCGTGTTAATTCTGATTGGCATGGTATTATTAGCGATTAGGTTCTTCAGAACCTGGATAACCACCCAGGTAATACTCGTGGTAGCCTCCATTAGGAATCTATGGAATAAGGAGCTGGTATGGAGGAAGATAGAGAAGTAATTGGAATAGCGTCGGTAATTGCACCCCTTACAATACTCACATCATTAGTGCTACTTAACTATATTATCAATGGCTTACCATACATACCTGATTCCTGGGTCCACATAGCTCACTCAGAAACCCTATTGAGGACTGGCTACCTCTTTGGCCCATCACCAAACCCATCAATGGTCAGTTACAATTACCAATGGCCCACTGTAAACCTATTACTCACACTATCACAATCAGTGCTTGATCTAAAGCCCTTGCAGTCATTTTATATCGTGAACATACTGGCCTCCCTATCCATACTACCCTTCATATCATTTACAAGGCGGTTAACAGGAAGTAATACGGTAACGCTAATCACGGGCCTATTATTCGCGGTAACCAGTGTTAAGCTCCTCGTTGATGTCTCGGTAATGAAGGAAACAGCGGCTCAATACCCATTCTATGCCTATATACTGGCTACGTACATGGCATTAATGGATAATAAACACTTTAGGCAGAACCTTGTGGTTGTGGTATTGTCATTCATAGCAATACTCTTCGCCCACCACTTCACATTGTTAATGGCATTGGCCTACTCCTTCATAATGGCAATAACCATATTAGTGAGTAATTACTTAAATGGTAATAATACTAAACACGGACTTTACCTATTAGTCACTGTCATAATCCTAGGCCTACTCACCTATTACTGGTACACGGATTACCTAAGGGCATTCAGCGTCACTGGCTTTGTAACACCGGGGCTAATCTCAACACCAATCCTAATAGCACTTCTTCTCATTGATTACGTAGCCATGCGTAGGGGATCGCGCATTGTGATTTATACTGTCCTCACCCTCATAGCCATTACCCTAATAGCCATGTTCTCACTGGGTAAGTTCCTGCCTTACGTACTCGAGGGCTTTAATAAGGCGGTAGTACTATCATCAATACCTTATATACTGCCAATACTCCTCGCCACGCTCTACCTCACGCTCTATGGGTTTAGGAAACCCGTAATCACTATGCTAACAATAATCTCACTCGCCATACTACTCTACGTGTTACTCATGGGTAATAACCCAATGGAACTACTCTTCCTCTCTAAATCCCTGGACTTCATAATGCCCTTTCTACTAATACCAACGGCGTTGATAATAACCGTAATGCTAAGGCGTAGGCCTTCCATAAGTGCCATTGCCTATTTGCTTACTGCAATCCTGTTAATTTCATTACCCTTATTCACCTTATTAACGCTCTTCACGTATTCATTACCAACATCATCAACACTCACGGTTTATAGAATAATAGATTACGATGAATTCAAAGCCATTAATAACCTAATACCGAGTAACACGACCCTATATGCATCAATTAGTTATAACCCAATGATAAGATTCATGAGTGGTATTAACTCCTCCGATCCAACAATATACCTACTCCATGGTGAATCACCACCAGGTCTCCTCATACTCACTGAAAGAAACGTAAGAGTAGGTTTCCTGTACGGTTCGGGTTATAGCATGGTTAGCATACCCAGTAATTACCTACTTAATACCCTGGCTAATGATGACTTGCTTTACTCAAGCAGGACTCTGTGGGCCTATACACAGCCCTAAAACTCATTAGTTAATTCACCAGCCCTAATCATATAAAGCCTATCTGAATTCCTAATTAGGTACTGGTCATGAGTAGCAACGAGAACAACCCTACCCAAGCCAGCCTCCTCCCTAAGAACCCTAATTAACAGGTCCACGTTAGTCCTATCAAGGCTATTCGTTGGTTCATCCATGATGAGGAACTCGTGATTCCTAGCAAGTGCAATAGCTATCGAAGCCCTCCTCCTCTCACCACCACTCATCTGCCCAGGTCTCTTATCAAGAACATGCTCAATACCCAACAACCCACTGATCCACCTAATCCTCTCCTCAACGTCCCTATTACTAAGTCCCTGAACCCTAAGGGCTAGCCTAAGGTTCTCCCTAATCGTCAAGCCACTCACCAATAAGTCGTCCTGCGGCACGTAGGAGACTAGGTTGATTACCTCACTGGCTCTCGAGTCCTCATAGATATCAACGCCATTTATCAACACCCTACCAGAGTCAGGCCTTAGGTAGCCAGCCACTATTCTCAGCAGTGTTGATTTACCACTACCACTCGGCCCGGCTATGCAGGTTATTGAGTTAGGCAACGCATCGATGCTTATGTCTTTCAATACAGCATGATCACCAAAGGACTTAGAGACACTAATCACGTTAATACCAACATCACTCAATACCCACCACCCTAAACCTAATCGCTAAATGCATTACTATTAATAGTACTGATATGGCAATGAACGCGGTTACATATGGGTAGTAATTACTCACCGTAATTAGGTAAATCGGTTGATTCAATATGCTTAAGCCCATTGCCTTAACCGTGAAAGGCCATAGATAATTAGCCGTTATTAACCCCAATGCCGTGGAAATCAAGTACGTAATTATAACTGGCATGTCAATCAGCGTCATCATACCCAACACACTTACTCGATTTAGTCTTAAGTATGTAATTAGCTCCCTATTAATATTGATTGAGTACTCGGTAATGCCTACGAGACCAATGGACATTATTACCAATAGGCCAATGATAACCCCAATAAATGTACCAATACCAATCCTCAAGGCACTAATTAGCGCCTCAGGACCTGAACCCATGCCTAGTGGGAGAACCTTCGTAATGTAATTATACGCATGCGTTGTTAACTCACTCATGACCATTGAGTAGGGTGTTAGGGTCACTGTCACGTTCAACCCAGGCATCACGTATTCGTTGACAGAGTAATACACGGAACCCGTAATTACATCAAACCTATACGCACCACTTGGTAATGATACTGGCGTAATGCCGCTCCCTATTGTTGAGTAGGCCAGCGACCCGTTTTCATAATAAATCAATAGGTAATAATTACTCACCAGTGAACCATTGGGCCATTCCGCAATAACCCACTCACTCGGTGTTGCACGTGTCATGTTCGTTATCCTTAGTACGGGAATCTTCATTACATCAATAGTTTCATTACTCCTCAGCATCACCATTGAGAACCAGGTAATTGCTGACTCATTGTATGCAATCACGTAGTACGCACCAAATGGTAGTGTCAATGTCATGTTCATGAGGGGCCCATTAAATACAGTGTGATTCATGGAGTCGAGTATGGCGAGTGAACCATTGGTAATGTGCGTAATTACCCTTAGCCCATAGGCATTATTTACCTCATTTATTAATTCAGGGCTCGCATTGACATATATTACGTTAACTATGGGTGATGGTAATGAATTCAAGCGCTGAGCGATGGTTATGTTTGTAATTACCTCATAATTAATTTGTGGGTACTTAATGGATTTAATGATCCCTGTCACGGTTAGGTTATCAGTAACGCCCTTAAAAGATGTGATTATTAACTCATCACCAACCTTAATATGGAACTTCTCGGCCAATTCATAACCAATCAATGCCCCTTCATCTAATTCACCCTGCGTTGCGTTTATGCCGTAATAATTAACGTAGCTTGGTACAATACCCCTAATAATCACTGGCGTACCATTCATAATCGATGGCACTATTACCTCGGGCACAGCTACTATGCCCATGTCCCTGAGTGAGTAGGCTAGACTTATTGGTATCCAACTCGTGAATACGGATATTGACCCACCCTTCTTAATAGTCAAATTACCAATACTCAGCAGGAATAATTGAGGCGAGTAATACATGGCAATTGCCGTGGATACTATTAAGCCGAGGGCTATTGCCGTGAGGTATATCGACAATGCGATTACAGCTAATCCCCTAGGGTAGAGCGTCATACCTGCTCACCCATGTGAGGCCTTCGATAATGTACACAACACTTATCACGCCAATTAACGGTAGTAATGCTGGTAAGGCGCTCGTTACGCTAATACCATAATTAATAATTGGTATAATATTTAGTGTTGTTAATACCTTCATAATCACTAGGACCAGGACTGCGGATATTGAGATCCCCAATACGAATGAGTATATTGAAATAAGTATCATTATTAATGTTACGTAAGTAGTAATACTGACCCTGGACCTAAAAATATTAGCAAGGGCTCTCAAGTCACTTCCCAGGCTCCTTACCAGGCCATTAACCATGAAAATAGAAGTCACTATGAAGACCACAATTAAGGCTGCAACCACTAGGTAGGTTATGGAGTTTATGAAGTGAATTACATTATTGATTATAGACCCTGAGTATGGGGTTGCCACCGTAATTAATGCCTCGGCATAGGTATTGAGTATGTTCATTAGTAATTCATAGGTTGACAACACCATTATTGGTATTGCCGCATTAATAATTAACAACCTAAATGAGCTAATATCCCTAATAAAGAACCTCACCGATGCGTCAATGGCATAAACCCAACGATGCACATTAATGACTCACCCACATACTTAAAAATTAATCCCACGTAGGTCACAACAAATAAGGTTGTTAAAGGGGAGTTAATGGCAGTAGTTTGATGCAATGTCAATTACCCACCAAGTATGAGTATGGAGAGCACACGGCCGACGTAGCCGTGATAGCCTACGGCTGTACACTTGAGGAGGCCTTCAAAAACGCCGCACTGGGTGTTGCCGGCCTGACCTACTACATTGATAGGGTTGAGCCCAGGGAATTCATTGAGGTTAGTATTGAGGGAGATGACCTCGAGCAATTATTGTTTAATTGGATTGATGAGTTCATTTACCTATTCGATGGCAGGAAGTTCGCCTACGGCGATTACTTTAGGGAGATTAGCATTGAGGGTAATGGACCATATAGGGTCAGGGCTACTGTTGGTGGTGAGCACTTCGACATTAATAAGCATGGCTATAGGGGCTTAATTGTTAAGGCCATGACGTATAACATGATGGAGATTAGGAAGGCCAATAATTACTGGAGACTTACCTTTGTAGTCGATATCTAGGGTTAATGCATTAAAAAGGGTCCATAGTCATTAATTATATGTCATCAAACCCCACGAAGCATAGGATTGGATTGATATTAATTGGGATTGGCATCGCCCTACTGCTTGTGGCTTCAGTACTTGCGTATGTGGAGCTGTTTGCGAGCATATCAATGCCGCAACCCCCCTCACTCGAGAGCGTGCTGTATGTGCTCACCATAGTCACGTATAAGGTAGCCTTCATAGCCGTAATCGCCTGGGCAGGGGCAATACTCATTACAAGGGGATTACAAGCACTATAATTGCTTAATTCTTAACCAATGTACTTAGTACTTAGTCCCTCATTGATCAATATTTGATGCAATTTCTTATCAGCGGTAATAACCTCATTGGCACCAACTGACTTTGCCGTTGCTACTTGTATGGCGTCAGCCTGATAAATGTGGTATTTCTCAATCATTGCCCATGCATCCCTTAGAATCAGGAGTTTAATTGGTATAAGCTTTCTGTAAATACTTAATTAATCCATTTAATCCAGCATTCCTAAATTACCAAGGCGTTAAGACTTATTTACCTGTGATTAGGACCATTATTGTGAGGGTTGTCATTACATTGGCTGTGCTAGCCCTTGTGGTTACTATAGTTATACTTGGCGTTTCCGCATTAACGGCGGGTAGCCTCAGTAAGTACGTTAGCGCCAATATTTATCAAACAGGTAGTGGGTATTACCTGGTCTTCACGATTCATAATCCATTACCACTACCAGTGATAATAACGATAATGCAGGGTGGCTTATCAAGGAGCATTTATATTGAGCCCTATGGCTTTGGAAACCTAACAATGCCCATCACCTCATTAACTCTCCCAATAAATATAACAGTCTCAATACCTGGAATCGCTAATGTGACAAATACGGTGACCCCATCATGAAGGTTAGGGAGAGGTTAATAAGCGGTGCTGTGAATGCTGTCACTGACGTACTATTCCTCATCCTAATGCTAATACTATACTCATTAATAAGTTCATACATGCTTCACGCCACATTAAGCTTCATTGAACTGGGCACCATGTATATAATGCTCATCGTAGTGTTTGCGGTATTGGCGTTTCTACGTGGTGTATTGGCTGGTCACGTGCTTGTTTACCCAGTTATCCTCGGTGAGGCAACGCTACTAACGGCCATATTCCTCTCAATACCAAGCACCATCAGTGCGTATGGAGTCACTGTTAACATAACACCGCTGATTTACTTCCTATGGGCCGTGGAGATGGCTTGGATTGTCTACTCAATAATTGAGCAATTCAATAATACCCTACTTGACCCCTAACGTAGGTGCTCCTCGATCTTAACGGCCAGCTCCTTGACTATTTTACTCATTAATAATTGTGAGGCCCTTTCCCTGGCATTCCTGCTCATCCTATCCCTTTCGTCTGGATTATCAAGGAGCTTCTCTACGGCTTTAGCGGCGCCCTCAATGTCGTCTGGGCCATTAACGTGTATACCATCAACACCATCCCTAACAACCCACCTCTGCCCGTAAACAGCGGAGGTTATTACGGGCACACCACCATACATGAACTCAAGCTGGGTCAGTCCAAGGGCCTCCATCTTACTCATTATTATGTTCACGTAGGCCTCCTTGATCAACTTCTTCTTATCCTCAACACTCAACTCACCAGTCAAGGTAACATTACTGAGACCCCTAGATTCTCTAACAACCTCATCCCACTGATCGCCAGGCTTACCCGCAATTACAAAGTGGACATCCCTCCTATGCCTAAGCATACTGGCAACCCTGACAACGGCAAGTGGGTTCTTCCTCTCCTCAACAGTACCTAGGTAAGCCACTATCTTGGCGTCATCGGGAATCCTATACTTAACCCTGAAATCACTTGAGTCAACCGCGCCTAGGTCGGCAACCTCATCATCATCAATACCCCCTGGAAACACGTAAATCTGCTCGGGTCTTGCACCCATCCTAACCATCTCCTCACCCTCAAGTGGCGTTACGCATAGTACTAGGTTAGCTGCCTTAAATATCTCTGGGAAGGCCATGTGATTCCATGTTAGCCTATACGTCCTCTCAACAACATCATACCTATTTGGATCAGGCGGTTGATAATGACTCATATGCCCATAGAAAATATTACCACTTTCCAGGCCGAATGTTGTTAGCATTCTCCTCCACATCACGTACTTAGCCGCATCCTCAGGGCCATTCCAAAGCGTGGAGTGCGTTATTAATGAATTAATGCTGAAGTCCTCCCCTATCCTCCTGAGAACATCAACGAAGTTCTTGAACATGATCCTCCTTGGAGGCCACTTGGCCATGTAACTATCAACCCTAATTGTGGGTAGGCCAATGACACTATCCTTCTCCTGAAATACATAGCCCTCCAGTGAAGTCTCCACGGTCCTCCTCCTAACTACCTCATTACCATCATGATAAACACTCGTTATTAGGTAAGCCTCATAACCAAGCCTAAGAAACCACTTAACCATCCTCTGGGCCACTAGTTCCTGCCCCTTGGAACCACTTGTTTGGTACATTATAACTCCAATGATTGGTTTAACCACTACTCTCACCCTCCTTACCTCTCCTACCCTCGGTTTGAACCCACTCACGCTCCAGGAATCTCTTTAATGGTTCCCTCAATGGCACAGCCAGTACCAGGCCTATGGCAACACCAAGCCCAATGGCCACTGCCCAGGCGAGTCCCTGGGCGAATATGTAGAGTATTGTCACATTAACCTTCATGACACTCAGGGCTATTGTTATGACCATGTAATAGAGTACGAATCTGAATGCGTCACCAACGAAATTAAGTAGTGTCTGGGCGTATTGATCATTCGCTGGATAACTACGCTTAAAATAGTCACTTATCCAATCAACCATTATCAACCCAATTATTAATATAATAACGCCAGAGACCAGGTAGGGTAGGTATGATAAGACACTCTTTGATGTGTCGTATAGGAAGGCGAGGTTTGGACTTACGTACGAGAGCTCAAGCAATGCGTAGAATATGGCAGCGATGTATATGACCCACTTCACGAATAGGCCTAGGAAATCACCGGCAGTATAACCACTCCTAAGTAGTGCCCTACCAATGGATGTCTTCCTAAAGAAGGCATCAAGGCCAGTGGTATAGGCTATCTTCTTTATTAGTATTTCAACCAGCCTACCAACTACATAACCAACAATCATTATAACCACAGCCGCCAACACGGTGTAGAATATGTACTGTGGTATGAATCCGAAGATTTCCGAAGACGTGGTGGTAGGAGTAACAGTTGAGTTAGAAGTACTCATTATTAAAAGCACTGCATTAACACTCTTCTTTTAAGGTTTCTATTCTATCAAGCCGTAACTTACCTATTTATTACCTTTCATTAGTTTAAATAGAACAATAATAGAAAGAGATATTCTGTTTATTTTAATTTTTAGGTACCACCGGTTAAGTACTTCGAAGCCCTCTTAATGGCTCTAATTATGTTGACATAACCAGTACAACGGCAGATATTCTTTATGCTTAGTTTCATAACATCCTCATCAGCAGCCGGATCAATGTTTGTGAGGTAGTCATGAGTGACCATCATGAACCCATGAGTACAGAAGCCACACTGCATTGCGTACTCCTCAAGGAACGCCCTCTGTATTGGGTGGAGCTCCATACCCTTACTCAATCCCCTTATCGTGGTTACTGAATGCCCCGAAACTCTAATCACTGGTACCATGCATGACTTGACAGCCCTACCATCAACAAGCACCGTGCATGCACCGCACTTACCCTCATCACAACCCCTCCTAACCTCCTTAAAACCATGTCTTCTCAGGAAGTCGAGAAGCAGTAGCCTCGGCTCTACCAGGTCCTCGATCCACTGCCCATTAACATTAACCCTAACCTTAACGAGTTCACCGACGTACTCAACACCATCCCTAAACTCCCACCTAATCAAGTCCTCCCTAGTGGGTGTCTTTAGGTATTGCATTGAACCATTAGCTATACTCATCAATGCCTTGGTCAATAGGTTCCTGGCAACCCTAACCTTGTAATCACTAGGTGCGTGGGTGTCCTCAAGGGGCTTAGCATCTATTGATGAGAATATTGAATTAACAATATCACTTACCCTAGCCCCAACCTCCTTAATCCCAAGGCCATTTAGGTGACCACTCACCAAAACAGGCTCTGGGTAAACCGCGCCTATTGCTATCCTGGAGTCCGTAATGATGCCATCCCTCTCCTGATAAGTAACTGTAACTATCACGCTTGGGAATGAGGCGCCACCCCTCCTAAAGAATTCATAAACACCCCTCAAGCCACTCAATGGTATTCTGACCTCGGTAATTACCTCATTCTGCTTCAAATCAGTTATATAAGGCCCCTTATACAGGTCTGAAACCTTAATCGTCCTCTCCGTACCAACACCCCTTATCACCACCTCGGCATCCAGGGCTATTAGGGCTGGGTAGTAATTAGCCGCTGGATCAGCATGGGCTATGCTACCGCCTATTGTGCCCAGGTTCCTAACCTGGATATCCGCTATGTGCCAAGCCGATTCACTAAGTATTTTTGCATGTTCATTCACTAGTTTATTCATTGCAACGTCACCATGCGTCGTTAAGGCACCAATCCTTAGGTAATTACCCTCAACCCTAACATACCTAAGCTCATTAATACCAAGTATATCAATTAAGTACTTAACCTCAGTCATCCTAAGCTTAAGCATTGGCATAAGGCTCATACCACCAGCCAGCACCTTAGCATCACCATCATACTCATTAAGCAGACTCAACGCCTCATCAATAGTCGACACACGCAGATACTTAAAACCCCTCGGTATACCTAACGCGTACGCCATCCCCATCACCCCTCAACAGCCTTCATTATCTTGTAAGGCCTAAGCGGCAAGTCCGTGATTGCCTTACCTATTATTGATGCCAATGCATTAACGATAGCCGCTGGTACACCCATCATTGCACCCTCACCAACACCATGAGCCCCAGAGACCAAGTGCTTAGTTGGTGTTTCGAAGTGTATGAACTCCACCTCCATACCCACAGCCTCTGCTAGTGTTGGTGATTCGTAGATATCGAGATTTGTGGTTAATGGATTTCCCTGGTCATCGTACATCAACTCCTCATATAACGTGAGGGCAAGCCCATGCATTAAACCACCCATTAACTGGCCGTCAACGAACTCCCTCTTAAAGATCCTGCCAGAGTCATGGGCTATCACGTACTTCCTAACCTTAATATCGTATGTGTCGGGATCAAGCTCTATAACCGCTAATTGAGCCTGTATTGCGTAGGTTGCTGAGGAGTTTATTTTATCGCCATCAGCTGCCTTGACTGTCGGTGGTTGATAAAACACGGTAGCGCTAAGGCTTGCATCAACACCTTCAGGTAGGGATCCGGGATCCCAATTAACTGAGGACGCCAACCTCCTAAGGTCTGTTCTCTTGCTTGGATTATTAATATCGTAGAATTGCCCATTCTCAAAACCAACCTTATCAGTGCCCAGGGCAGCCATAGCCAGCCTAATCAGCTTCTCCTTCAATTGCCTAGCTGCCAATATAGCTGCACTAACCACAATGGGCGCAAACCTACTTGAGTAGCTACCGTCTGATAGGGTCCAGGTCCTCGTAGTATCAACCCTATTCTCAACAACGACGACCGATGGATCAACACCGAACTCAGACGCAACAACCTCCGCAAGCGTCGTCTCGTGACCAAGCCCCTCATTGGTACCATTAACAAAGACCCTAATGTAACCGCTCATGTCAAGGCTCACTGTGACGTAAGAACCAGACCCTGAGTGCGGGTACTTTCGCTTACTAGGTTCGATGGCCAGGTCCGTATAGCCCAGGTTTGTGCCTGCTGGTTCAATAAGGACCGCAATCCCAACACCGATGTTGGGATTCCTCTTCCTCTCCTCAAGCCAACGCCTATACTCAGGCTCTATCGCCCTAACAACCCTCTCATAGTCCTGCCTCGGGTATAACCCACCGGTCACAGTCTCGTAGAAATGCTCATCACCAATCCTCTTCGGGAATTCCCTAATCAAATTCTTAATCCTTAATTCAAGTGGGTCAATGCCTAACTCACGGGCCAACTCATTAACCGCGATCTCAAGCATGTAGTAGAACGGTGGTCCTCCATAAGCCCTATTCAGGCCTGTTGGTAACTTATTAGTAATAATTACGTAGTTCTCAACCTCGATAGCCCTCACGTCATATGCACCATTCATATTACCATGAACCCTAAACAAAACACCGGGATCTGGCGGCCTTGGGTATGCACCGACATCCTCATAGAACCTAAACCTAAATCCCTGTATTATTCCATCCCTAGTAGCAGCAATCTCCACAACGCCTAACCTAGCCCCACCAGAATTACTACTAACTAAATGTTCAGTCCTGCTCTCGACCCACTTAACGGGTCTGCCGCTTAGGATTGACGCGGCTGCCGCCAATGTTATGTATGGGTAAAGCGCGTACTTAGAGCCGAAGCTCCCACCAACATCTCTAGGAGAAAATAACCTGGTGCTTCCTGTGGACAAGCCCAAAGCCCTACTAATGAAGTAAGTGATTAGTAATGGTCCCTGGGCATTAGCCCATATGTTCAATTCGCCACCACTATAGTGAGCAAGCACTCCGTAAGTCTCGAGCGGCATCGCATTATGCTTTTGATAACGAAACTCCCTCTTAATAATAACCGGCGATTCTGAGAATGCCTTATCCACGGGGCCAAATTTCATATGCCGGTACATCGCCACGTTGGACTTAAGCTCCTCATGAACAAGTAAATCACCCTTCAACGCATCCTCGAATGTCAATACAGGCCTTAATGGTTCAAAATCCACTTGCACATAATCAAGTAGGTCAATGGCCTTGTATGGGTCGTCAGCCAAGACAACGGCTATGGGTTCGCCCACGAACCTAGCCTTATCCCGAGCAAATGGGTAATACTTAATGGGCGCATCCACAGCCAGTGGGAATGGGTTAGGAATGACCTTAGCCAGGTCGTCAGGTCCATAGGCAATACCACCATGCTCAAAAACACCACTTAGGTCAACCCTGAGTATCTTGGCATGGGCGTATGGGCTTCTGTAGATCGCCATATAAAGCGTGCCGGATGGCGTGGGTACATCATCAATATACTCGCCAGAGCCCGTCACTGCGCGAAAGCCCTCTCTATAATGAGGTAATTTGCTCATTGGCTATAAAATGATGTGGTTAGGTATTAAAGTATTAAATCTGGTTCAATGACACAGCGCATATAGATGAAACTACCAAGAATATTCATATATAGGTTGCCGCAGGATGACCCAAGAAAGAACACCGCCATTAAACTGGCCAGGTTTGGACTTGCACAGTTAGTCAGTAGTGCTAGGAATTTGCCCAGGGGCTCAGTACTTCTTGACCCAACGGCTAAGTCACCATTAACACCGAGTGATAGGGATACTGCCGTGCATAGGGGTTTATCATTAATAGACTGTTCCTGGAAGAGGGTCACTGAGACGCATAATAGGTTTGCTAGGGATTATTTCATTAGAAGGCGATTACCACTACTCATAGCGGTTAATCCAACGCATTATGGTAAGCCATACATACTGAGCACTATTGAGGCCGTGGCTGCTGCACTATACATAATGGGCTTCAGGGACGAGGCAATTAAGACCTTAAGGCTGTATAAGTGGGGTCTCAACTTCATTAATGTCAATTTGAATTACCTGGAGAGGTATGCCATTGGTGATTTATCGCCGGAGAGGGAGTTGTTGGGTATTGATGATGTGGATTATGGATTGTCCCAGCTAATGAAGGCGTTGACTGGTAATGAGTAGGGGCTATCCCCTGCCCCTGGCGTATAGGCATACATCCCTCAGTGGGCATTTATTGCATAATGGATCAGTTGGTAGGCAGTATTTCTTGCCTATCGTGATTATGGACGCGTGGATTAACTTATACGTGTATAGGTCCCTGGGCAGTAGGCCCTCAAGGAATTCCTTCCACATGTCATAATTATCACCAAGTTTAAGGCCCAACAACCTACTGAATACGCGCTTTGTGTATTGTGATATGGGCATTGTTGGTATATTAAGTGCAAAGAGCATTATTGAGTCCGCGGTCTCCCTACCAACGCCCTCCTGGTTAAGCAGGAAATCCCTAACATCACCCCTAAGTCTTAACTTCCCTAAGCCACCTATCATGGTTACGTTCTTCGCAAACTTAACAAGTCTCTGGGCCTTGGTGAACCTGTAATTAACGCCCTTAATAACCTCGGCAAGGTAATTAGGATCAGTATTAGCAATAACCTCAAGCTTGTTGAGACTAAGTCTCCTAAGTCTGTTGAGTACTTCGTGAACCACGTCCCAACGGGTCTGCTGCACAAGCATTGCCGTAATGACAACCTCATCAGGCGTCTCAGCACCACCCCACCACCTGGTTGACTCAGCATCCACTGGGTACCAACCAACACTCTCCAATTCATCCTTCATTTTCCTAAAAATTTCAATTAACCTATTCACAGTCTCGTTCATGACTAGGCATAATACCTAAGAATAAGTTTATTAATAAAGTAAACCCGCGCAACGTGTAATGAGCTCCAGAGGTAGGAGACCAGTAAGGCGTAGTCCACTGCCTGGTTATAAGGCTTGTAGGAATTGTAAGGCCATAGTACCTGAGGATGTTGATAAGTGCCCAGTGTGTGGTGGCACTGACTTCACTAAGGATTGGATGGGCCTAATAATAATACTGAAGCCTGAGGAATCCTGTATTGCCAAGAGGCTTGGTATTACGAAGGCAGGCATGTACGCCATTGAGGTCCTATAAGTATTATTGAGGATTTAATACTTATTAAGGGGTTTCTCACGCCATCATTGGATGTCAATACCAACACCGCAATTACCAGAGGGCGTTGAGGCAGGAAAGCTTGTGCTTAAGTTACTTAATATTAGGGAGAATAAGGTGTTTGGTCGTAAGGAGGTGAGTGCCGAGGCGTGGCACGTGGGCCTACCAACACCGAGTAGGCTTCAGTTACGTGAGGAGATAGCGAAGGCTATGGGTGTTGATGTTAAGCAGGTTTATGTTGTGAGGGTAATTACTGAGTACGGCAGGCACAGGAGCACCATAGAGGCTCATGTATATGACGACCTAAGTACTGGCGAGAGGATCGAGCCACTCTACGTAAAGCTTAGGAACATACCCAAGGAGGAGGCCAAGAAGATACGCGAGGAAATGAAAAAGAAGAAGACAGAAAAGAAGAAGGCCGCCGCCAAGAAGTGATGAGGGATTCATTAAGGTAAATTTATACCTATAGTCAATAGTTTTTTAAGTAAATCACGGGGTGAGTAAGTGGTATCTTTATGGATTTTAGGGAAGTACCGATTAATGAATGCCCAATTAAGTACCTGGACACACTGCACCTATTACTATTCATACTTTATAGGAGAACTGAATTCTGCAAAAACCTAGGCCTTAATTGCATGGATTTACCAGTACTTGCCACAACGCCATTGGTGGCTAGGAATTGCGATAGGAATGATGTTCATAAGTTCTTTAGGCGTATGAGGAGGATTGTGGAGAGACTTGGTAATGAAATAGAGATATTTAGGCTGGGTAGGTTAAGTGCCTCGTTGTTAATAGAGTTTGGTACGGGTAGTATTAGGGTTTATGATGCTTACATCATCGGTGATAATGATTGTGATAAGGTGCAGTGCATCACTGTGAATAACGTAACCACGCTATACATGAGATTAGTCATTAAGTTAAGCGACAAAAACCTGGTGGTACTGAATGTGCCTGACATGATTGTTTGGCTTGCCAAGGTGTATGGCATGGATACCGTGTACAGTGCATTAAACATGATACATAATTATGTCGAGAATGGAACCTTTACTGGCGACCTTGATAAGGTATTAGAGATAGTGAGCAAGTGGGGTGTGAGTATTAGTAAGGATTCCTTCATTAACGCCACACTACCAGGTAGAAGAAACCTAATTATTTTGAAGGAAATACTTAGCACGAGTGCTTAGTTACTCACTACGTCCAAGCAGTCTCTCGGTAAACCACGGCACTAATGAATTCTTAATGGCCGTTAATACTGTCCCCAACCTACCATGTATTAACTCATGGATTAAAAAGCCAAGCCTGCTGTAGTACTTCACGTATGCCCACTGAAGCATTTTCTGCGCTTGTTCCTTTGTGAATCTGTAACCCTTCATGACTGCTCTCAAGGTCGTCCAGTGCTCCCAGTTCCAATCCTCAATTAAGTTATCATTAAGTGCTTGTTGGTAGAGTGGCGTTCCTGGGTATGGTGTAGCCACTGTGAATTGGGCATAGGTTGGGTTTAACTTCATGGCGAATTTAATGGTGTTCTTCATATCATTAATTGATTCCCATGGGAATCCTATTACGAAGGAGCCCACGTGATCAATACCTATTTCCTTAGCCCATTGAAATACCTTAACCGCTTGCTCAAGGGTTATCCTCTTACCAATTTTATTAATTGTTTCCTGACTTCCGGACTCAACACCGAAGTACAATGCAGTGCATCCATGGCTCTTGAGTGCAGTCATCATCTCCTTATCTATCGTATCAACCCTAGAACCACAGGAGAAGTTTATATCGAGTTTCCTCTCCCTAAGCTCCTTGAGGAAGTCATACACGAACCTCTTACCTAGGGTGAACTCATCATCCGTGAACACGATTATGTTCGTCTTATACGTATTCATGGCATCCTCAATCTCATCAGCCACGGCCTTAGCCGACCTATACCTAACCATCCTACCCCAGAAGTATGATGTTGAGCAGAAGGAGCAACCATATGGACACCCCCTACTCGCCATCACATGTACTATCCTAATTGGTTTACCGAATATGGTGTACTTATCCATTGGTAGTAAATGACGGGCTGGTGGTGGTAATTCATCAAGGTTCCTAACTGGCGGCCTATCCGGTGTCCTTATGACCTGATCACCATCTTTAAACGCCAACCCCCTTATTGCCCTTAAATGCATTGGATCTAGACCATGCCCCTCAATTGCATTTACAAGCTCAAGCGTTGTGTACTCACCCTCACCCCTGACAACGACATCAACACCATTATTAAGAGCCTCCTCATACATAAACGTTACATGCGGACCGCCCATCATTATGGGTATATCATTATCATACTCCCTAATTGCCTTGACTGCGTCATACGCCTTATAAACGGTTGGTGTTATTGCCGTTAAACCAACAATGTCCGGTTGCCAGGACTTAACCTCATTAATGAATGTCTTCAAGTCAATGCCCTCAGTTGGTGAGTCAATAATCCTAACCTTATGACCAGCTCTTTCAAGTACGGCAGCGATCCAGGCAAGACCGAGTGGCGGAGCCTTTAGCCCAAGCACCTTATACAGCTCCAGTTTATCAATGCCCGGTGGAACCGCAAGCAGAACCTTCACACTCATCACCTCACTTAAAGACCAGTGGTGACACCTTCACCTTAATCCTCAGCATATCCTCCTGCAACTTCTTCCACTCAGCCGAATTGTATATACAACCCGGGTCTGGCGCGAGGACATCACCGAAGTAATTATACGCCCTGGCCCTACAACCACCACAGATCAACTTATACGGGCATTTACCACAGAATCCCTCAAGCCTATCCCTATCCCTGAAGTTCTCCATGAATGGATCCATCCAAATATCCCAGAAGGACTTAGTCCTAAGATTACCCACTGGGTATGGCAGGAAGACACAGGGTGTTAATGTACCCTCAGGCTCAATAGCCGCGTAAACACGACCAGCGCCACAGCCACCGATAAACTCTGTTAACTCCCTGGTTACCGGATCATTGGCAACCACGAAGTGTGTTGGTGAAACGTCCTCACCATTACTTAATTGATTAACAACCCTACCGTACTGGGGCGCTGTGCTTATGATCTCCATCTTCCTCCTCTTCATCTCCTTATAAATATGCCTAAGGAACTCCTCCCTCTCCTCAGGCGATAAGTCAATCTCCAAGTTCTCACGACCTCTACCAACAGGCACAAAGTTGAAGAACACAACCCTCTTGACACCGATTTCCTGGGCTAGATCGAGTATCTTATCAACCTCATTAATATTGTACTTAGTCACAGTGAATGCCAAGGCCGCACTAAAGCCGAGTTTAACAGCATTCTCAAGACCCCTCACGGCCTTAGCCCATGCACCTGGTACGCCCCTGAACTTATCATGAACGCCGGGATCAGCGGCATCAATACTTATCTCAACGTACCTAAGCCCAAACTTCTTAGCCCTCTCAGCAAATTCTAGGTTTGCGAATGTCGTTCCATTAGTCGCGATGGCTGGGTAGAAACCCCTCCCACCTATCTCGGCAAGCACGGGCCAGAAGTCCCTGTGAACCGTTGGCTCGCCGCCTGACAATGCAATTGCCGGCACACCGGCCTCATCAAGCTCCTTAACAACCCTAAGCTTCTCATCAAGTGTTAACTCATTGGGTAATGGCCTACCTGCATTCTGATAACAATGAATACACCTTAGGTTGCAGGCGTTTGTGAAGTTCCAGACTATGAAGAATGGGGCAGGGAGCTTCTGCGGTGTTGTCACACCGAATAAGGCAATACCCCTAAGCGTAGTCACGAAGCCTCTCCTGATCGCTGGATCACTCAGTAACTCCTTAATTGGTTCCTCATCTGCGTGGAGCCAGGCCGTGGCCAGTTTAATACCCATTTCAAAGAATGGAGCAACGAAGTGAGCCACCGTTGGGCATTGAGACTCACCAGCGTACTTAGCCAATACCCACTCCATTAATGGTTTCCTCTCACCATTGAACTCAACCTCCTTTGTTAACGCCCTCAATGCCCACCTAACAATACCCCTATTCAATAACCTAATTGCGGCTATTAATGCACCAGTACCATTTCCTGAATTCTCCATCTTTCTCTCAATGATCCTATCAATATTTTCACCCAGTGATGACATACGGTAATATCTTTTTAGATATCAAGTTAAGTCTGCTTATTCGAAATGCGTCGTAAACCCTTCATGTGGTTTTTCGAAAGAGCAATCTCTTTTCATTATTATCAGTCAGGATAGAGCGTTATCATTCAATTCATTTGGGTTCATTCTCATCACCACCAAAAAGAGACTGTAATTAGTTTAATATTTAATCAATGGCTAATAAGTCTATGTAGCGTTAATACTTAATAAGGCATATGTCTAAGCTTTGACCTCGTGGGGATCAAGTTCGATGTAGTAATTGTTGGAGGCGGACCAGCAGGACTTACCGCAGCCCAGCAATTAGCCAGTAGGGGGTTTAAGGTGCTGGTTATTGAGAGAGGTAAGAAGCCAGGTAGTAAGAATGTCTATGGTGGCAGGATTTACGCCCACGTCCTAGATAGACTATACCCAGAGTACGTTAAGGAGGCCCCTGTGGAGCGCTGGGTTAGGAGGGAGAGGATAACGATGATGACCGAGGACTCCTGGACAACAATAGACTTCGAGACAACTAAGGTTGAGCATAAGTCCTTCACCGCATACCTAACAAACTTCGTTGAGTGGCTCGATAAGAAGGCAGAGTCTGCCGGTGCCGTTGTTGTTTCCGAGGTCCCAGTTGACTCATTAATAATTAAGGATGGGAGGGTTGTCGGTGTTAGGGCTGGTAGTGATGAGGTTTATGGTGACGTAACGATAATTGCCGAGGGAATAAACAGGCTCGTCCTAGAGAGGAGTGGTTTAGCCCCTAAGCTAAACCCTGAGTTGGTGGCTCTCGGTGCTAAGGAGGTCATTAAGTTGAGTAGGGAGGAGATTAATGAGAGGTTTAACCTGGATGAGGATGAGGGGTTGGCATGGGTCGCGGCTGGATTCCCAACGCGCTACCTACCTGGTGGTGCATTTATATATACCAATAAGGAGGCAATTACCCTGGGAATAGTCCTTTACCTAAGTTATGGTTATCAACTGGACATGCCTGTCCATGACCTGGTCGAGGAGTTTAGGCTACACCCAATGATAAAGAGGTTGCTTAAGGGTGGTCAACTCCTTGAGTATTCGGCGCATCTAACGCCTGTCGCCGGTATTAATGCAGCACCGCCTAAGTTATACGGTAATGGCTACCTAATAGTTGGGGATGCGGCAGGCTTCCTACTGCACCTGGGCATAATAATTAGGGGTGTTGATTTCGCCATGGAGAGTGGTAGGTTGGCTGCGGAGGCCATTACAAAGGCTCATGAATTGGGTAAGTATGATGAGGAGGCATTGTCAATATATGGTAAGTTACTTGAGGAATCCTTCGTACTTAAGGAGCTTAAGACCTTTAGGAATGCACACAAGGTTTTAATAGAGCCAAGTCTGTATAATGACTACGTGAAGATGCTAAACAACATATTAAGGAGGTACTTCGAGGTTGATGGAACACCAAAGAGACTAGGCGCAACGTTCCTTGAAGGCAAGGGTAAATTAACACTCATTGATTTAGCAAAGGATGCTGTTAAGTTGGTGATGAACCTATGAGCCTCGATAGGAAGATAACAATTGAGGAAAGGTTAAACACCAATGCCTGGGATGTCGACCAGAGACCTCACATTAGGATAATAGACCCTGATCAATGCAGGAAGTGCGATAAGAAGCCCTGCCTATACCTATGCCCAGCCAGGTGCTACACGCCAGGCCCAGACGGTACTGTGATGTTCTCACACGAGGGCTGCCTAGAATGCGGTACATGCCGCATAGTCTGTCCAGAGAACAATATTGAGTGGAATTACCCCAAGAGCGGCTTCGGTGTTCAGTATAGGTTTGGTTAAGTTTAGGGCTTGGGTAAAAATAATGCAATAAACCAAGTCTTTATTATTTATTGTTAATATCTATGCCGTAGTGATCCCACTTGAATCGTTGATGAGGTACTATATATGCTTGAATAAAACTATATATGTCAAAGGCTAGAAATGCATATTAAGTCAAATGATTAACTCAATACGATGGGTGGATTAACGATAATAGTTCCTGTGAAGGCAGCTGTACCTAACGTAACAGCTGTTAGGCTTGACCCAGTGACCCATAATCTCGTGCGTGAGGGAGTACCACTAATGCTTAATCCGTATGATAGGAACGCCCTTGAATTCGCCCTTAGACTTAAGGATAAGTATGGCGGTAAGGTAATAACACTATCAATGGCTCCACCAAGTGGTAAGGACTTCCTCGAGTCAACAATAGGCATGGGAGCAGATGAAGCATACTTAGTCACAGACAGAGCATTTGCCGGGGCTGATACATTGGCAACCTCATACACAGTTGCCAGGGGCATACAGAGGTTATTCCCTAACTTCGACCTAATTGTGTTTGGTGAGGAAACCACGGACTCATCAACAGCTCACATGCCCGCCCAAGTAGCCTCCTGGCTCAGTCTACCTTATGTTTATTACGCAGTTGATGCTGAGGTTAAGCTTGAGGATAGGTTAATCATTGTTAATAGGTATCTTGAGGATGAGGGCGTTTATGAGACTTACGAGTACAGAATGCCAATAATAATTAGTGTTTATAGGAATAGTAATCCACCGAGAGACATAAGCCTTGTTAGGAAAGTTGAGGCTAAGCTAAATGGCTTAGTAAAGAGTGTTGATAATAACACATTAAAGCTCGAGAGAGAGTGCGTGGGCCTTAGGGGTTCACCAACAATAGTATCTAAGATTGAGGATGCGAAACCAGTCGAGAGGAAGAAGCAGATATTCAAGGGTGATCCAAGGGAAGCAGCCAAGTGGTTGTTAGATAGTCTCACTAAGGAGGGGGTGATCAAGCCATGAGCACTGCACAAGCCCAACAAAAGATTTGTAGTGAGTGGAATCCAGTTAATAAGAATGAGTACAGGGGTATTTGGGTCTATATTGAGTATGTAAACGGCACTATTAAGGATGGTAGCCTGCAATTAATTGGTAAGGCCAGGGAGTTGGCCAGTAAGATTAACACGGATGTAACGGCTGTAATGCTCGGTAGTGGCCTCGGTGATTCTGTTAAGGAACCCATTTACTACGGTGCAGATAGGGTAATCTATATTGACCACCCGGCTTTGGTTAAGTACGTACCACATATTTACGCTAACGTAATTGTTCAATTAGCAAATAAGTATAAACCCGAGATAATACTATTCGCAGCTACAAAGAGGGGCAGGGAATTGGCACCCTACGTTGCCAATTCACTAAGAGCTGGCATCACGGCAGACTGCACAGAGCTTGATGTTGACCCCAAGACCAGGGATTTAGATCAGGTAAGGCCTACATACGGTGGCAACATACTCGCGCACATAAGGACACCAACAAGGAGACCACAACTCGCCAGTGTTAGGCCCAACGTATTCCCAACACCACCTAGGGACACGAGTAGAAAGGGTGAGGTGATTGAGGAGACTGTAGAGTCATTACCCAGCATTAATGGGCAGGGTTTGATTGAGGTAAGGCCTGTGGTTAAGGGTGAGGAATTACCGCCAGTTGAGAAGGCAGACATAGTGGTTATTGCTGGCCGTGGTGTTGGTAGTGCTGATGGTGTTAAGTTACTCACAGAACTCGCTAAACTGATTGGCGGTACAATCGGTGGTACTAAGAAGGCTGTGGATGCTGGTTGGTTACCCGCCGATAGGCAGGTTGGGCAGACCGGGAAGACAATAAGGCCGACACTATACATAGGTGTTGGTGTTAGTGGCGCCATTCAGCATGTCTTTGGTATGAAGGAGTCCAAGGTAATAGTGGCAATAAACAGTGACCCCAACGCACCAATATTCCAGTACGTGGATTATGGAGTGGTTGGTGATTATAGAGATATCGTGAGAGAATTAATTGAGTTGTTAAGGGGCACTAAAAGGTAGGATTAAGTTGTGTCATTTATTTCTAATAATTGATAAATACATTCCTAGAACCTCCCTTGCCAATTCACGCTTATTCACTGGACCAATCCTCCTAATTACGCCATTTCTATCAAGTACTATTACTTCATCCTTCTCCGTACCAAATCCCCTACCCTTACCCACCAGGTGTGCCAGTGCTAGGTCCCAGTCACCCTCACTAGCCCTCCTCATTGTCCTTGCAATCAAATCCTCCTCAGTAATACCCACCTCAGCCTTATAGGCTATTAGGAAAGTACCTGGCGAAAACCTCTTCAGATCCCTAGCTATCTTAGGCGCCTGAATAAGCTCAATAACTACCCTATTCAAGTCACTACTTAATTTACCGCTTACCCTATCCTTAACATAGAAGTCAAGTGGCGCCGCCGTTAGTATTGCCAAGTCATAATGCCGCTTACTAACCAGTTTAATTGCCGTTTCATACATCTCAAGAATACTCTCAACCCTATAAACCTCAGCACCAGGTGGGTCGCCAATGCTTACTGGGCCCTCAATTAACGTGACCCTGGCACCCCTAGCCATCGCCTCCCTGGCAAAGTGATAGCCCGTTAAGCCACTGCTTGGTGTGGTTATGTATTTAGTGGCATCAATGTACTCATGCGTTGGGCCTGAGGTAATGAGCACGGATAAGCCATTCATGTCCCTCGGCGATAATAGGTCAATTACCGAGTCAACAATCTCCTGATTAGGCGCCAACTTAGCCTTACCCTCCTCAATCACAGGCTCTACAAGGCGTATGCCCATACTCCTTAACTTCTCGATATTGGCCTTGACGATTGCATTCCTCCACATGGACTCATTCATTGCGGGAACAAGCAATAGTGGTACTCCTGAGCCTAATGCTGTCATTGCACATAGGGTTACTGAAGTATCACTAATCCCATTAGCCACCTTACTAATGGTATTCGCAGTAGCTGGTAGCAAAATCACGGCATTGACTGTTGTGCATATGTTAACATGCTCCGCATAACCACTCAATTCCACATAGACGGGATTACCCGTTGCCCACTCCATAACCCTAGGGCCAAGTAGCTTACTCGCTTCCCTGCTCATGAATGTCATCACGTCAGCGCCATGCCTAATTAATTCCCTGGCAATGTCCGGGACTCTATAAATTGAGATGCCACCAGTTAAGGCCAGGACAATCCTCTTACCACGCAATAAGTTGCTCCTTGAACTCCTGATTAACTCTATGTCCTCCCTAAAGGACACGATTACTGAGTGGCCACTGATTATTAAGTTGTTCAGACCATGCGATTCCAATCACTATTCATGGCCCGACCGCCTCATCATCAGTGAAGCAGTGGGTAAACCCGTATTTAAGTCTATGGTGCATAAAGAAATAGAAAGAATATAAACAACAGCACTTAGACTTTTGATTTAATTTCAATTATTAATTAAGCCCCAACCACAAAACAAATAGGTACTAAGTATTTCGTGAAGTTTCACGTGAGTTTCACAATTCAGTTCCACAAAAGACCTTAAAAATCATTAAGACATGTAATGCTGATGGCATTCACAGAGGAAATTAGGGTTGGTAGGAGAGGTTTACCAATAAATGGGTTCCCATACATGATGAGGATATACATAAATAATCAAGTATTGATACCGGCAAACCTGATCAGGTCTCTAGGACTTGATAGGGTTAGGTATGTTGACGTAATCATGGAGTATAATGGACAAAAAATAGAGCTAGGCAATGTTAGGTTATTGAAGACTAGGCATACCGACTCAAGGCAATTCACAATTCCCAGGGAGGTCAGGGAGAGGTACGGCATTAAACCATTTGATGAGGTAATAATTCACATGATAATACCGAGACAAAAGGCAATGATTAACGCAAGCATTAGAGGATTAATTCAAATTAATTAAATATACACCTTAAATTCCAGCTACGCGAATAAGCAATGTCGTGAGAGTAGTTTCAATAAGCACACCCAAGATACATTAATACATTGAAATTGGATCCAGAGGTAACGGTTAAGAGTTTGGGCCTGTTTGGTACCTATCGGATGGTACAGGAGACCACAAAGGTCATGGAGGTACGGGATTAGTAGGGATTGATTCGCGAAGTTCATTCTATTATTGCTCCGTATATTGCGTCAATGCCCAGTTGCCTAGCCCTCTCCAAGGCTTCCCTATCGATATTCACGGCAAACATCAACGTCTTCCCAGCCCTCTTATTAAGAACTCTCTCAATAATCCTAGCCTTCTCGAACAACCACTCAACATCCTCGAGCTCAGCATGCGACTTAACCTCGTCAAACCTACTGCTAAATTCTTGAAAGCCTAACCTAACGTAGTCGGCCAAGGCCTTGATGGTATTGGCCATCGCCTTCGCATCCTCGCTGCGGGACTCCCCAATGGCCCTCCTCACAGCCCTCTCCACAACCTCCTCAAACTGCTTCAAGTCTATTGAACTCATGTATTAGATTTGGCGCGGTGCATTAAATAGTTTTCATTAGTAATTAAGGGGAGAGGTATAACCTTTAATACAATTACTGTAACCGTACAATTGAGGAATTTGAAGGAGACTTCAATAAATCAATAATGACACTTAACAGGAGGTTAGATGCGTTAGGCGCCAGGTGGAGTGTCATTTCCGAGGAGACGTTTAGGAAGGATATGATGGAGTTTTGCCGAAAGAATATTTAGCATGGCAAGGGCTGAGAGATGGCCGTATAATGACGTTAATGGCAAGGTTTATGGATATCCGGCCGTCATTGATTTGAATATTGCGATTAGGAATGACATGCACGTACTTGTTGAGGTTAAGTCGAGTATTTCAGGGAGTGATGTTGACGGGTTTTGGAGTATTGGTAGGCTCTATGAGAGTAGTGATGTTAGGCATAGGCTTGTGATTGTCTCGCCATACGTTGATGATAGGGCTGCGGAGCTTTCCAGGGAGTTGGGTATGGAGGTTTACACTGGCGTCACCTAGGTGTAAGCTCGTTGATGCGTGTTTGGCTTGGTTGTTGGTTTTGTTTCCTTGGTTATTTTTGCATGGATTGTTGTGGTGTTAGTTGAAGAGTGGTCAATGAGTTATTCGGTATTTCATACATTTATTTATTTATTTTCGGTATTTGTATCTGTTGTGTTAAAAGTTTCAATGGGTTGAGGAAGTAATGCTTATTAATTGCCTTTTCATGTGGAGTTTAATGAATAGGGATAAGGCTGTTGGTATTGGGTTGCTTGTGATATCAATAGTGATTATACTCGCCTATATATACCTGGCCTTCTTCACGCCGTATACAACGCTTGTGCTTCAAATAACTGATACGCTGATAATAATCGTGGTCTTCGGAATACTCGCCTGGGTAGGCTACGCACTAGCCACAACACCACCACCAAAGCCAATCGAGGAAATCGAGAAGGAGATAGAGGAGGAACTAAAGAAGCTCGAGGAAGAGACAAAACAGGAGCAGCAGAAGACTCAGCAGCAACAACAATCACAGCAGTAAACCACTTCCTAAAGCTAAAAGTCAACTAAAAAGCAGTATAATGACCTTGTTTACAATATACTACCTAAGGCGCTAACGCCGTCAATAAACACCTACAGAATTAACACCTTAAGTCAAAAATGGCAGTCTTAATTCTCGTACATTACCATAATCTTATACAGCGTACCAATTTTCCTCCGTGCTTCTCATATATTGAGCACCTATAATCTACACTTAACTTACTTAGCAATTCCTTCTCGTGGCCATGAACTTCAAATATTAATTCCCTAAATAGCTTAACATTCTTATAGTCGTTAAGGATCACGTCGTATTCACATCCTTCACAGTTTATTTTCAGGATACTGGTTCAGCATCATAATTACTGAGTAATTGACCTAGCGTAATTATTGGAATATCTACGTAACCATTACTACCAACTCCATATTGCATGTTCGCAGTCTTTGGTGAACTTCACAAAGCCATTGAGAGAAATAACAAGAACATTATTGAGCTCACCCTAACCAAGCTCTTTTACTATCAATTCTAGTCCTTATCAGGGCCATAACAAGACTTACCCAAGCATCCATAGGGTGGCGAAAGCCTTAAAAGCATAGGGAAGGACCCATAAATCAGCGGGGTAGGGTAGCCTGGTAGCCTGCGGGGCTCATAACCCCGAGGTCCCCGGTTCGAATCCGGGCCCCGCTACTAATAATAATTTTATTACCTTGAATTAATGAAAATGCAAAACATGTTCTTTAAGTGTATAATTTCTCATCGTAATTTTCCATTAGTGTTCAGAGGACTTATACTTGACCTTAGTCACGGTATTTCGTGACAAATTCTTAAATACAGTTTTACACCATGATGGTGCGGTGATGATACGGCCCTAAGTAGGTATTCTATAGGTATTGCGTTAATTGTTGCCCTGTTAATCGTAATGCTACCCGGCGGTTTTACCCTTGCTCAATCCGTATTCTCCTTAAACATAGGCTCAGTGACCGCCCTGAGTATGTACCCAACACCCATAAATGGTCGGTACCTAATAGCCGCTGGCGTTAACTCCGGCGGTCAATACTACGCCTACCTGCTCTCTTGGTCGCCAGGTGGCGGCCTAAGGACGTTATGGAGCGTAAGTGAGCCTGAGAACGTTGAGTCAATAACCGTTTCACCAAATTACGTTGTTGTGGGCTTGGGCTCTTCAAGTGGGCAGGGTATTATCAACGTCTATTCAACCAGCGGTAAGGAACTATGGAGCTACACCTTTACTTACGGGTGGACCATCGTAGTTAATGATGTTGCCATATCACCAAATCAACAATTAATTGCAGCAACAACCGGTGGTCCTTCGGGGCAGCCATACGGTGATTTAACGGTCTTCAACGCAATAACGGGTAATCCCATTTGGAGCTATACATATGGTACATCACAATTCCTAGGCACTAGGGAAGCCACATTCTCACCTAATGGCAATTACCTCCTCATGATTGCTGGTAATGGGTATGCCAGCGGTGGTTACGTAATACTATTCAATGCCTATAATGGGCAGGTAATTTGGGATATCAACAACCTAGCTGACCCTTGGGTTGCCTCATTTAGTCCCGATGGGCAATACATTGTTGTGGGTGCCGCGAATTCATATGCCTGGGGTGGTCATAACCATGCATACCTAATAAGCATCAGCGGTAATGTGCTGTGGAGTTATACCACGGGTCCTAATGCACCCAATGCCTGGTTTGACTGGGTATCCACGAATTACGGCGCAACCAAGACCTACGTAGCCGGCAACGGCTACCTATACCTACTTAATAGTGCCGGTTCCGTAATTTGGCAATATCCACTGGGCTTCGGCAATTCCCCAATCGCTGAGTCTGAGGATGGTAGTATAGTCGCAGTGGCTGAGCTCGGTGACAATGAACTACTGGTCTTTAATAGCACTGGGTCGCCCATGACATATACAGTGCCAAGCCAAATAAATAATATGGCAATGAGCAGTGACGGGTCTCTGGTAGTACTAGGTACGCAATCAGGCGTTACTGCCGTAACGTATCTATCAATAACGCCTGCAGCGCCTACGTATTATAACGTGATATTCACGGAGACAGGGCTACCCGGTGGTCTTCAATGGTCCGTGACGCTAAACGGCACGACTGAAACCACAACATCTAATCAATTGGTATTTAATTGAGCATAACCGTAACGCCCATGACTTACTCCGTGACTTTTGTAGAGAGTGGCTTGCCACAGGATACTCAATGGATTGTTTACCTGAATGGTCATGAAGAGAGCTCAACGAGCAATGAGATAGTATTTAATGAGCCTAATGGATACTATCAATTCACAATATCCAGCGTGAGTGGTTATGTACCAACGCCATCTGGCGGTAACGTCACTGTAAATAATGGAAACGTAATCATCACAGTATACTTCACACAAGCACCAAACTATCAACCACAACCCAAACAAACAACAAGTACCTTTACTCCTGCTCTGACGCTTAATGACCTAATTATCGCCATAGTAATACTACTTATTATTATATTAATTATTGAGGTCCTACGATTAAGGAAGAGATGATGATTAATATATTATAAGTATAAAATTCAAAATTATTCACTATTATTCACTTTTCATAACGCCTTGTAGGTTGAGGCACGTATTTTATAATTATCAGGAGTTGTATGAGCTATCAACATACTAGCACTCCTCCTTATATCATCTACCGCGTATTTAGCAAGTCTTGTACCAATACCCTTACCCTGATAATTATCCTTAATCACGATAGCCATTTCGTAAAAACCATCACCTAAATAGATAGCCTCAAGAACGCCAACCAACTCATTGCCCAATTACGCGAATCAGAGAGAAGATTAATCTCACGTATCTCTCGAAATCCTTAAAGAAACTCCTAAACCTATAATAAATACTTTCTCTGCCCAATGAATTATATAAATCGACTACCATACTCATATCATTACTATCCAACTCCCTAAATTCGAGCTTTATACCTCTTGATGATTCAGCGTCCGCATTAACCACCATAGGCATTATTTTGAAGTCAGACTATAAGGTTTGTCACGAAACACCGTGACAAAATCTTAAATACGTATCTAAAAAGGGATACGATGGTTAATTATGAATATGGGTATGATTGGTTTATTGATTGCCGTGGTCGTTCTGGCCGCCGTCTCTGTTTTCTTTGCGTACCAATGGTATACAGCAATACTTAGTTATAGGCCTAAATTTCAATCATTGGAAAGTGAATACGACGCATTACTCTCAAAGTATAACTCATTAATGATTAATTACACAAACCTAAAAAGCAACTATAATTCCCTAGAGGATAATTATAATACCCTACAATCCCAATACTCCTCATTACAAAGCCAATACAACACCCTACAGTCAAGGTATAATTCATTAATGACCAATTACACTAATCTGCAGTCCCTGTACAATGCATGCACATCCATGCAGACCCCCTACACAACCTCGGGAACACCAACAACATTACCCTCCGGCACTTATTACGGCTTCGACATAGGAACATACACACCCTATGCAAGTTCATCACTCGGGCCAGGCACGTACACCTTTACCACACAAATCCCCACGACAATTTATTTAATCATTAGCCCACAGCTCATAACTTACAGTGTATATTACAACCCATATTTACCGCAGGGTACCCTCGTCTTCATGGGGGAGAACTCAATCACATTAACTCTCAATAGGCCTGAAAATATAACTATACTAACGCCAATACAAACGCAGATAACCATAACCTATAATGGTAAGACATTATATACAACTACAATGCCGAACTCCCTTAATAGTCAAAATAGTTGTGGTTATAACGGTTATCCATATGGATATCAGGGATGTGGCCCCATATATCTAGTACTATGGTTGACCGATGGTACTCATTACTTTTACATAAGTGGCGGCCCATTCTGTACAGGGTTTACAGCAAACCCAGTAATGGGTTCGGGGACCATACCCATTGGTTCAGCCAATACTTGTTCAGGTGTAACTATTAATGGTTAATTAACTCGTTATACATTCCCATAATTAAAAGTAACGGTCTTTATTTGTATTGGTATTTTTAGTGTTCCTGGTGGTGTTAGTGATAATCCATGGACTATGTTATACTTTTTGCTTAGGCTTGTCTTCACTGAGCCGTAACCGGTTAATTCCACCTCGCCAAGGCTTATTCGTCCTCTTGTGCCGTAATTCCTCGGTATCCTTATTGAGACATCCTTAATATTATTAAGGACGTCCAGGCTGAAGTAGTCCCTTGGTGGGTAATAATATAGGTTAAACGAGTAATTATAATTGAAGGTGCCTCCTGGACTCACCGGTTCTCTTAAATTAAAGATAAGGTCGCACATATTTAATGGGCACTTATCCCTTTCTAACCTCTCCACCACCTTAACATCCCCACACCTAAACCTTAGTGGTTCATCCCAATCAATGTCCCCATAAACCCTAACAAAGACATTACCAATGTCTAAAAAACCAGTGTTCTGCATCGTTATGGACACGTCATGTCTCATAACCAAGTAATTACTCGTAAACCTCTCAACACTAAACGTAATCCTCTCCCTACTAATTAAGCTCCTATGCAATATGGGCAGTGCCACGTCGTATCCCCCACCATCAACGCACCTAATTATAAACCCCATCCTAATCCCCCTATTCAATACCCTAAGAAGCCTCTGCTGATGCCAAGACGTAAGCCTCATCAAATCAGTAAATTTAGCGCAAGGAGAATAAAACGCCAACCTAGACATAACCGCCAGCAGGACCTGAAGGTCAGCATCAAGATAATACCTCCTAAGCTGCACACATAAATCAACATCTATCACTTAAAAACTTACCCAAAATATAATTCACCAATATTATTTTTAAATTCAACATTAAAATTATAATAAAAACACTTATTTCTAAATAATGAATTCTCTAGAAAATATATTAATAAAAGTTTTTAATGAGCTTATTATTGACGACATTTCACCCATGCATTTACTTACGATAAATGAGTTGAAGGCTGCAAAACTGTTAAAGGGTAATAACGCAAAAAGGATATACGATAGTTTTAAGAATAATTAATAAGGTTAGAAATATTACTTAAAGAAGATAGCAAGAAAATAACAAATATACAGAATAATCAAAGGCTTGGTCCTAGCTTATTGGGTGATCTTCTAATTCATCCTGCCTTTAATTGCTTTAATATTAACTGTGCAGGTACGTTAAACGGGCTTTAAGCAAGTACGACGCATTACTTACTCACTTCTACCTTAATCCTCGTTACAATACGTTTACAATGCTCACATTGATAGGTTCTCCTGTAATAAATCTCCCCATCTTTTGACGTATATAGGTATTCTGAATTAATTAAACGAAGGGTCCCAGGCCTACCGCAATATGGGCACCTATCCAGGTACATGGTATTGAACAACCATGATGCAACGAAGACGGAACCCATTATCAACACTAAGCCAATAATAATCTTCATCTAATACTTAGAGTTTTAATGAAATATCAATGGCACGTACCTTTTCGTATATGGATATTTACTTAATGCATCCTCATTAATGTTCAACCCAACACCCACACCTCCTAGGTCTGATAGGCGCACCTCCCCGTTCCTAACCCTAACCTCCCTATCATAAATGTCGCCCACCCAAGTCAGCGGCCACTCCACAACCTCAACACCGTCAATGATTGAGGCGATGTGCAGCGTGTAGGTGTGCGTTAGGATTGACTTATGCGGTCTATGGTGAGGCGCCACTGGCCTACCCATGGCCTTGATGTCTTTAATCACATCCATAAACCTCAGTATACCACCAACCTTAGAGATGTCAGGCTGCACATACGAAACGCCTGCACCGACTAAACCCTTGAAACCGCCCATGTAGTACTCATTCTCACCGGCCGCAATGGGTACCGGAGACCTCCTAGAGACAGTACCTAGTTTGTCATAGTCGTTGGGTGGCCAGGTTGGTTCCTCAACCCAGTAAGGCTCATACCTATGCACCTTGTTTAGGAATTCCAGGGCCTTGTTAGGGTCGTTAAACGCTGCATTTATGTCCAGCGCAACCCTTAGATCATAGCCGAAGCTCTCCCTAACGGCCTTAATGGCCTCTAACGAGTCATTGGTATGCTCATGAAGCTTAACCATGGTAAAACCCCTACCCAATGCCCTATCCACAGCCTTAACCACGTAATCCACCCTACCATACCTCGGGAAACTGGCGTAGACAGGTATTGAGTCCCTAGACCTAGCACCCAATAACTCACTCACGGACCTATTCACATGCCTACCCAGTGCATCCCAAAGGGCCATCTCAAAACCGCCAATGGCGCCCGTGATGACACCACAGAGACCCCCAGTGAATAGTAATTTCTCAAGCCTATCGACAAGCCCAGCAATGTCATCAACACTATTCACCTCAGCGCCAATTACGGCCGGCGTGATGACATCATCGAAAACGCCAATGTACGAATCCACAACACCACTACCGTAGGTCAACACCTCACCCCAACCAACCACATCCCCTAAGACGACCCTAACGTATAGCTGTACACCCCAGGAATCCCTGAACATGGTGGGTGGATCATCATCATAAGGTACGGATAATGGTATGGTTTTAACCTCCCTAATCACCGGCATTTTAATCACGCACTTATGTAGAGCTTTATTGGCGAAAACTCATCGTGCTGAAGTACCTCGGCGGCCGTAAGCCTACCATTGATTACCCTGAGAGCGTATTGGAATATCCTCTCCCCAGCCTCCTTAAGACTAGCCTTCAACTGGAGTAGGTCTGAGACGTCGACATCAATGTGTTCACTCATGGCCTTAACAGTCTTTGGGTTAGCACTAATCTTGATCACTGGTATTATTGGGTGACCAACAACATTACCCTGCCCAGTGGTGAATAGGTGCATCACAGAGCCCTTGGCAGCAAACAACGTAACTGCCTCGGCAGCGGCTGATGAGGTATTCACGAAACATAGCTGGTCCTTACCCCTTGGTAATGGGTCTAGGTAGTCGAGGACGCAGGTTATTGGCTTCGTACCAAGCTTCTGAATATTGCCGAGGGCCTTCTCCTCAATAGTCGATAAACCGCCCTTAATGTTACCCTCGGTTGGTTGTGAGCCAAGTAGATTAACACCCTGGCTCTCAATGAAGCCTGTGTACTCCCTATAGATCCTCCAGAACTTATCCCTCAACGCTGGGTCAGGTATCCTCTCCGCAACAATATCCTCAGCGCCAGTCAACTCGCTTGTCTCTCCAAACATCACGGTATTTCCCAAGTCAATGAGCTTATCAACGGCATAACCAGTGGCTGGGTTTGAGGCTAAGCCAGAGGTTGTGTCAGACTCACCACACTTAATACTAAATACGAAGCCTGACAGATCGACCTCGGTCCTCTGCTGCTCACTGGCCTCCTGAACAAGCTCCTTAGCCTTCCTGGCGGCCATCTCTATGGTCCTCAGGTCGCCATTGCCCTCGATTGGATAGACATACACGGGCTTACCGGTCCTTGCAATGCCATCGGCCACCTTATTAGCCCAGTTATCCTCGATACCTATGACAATGGCGCCATAGACATTGGGATTAGCACCTGTGCCAGATAGGATATGGAATAGTAGGTCGAGGTCCTTACCAAACTGAAGCCTACCGTATGGGTGCGGTATGGCAACAACACCCCTAATCAGCTTGGCAACACCGAGGGCTGCGGTATTCGATAAATCATCAACAGGTATCACAGCGACATAGTTCCTAATGCCCAGGGAGCCATCGGGCCTAACGTAAGCCTTTACTGTGTACCTCTCCATGATCATCACCTCTTCGCCAAAACACCCCACCTAAGTGATTTCAAATTATGTGTATGTACATGCTCCCCAGCCCTAATGTCACTTATAGCAACGCCAATGACCCTACCATACTTAATTACCTTCTCCCCAGCCCTTATGTTGGTAAGCGCTATCTTGTGGCCCAGGGGTACGTCATTGATCGCCTTAAGCCTAGGACCACTACTCCTATCCTCAATATAAACACCGGCAACCTCCTCTCCAGCCCTTATATCATCAATAGCAACACCCACATTATCCAACCTATTATGAATAACGAACTTCACCGACACAATAGTCTTTCGCTTAAGGCTTTTATATACCTTTCTGCATACAATAAAATATACTATTTAAGGAAACAGGAGAGGAAGAACCTTACTCCTCACGTACTCAATGACGTTGTTTATGTGGTTCTCCATCCTCTCCCTAGCTAGCCTTGGATCCCTATTAATCACAGCATCAACGATGGCTGCATGCTCCACGGCCTCATCAATCCTCCTACCATACGTGGTGAATAGGGTGACCCTAACAACCATGAGCTTAAGCCTAACCTCGCTCAGGAACTCCACAAGGTACTTATTACCACTAGCCCTGGCAATAGTATTATGAATCCTACCATTAAGGTCAGCAAGGAAAACAGGGTCAGGCTCAGGCTTAGCAATCTCCTCACGCATCCTAGTCACCAAATCCCTAAGCTCAACCACCAAGTCCTCAGTGATCCTTTGGGCAGCCAACTCAGCGGACATTAACTCAAGGGGCTTCCTAACCTCGTAGAGTTGAAGTACGTCATTCCTAGTTAATGGCGTTATCACATAGGACTTACCCCTCTTAATAACAAGGCCATCACGCTCAAGCCTAGCCAAAGCCTCCCTAACGGGAGTCCTACTAACATTGAGCATTCGGGCCAGGGCATCCTCACGAAGAGCCTCACCAAGCCTAAACCTACCACTAACAATACCACTAATCAACTCCCTATACACCCTCTCAGACAACTTCTCCGAAGTGAAAACCATCAAGAGAACAGATAGAGAATTAATAAATTTATACATTATCACCGTCATTAATAATGAGATAAAATTTAAAAATGTATACAATATAAAATACTTAGGGGTAATATCATGGGTACAAAGACAGTAAAACCCTCCCTCGGCATAATGATAGCTTTAGCTCTTGCTTCAACAGCTGGTTTAGCTCTCGAGTTTTATTCTTTCGTAATCTACGGCTATGCGGCAACGTTAGCATTTCCGAAGGTTTTCTTCCCCAAACTACCACTAGTCCTGGCTATAGTGATTGGTTATCTAACATTCGCTGCGGGGTTTCCCGCAAGAATTATTGGTGCATTTGTCTTTGGTCATTTCGGTGATAAGTACGGAAGAAGTGGAGCTTTCATATGGGATTTAATCGTTACTGGCGTTGCTACAATCCTCATAGGTTTACTACCTGGATATACAGTATTAGGTTATGGTGCGCCTATATTACTGACCATTCTAAGGTTTTTCCAGGGCTTTGGCTTGGGTGGCGAATTTGGTGGTGCAACGGCACTATTAGTTGAGTTTGCGGAGGCTGGTAGTAGTAGGTGGAGGGAGTTCTGGGTTGGTTGGGCCAATGCCGGGTTCTCTATAGGAGGTTTGGCAGGTGCCTTGGCATTGCTTATACCTAACTTCGCAACAACAGGTTGGAGAATAGCATTCATATTATCGGCGGTGATCTTCATACCAGCATTAGTGGCTAGAATAATTATTAGGGAATCCCCATTTATGGCACCACTACTTGAGAAGAAATTAACCGCAAGTGCGCCAAGTATCTCGGTATTTAGGAGATATTGGTTACCCATAATATTAATTGCGATGTGGGCATCATTCCAGCAATTCGATGGTTACGCATCACTTACGTATATGGTTACATTCATGAAATTCCTATCATACCCTATAGTATTAATATCATTGATAATAATCATAGGTAGGATATACGACCTGGCTGGAGTATTCCTAAACGCAGTCTTTGGGAAGTTCCTAAAGAGAAGGGTTGCTGGCTTCATAATGATAGCAGTAACAACAGCATTCTCATACCTCTTCACTTATTCCCTCATAATTAGAAACATACCATTAGTCTTAATATCAGAGCTATTCCTAGTACTCTTCGGTGTAGGCTTAATGCATGCCTTCGCACCAGTGCTGGCCTCGGAGAATTTCCCAACAAGATATAGGTACTCAGGTTCAGGAATAGCCTACCAACTCTCGGCTATCATTGGTGGTATGTTTACACCATCAATATTAACAGCATTAATAGGTAAGGAGGTAATGACAAAGTGGTTCTACGTACCGCTATTCTACTTCATATACTTCATAATAGCCACAATAGCCCTAGTACTACTAAGAGAGACTAAGGGAATAGCGTTAGCGAAGCTCGATGAGGAAGATCTATCAAAGGGTGGATAATTGAAAAGAAAACGTTCATTTAAATATTTAATTTCTATTCTGTTTCTATTACTACGCTACATTTTGCTTATGACTTCTACGCCTTACCTGCAGTGGCAATACCTCTATTGTTACTACGTGGGTTTTGAATACGTAGTTCCCCATCGCCACAACCCCATCCTCATGTAGACCAACCTATCCTTGAATCCCACCCAAGGCTAACTCATAAAGGCCAATCAAGGCCGTGATAAGGGCAGGGAAGAATTACCACCTGGCGGAGGCATACACGGACCACGAATAACGAGTGAGGCCCAAGAAACAAACCAAAACCAGAAGCAAGCAACTGATTAGGCAGGCACCAACCGCCCAAGGCACACGGTCGCCTTGCTATTAAGTCTCGCCCTTATCGTGACTTCATGCACGTTGGCGCACACGTGCATAATACAGGAGTGCATCGTATTGCATTACCCCAATGCTATGGCTTTAACTATTTATTGCGATTATAATGCGCAACTACCTATCTTAGCCAGGGATTTCATGGTACCATTAGTACTAACCAAGAGACATCTTGATGAGGGCATTAGGATATTCGAAGATGCAATCAAGGAGCTATCCCGTGAGACTAGATGAGACTTATTAGTCATTAACAGCACAGCTATAGAAATATACCATGTTATTTTTATTAAGCAACCCTTTTATGCATTATTTTACCATTTATGTAGGTGGCTATTACCAAGTTTTTTATAATGTTATCATTACTTAAACAATTTATAGGATCTTCAAAGCATCGCATCAATAGATTTAGGTCCCAAACCACAAAGTCTGCCTTATTGCCAGGTTTTAACGCCACAATGCTATTGTCATGAACACACCTTTGGGCATTCAGTGTATAGAGTTTAAATGCATCATATAATGATATATCGCACAATGCGGGGTTCATCTCGTGTGTATTCATTAACGTATTGACTATGCTATTTACATAGTAGGTTCTGTAAATGCTTGTTATCAAGCCATAAATGGGATTATGATTTATTACATCGGAGTCGGAACTATTGCATACGATAATGCCTTGTTCTAGATAATTCCTAATGTTCATAAATCGATTAGTTCTTATTAGGCCTAAATTACTTATTATCAACTTACCGAGAAAGTGCATGAAACCTGTCTGTGTCTCTATCATCACGCCATTCTCCCTTATCCTCTCAATATCCCGAGACGTTGGTGCATAGACATGGATTAGCGTGAAAGAGACATTGGGGTATTTCATCTTCATATCCTCAATTATATTCAACGCCTCCTCAACGGCCTTATCACCAATTGTGTGTATGCAAATCATTTTATTAGGGAACTCGCTGAGCAAATAGTCTATTGTTTTTCGGAGCTCCTCGAGGTTCCACGTTGGGATTCCTCTATTGTCGTCATCGATTTCAGTAAAGTTCTTGTTCCATGGGTCTCTCATCCATGCCGTCCTCGCTAGTCCACTGCCGTCCATGAATATTTTGAACCCGAGAAACGTTAATTTCTCGCCCTCCCTAATCATGCGTGCAATGGTGACTTTCCTTTTGGCGTCTTCGTATGAGAAGACAGGTAGGCAAATCTTGACCAGTACTTTGAGCATATTGTTTTCGCTGAGTTCATTTAACGCCCGAATCCTTAGTTCCTCATCAATATCGCCACCAGTGCCTCCTGGGTCCTTAACCGTGGTTATTCCTGTTTTTAGGTATTCGTCCTGGATCTTAAGTATGGCCTCCTTATAGTGATTTACCGTGAATTGCGGTATGTACCTTCTCACCAGGTCCATGGCTGCTGGCTCGTAAAGAATACCATTCGGTGTCCCGTCAGGTTCACGTCCTATCAAACCACCAGGTGGATCCTGTGTGCTTTTGGTGATACCGGCTATCTCTAAGGCCTTGCTATTGCAGACTGCGTAGTGTCCCGATGTATGCATTATGAAGACGGGTTTATCACTAGCGGCTTTATCCAGATCCCACCGGGTTGGTAATCTCCCTATCCTCCCTTCATAAAGGCCATAGCCTAAGATCCATGGGAATTCAGCTTTACCGCTAAATTCTCTTAATTTCTGTATGATATCATCGATGTTGTGAGCATCGCTGAGATTTACCATAAATGTGTAATGAAGTCCCATCATTAATAGGTGGTTGTGAGAATCTATAATGCCTGGCGTTATTAAATAATCACCGTAATCTATGACCTCTACATTACTTAATTCACTGTTTGATAATGTATCTAGAACCTTCTCTATATTGCCCGTTGTCTCATTAAACAGTAAGTATTTTCCATACGGTTTTTCAGGGTCCATGGTATATATTATTTTAGCCTTCACGGCCTTCATGACCATCAAGCCCCCTAACAGTTTCAGCCAGTACCTTGAGTCCGTTTATTAGGTCTTCATTCTTCGTGAACTCCTCCTTCGTGTGGCTTCTTCCGTTGACCGAGGGTACGAATATCATGCCGACCCTACTAATCCTAGCCATGTACTGGGCATCATGACCAGCCCAACTCCACATAAACCTATACCTCAAACCCAAGTCCTTGCAAGCATCCTCAATGGTCCTAATAATCTCCCTATCAAACTCCACCTTGCCGTGCATGAATAAATCACGGTGTTCAAACCCAACACCTAAATCCTCAGCAATTGCCCTTCCCACATCAATTACGTACGTAACTGCCTTATTTACCTCATCTTCGTACGGACTCCTAATGTCTAAGGTAAAGCTCACCTCGCTCGGTATGACATTGTATATGCCCGGCTTAACATTAATAATCCCGACAGTAGCCCTAAGTCTCTCATTGGAGTCCCTAATCAATGCATAATCCCTAATAAACTCTATGAACCTGGCCATCGCCAGGACGGCATCCCTCCTGAGGGCCATTGGTGTTGGGCCGGCTTGATTAGCCTCGCCGGCAAACTTAATCTCTAAAACCCTAATGTTCACAATACCAAGTGGTATACCTATTTGGTAACCTTCTCTCTCAAGCACAGGTCCTTGCTCAATGTGGAGCTCAAGGTAGTACCTTGGCGGGTCATGCATGAGCCTATTGGGTTCCTCACCCATGAAACCAGACGCCCTTAATGCATCGCCAAAGGTTATACCGTCCTTATAGACGCCGGTGGTTAGTCCAGAACCAAGTAGTGATGGGATCCACCTGGCCCCCTCCTCATTCGTGAAGTCAATAAGCATTAACCTATGATTCTTAACCTCATCCCTAAGCCCACGGAGTACCTCAAGCCCGGCAATAACCCCGTAAGCACCATCAAACTTACCACCACCGAGGACTGAGTCTAAATGCGAACCAATGGCTATGGCTGGTTTACTCGGATCACCAATCTCGGCGATAATATTACTAGCATCATCAAACTTGATACGGGCACCAATCGCACTAAGCTTAGCGATCAACTCCCTCCTAATCCTAATATCGTTTTCACCCAGGGCGAGCCTATCCGTGCCAAAACCCTCAACCCAACCGACCCTACTCAACACCTCAAAATCATCAAGAAAATGCCCAAAATCAACAGGCATGACTTATATTCTAAAAATTTATACTTTTATTTTTTCTCTCAAATAATAGCTCCTATTTCAAGGTAATAGAGAAAACTTAAAAATAAACTATATTGATTTAAAGTATGCCTAGCTCGAATGTTGGAGGGAAAGTGGTTTTCCCTTTAAAAACTGCTGTTATGGCTAGTATATCTCAGTGGTTGGGTTATGGTTTTGATGTGTATGATATGACACTTGTTGTTGGTCTTACACCATTCTTAATAAAGCATTACTACCTGATAAAATACCGTCATTTGTAGCTACAGTCATCATATTGCTAGGTTTCTCAACCACATTATTACTCAGACCTATTGGCAGTGCATTATTTGGTCACTATGGTGATAAACTAGGCAGAAGAAACACACTACTTATGACACTAAGCGGCTTAGGAGCTTCATCCGCTCTTTCTGCTGCGCTTCCCACATACGGACAAGTCGGCCTACTAGCCTTTGGATTATATGTGACGCTAAGAGGCGCCGTGGGTTTATTCGCTGGTGGTGAGTACGCAGCCGGTCATCCCTTCGCCATGGAGCAGGTTACACCAAAATGGAGGGGTACCTTTGCAGGTTGGGTTCAGAGTGGTTGGCCTCTTGGTAGCGGTCTTGCCGGCACCGTCATTCTCCTATTTGAGAGGTGGTTGGGACCTGGCATGTACGCCGTTGGTTGGAGATACGTATTTCTCACCGGCCTTATACCGGTTGCCCTTGGCCTAGCCGTTAGACTCGCTATGAGGGATACACCATTATTCCAAGAATTGAAGAAGATAGGTAAAGTCGAAAGGACACCATTCTTCAACCTATTTAAACCACCAACACTATGGAACTTCCTCCAGGTTCTTTTAGTTACAACGGGCGCGGCAATAAACTCCTACGCCATACTTATGGCAATGCTAAACCTAATACCAGCAGCTGCTAAGGCTCCCGCAGAAATGATGGCACTCTTATTACTTATATATGGCTGGGTCGGACTTCCACTTGACATAATATCAGGTACCCTAACAGACTTTGCCGGTAGGAGACGCTTATTCATTTATACATCCATAATATATGGTATTTTAACAATACCAATTCTGTATGAATATAGTATAGGATTTATACATGGAATAGTGAATTATGTATACCTAGGATTAATACTAATGATGCTCTCAGACTGCTTAATGTGGGGTTCCATGCCTGCGTATTTAACTGAGAGATTTCCAACTGGCAGAAGAGCAAGTGGTGTTGGTTTTGGTTATAGTGCAGGGCTTATAATACCTGCATTCACATCATACTATATTTATTACCTACATACCACTCTTTCAGCGATAGAGGGACCCATACCCTGGCTAACTACGGCCATATACTTCATAATAGGATTTATACTCTTCGGTATTGGAGCATATCTAGGCCCAGAAACAAGGAATATAGATCTAAGAGAAATAAAATAACTAAGTTTATCCTTTGCTACCCCTTCTCTTAATGTTCGCTGGAACATTAATCCCCATGAACATTCACGGTCCGTTACTGTTACAACGGCACTCATGACAAGCCACCTTACTGCTTTCTCGTTATTATTCAATTCCTAAATAACGGGGCTGTTTCCGCGGCGCTTTTGCGCATCGAATTCTAATTACTTAGTCCTTGGTCTCTCACCGTGGTGCATAGAGTCGTATGGGGTAAAAGCATGAACCTTAGTTGGACTAGCCATCATGGGCTGGGCATTAGTCGTACTCTTCCTACTCCCCGCAGTGAGTAGTTACAGTGAGGCTTTGGGTCATTACAATAGTTTGGTCACGTGTATGGCTCGGTATAGGGCTTTGGTTAGTAACTACACGGTGCTCGCCAACCAAGGCCTTGCCATGGCCGAGGCGCTGGGTAATCTAACGATGGCAAATGTCTACGCACTAAATCAGTCAATGGCACTCCTCAACAACGTGCACCGCGAATTAATGGGCTCTAAACAATACGCTAGGCATCAACAGCCAAGTACTCAATTAAGTAATGACTGAGTTGAGGGTTGTCAATGAGGATGTAATCATCAACAAGCCACTTTGCGGATTTGTCAAGCCTATTAATCAAATGAGGTGACCAAAAAGCCCAGCGAGATCTTTGAGATTGTGGATAATTGTGTGACCTGGCAATTGGATGTCTTCTTGGTCTCGACTTCATTGCCATCCTTAACGGTTAAGATGGGGGGTTAGGGAATTGTCCCATTTATTGTGTGTTATTATTGCATATTGTGTAAATAGTCATGATCAATGCCGAATATTTTGAATATAAAGTCTTTAATTAAAAATATGTTTGGAGGAAATGCTTTAAAAATAGAATATATAGTCCCGAGAACGATGGGTAAGGAGTCTAGTTATGGGTTAAAACGCGGTGTTGTAACTTTTTGGGAGCTTGTTTTTCAATCACTAAGTTTTACAGCACCTGGGATAGCGGCTTTAGCCACGTTAAGCGGTGCTGTGGCCTTCGCCTACGGGTCAGCGCCACTTTCGGTTATTCTTGCAGCACTGGGTGTGGCGTCGGCGGCGTATGCAGTCTATGAATTCTCCCTTAAGGTTGCATCCAGCGGTGGTTACTACAGGTATATCGAGAGGGGGTTTGGACCCAGGGTCGGTGCGTGGAGTGGGTGGTTGTACATACTGTATGCAGGTGTTGCCGCAACACCCTTTATTTACCTAGAGACTGCCTTGGCCGTCCAATACGGATTATCCGAACTAGGTATCAACCTCCCGAGCTGGTCCTGGTACCCATTAGGCATAGCCGATGCACTACTCGCCCTGGTGCTACCTTACCTAGGCATTAAACCCTCAGTTAAGTACATGCTCTGGACAGGCATGATTGAGATAGCAGCCCTAATGCTTGGTGGTGCAATCATAATCGCATTATCCCCCAAGCCCTGGGACCCACTCGTATTCACACCGGCATATGCACCAGGCGGTTGGTCTGGGGTTGGTATGGGCCTTATCTTCGCCTTCACGGCCTTCGCAGGTTGGGGCTCAATGACATTCCTAGGCGCAGAGGCTAAGGAGGCTCACGTAAACATTAGGAGGGGCGTAATTGCCGTTGTTTTGCTATTATCCGTATTCTTCATATTCATGATGTACGCACTAATAATTGGCTGGGGACCCAGTAACGCATCTACCTACTTCCAATACTTCATACCTGGTATAACCGAAGCCGTTAAGTACGGCTTATTACCCATAGCCATCCTCTGGATGATTCTAGTGACGAATAGCGGCTTCACGGATACTATGGCAATACTAAATGCCGTGGCCAGGGACATGTACACAATGGCCAAGGACAGCGCCCTACCCCAATGGCTCTCAATAACACATCCCAGGTACAAGACGCCGCACAGGGCATTGATACTCGATACAGTAATCGGCCTAGCACTATTTACAGCACTTGGCTGGACCCTAGGACCACTAAACGCATTCCTAATAACCGGGCTTTGGGGCGGTATTGCAACCTCCATCGAGCACCTCCTAATAAACATCGCACTACCGCTGTACTCCAGAAAGAGGGACTTCTTCAAGTGGACCCACGTGGCGGTACCCACAATAGCCTCAGTACTGTACCTCTTCGTCCTATACGCAACCGCCATAACAACTGCAATAAGCCTACCGGTCATCGTGGCAGTAACATTTTTAGTGGCTTGGTTCATAATAACTGGGGTAATATCCTGGAAAAAACCAGTGGTTCCAAGGCTTGAGGAGGGTGAGGAGTTGTGATAACGATTGACGGGACTAGGGAGGAAAACCTACACTACAGGTGGAGCCCAAACCTAAGGCCCATAGCCAGTGTCAGGGATGGTGATGAGGTCACCGTAATCATACCAGACTCATCAACAATGCAAATAAGGCCAGGAATGACCGCAGAGGACCTGGCAAAACTCGACTCATCAAAATTCGACGCCGCAGTCGGGCCCATCTACGTCGAGGGTGCTGAACCTGGTGATGCGTTGGCTGTTGACATACTCGATATTGAGGTCGGTGATTGGGGGTGGTCAGCAATACTTGGCTTCATAGGGCTTCTCAAGGGCAGGTTTAGGGACCTACTCATTCACTGGAGGATTAGCAATGGTTACGCAGAGACAACAGGCGACTTCCTCAGGGGTATTAGGATACCGGTTAGGCCTTTCCTTGGTGTTATTGGTGTTGCGCCTAGGGAGGGTGAGTTCGAGATGATACCGCCGCAGTACTTCGGTGGTAACATGGACAATAAACTTCACGGAGTCGGAGCCAGGGTCTACCTACCAGTCAATGTCAGGGGTGCCTTATTATCGCTGGCTGATCCACATGCTAGTCAGGGTGATGGTGAGGTGACTGGAACAGCAATAGAAACAAACGCAACAGTTAGGATCAGGGTCAACGTGATTAAGGGCCTGGGCATAAGGAGGCCATTTACAGTGGCCTCAATCAAGGACGAACCAACCAACGTCATCGCGACCATGGGCATATCCAGCGATTTATACCAGGCGGCCAGGGATGCCCTTGAGGACATGCTAACGATACTGAATAAGCTCTATGGGTTAACACCCGAGGAGGGTTACGTACTAAGTAGTGTGATTGGTAACCTTAGGATCTCGGAAATAGTTGACGAACCAAACTACGTAGTAACACTAACAATACCAAGAAGCATAATAGAAAGGATAAGGCAATGAAAGATTTACCTAGTGAGTTGTTTAATTATTTTATTGCGATTTTTTGATGTTAGGCAGGGGAAAGCAACGCCTGAGGAGTTGACTGGGTCCACATTCACAATAAGTAACCTGGGAATGACAGAGGTCATTTACTTCACACCAATAATAAACCCGCCGGAGGTCGCGATACTCGGTGTTGGGAAGATTAGGGATACCAATGGGAGAAAACTCCTACCGCTAAGCCTAACCCTTGATCACAGGGTGATTGATGGCTACGTGGGCGCTCAATTCCTGGGTAGGCTCAAGGAGTTGATTGAGAAGCCCCAGGGAGTACTGCCTGGACTACCGTCTCCGCCTGAGGTTTCCTATACCCTAAGCGCGGTTTCACTGTCAGATACTAGGATTGAGGCTACCATAAGGAACTTCAGGGTAATGGTTGATGAGACAGAGGATGCGGGAGGTACAAACACAGCGCCAAACCCAATAGAATACTTACTACTTGCCCTAGCTGGGTGCATGAATGTAACCATTAGGAAGATAGCCAGGGAGATAGGTGTTAAGATAGACTCAATGCAATTAACAGTGACCGGTTCACTAAACCCAGCCAGGTTTGAGGGTCTCACAAAGACTGGGAGGGCTGGCTTGACTCATGTAAGTATTGAACTGAGTATATCAACAACAGCACCAAGGGATGCAATAAACGATATAATTAAGGAGGCCGAGGAAAGATGCCCAGTGCACGACACATTAACTCAAGGAACACAAATTGTTTAAGTCTTAGTAAGGTGTCGTAAATCACGTTTAAGAGATGCATTAGGTAAACTTTCTGTTTCTTTTTAATTATTCTCATGTAGTATGTTTTAAATGGGCCTTAAATTATGTTTGCCATGGTATGGACCTTATCGATAAGCGAAGTACTAGGTGGGTATTGACCCTATTGCCGTATAGTGTCGCCATTGGTCCTCTGGGTACCCTGATTACTCTCGAGATAGCATCGTTTAGAGGTAGCCCCGTGGATGTTGGTTACGCCATGGCTGCGGGCTCTGCTGCCGGTATCATTGCGCCATTACTGTGGGGTTTCCTGCTTGACAGGTATGGTAATAAGGAGGTGCTTGTCCTGGGTTTTCTCGGCACAGCCCTATTCATCCTAGCTCTTACCTATGCGCCTAATATTCCACAAATAGCCCTTTACTACGCCGCATCATCACTATTCTCCTCCGCCGTTGGTGTTTCCACAAGTTTCATCCTTATTAAGTCCTCGAGCAAGTATAAATTGAATGAGTCATATTCCTTACTTAACTTCATTAGTTCGCTGGGTTACCTAGTTGGTGATGTTTCGGCTGCCGTATTATCAAGCTTTATGGGCATTAAGTCCATATTGCTCATCATGGGCTTATTACCTGTTATCTCTTTTGCTTGGTCATTAATTTCTGTACCGCGGGTCAGCAATGGTGAAAGACAGATAGTAAGTAGGCGAGTATTTAGGGAGCGTATTCGTAATGTTAATCTGGGCGAGTTAATTACTCTTTACTTGGCGCTTGTTATTTTCTATTTATCATCAGGAATATTCAACACGCTTTACCCATACGGACTAAGGGTTGGTGGTTTATCGAGACCTTGGGTAATGACCATAATTTCCGTAGGCATGGGAGTTCAGATTATCGGTTATATGATTACCCCACGCATGATACACCTACTCGGTGGTAATGCAAGAGCATCATCGCACTCATCAATACTAAGGGGATTATCATACTTCCTAATTGGATTAACTGCATCAACTCCGGAGACCATGATCATTACAGGATTAACACTATACCCACTAGCCGCAGGTATCGCCTACCCAACATTCTACACCGCATCAAGTGTTATGATCTTCGAGAAACTCGATAATGGCGAGGAGGGTAAGGGTCTTGGTGCCTATAGCTTCATTACTGGTTCGGCGTATCTAATAGGGTCATTAGCGTCTGGGTATTTAGCAGATTTCATCGGGATTGGTGGGAGTTACATGGTGGCTGGTGCAATGCTTTGGGTATCATCATACCTATTCAAGCAAATCCACAGGAGCGAGATTACTAAGAGCGCGGTTAATCAGTCTTAGTCATACCCAATACCCATAAACCATAACCATGCGTTTTTATTACCTAATCTACTGGGTTTAACTTTAAAGGAGATGTGATTATTTCTTGTTGTGGTCATAAAGGGTGTTAATGGGATTATAGGCTTTGTTAATCTCTCAACAGGAGAGGTTAGGAAGATTCAGGTACCTGATGATGTGTATAGGGATTTCCTTGGTGGTTATGGGCTTGGTACCTGGTTCCTATACACCCACATGAAGCCTAGGGTAGACCCACTAGGTCCTGACAACATACTGGGCATAATATCTGGCCTACTAAATGCGAGTGGTATTCCAATGACCGGTAGGTCTATGGCAGTTGGTAAGTCACCATTAACGGGTGGTTGGGGTGATTCTAACGCCGGTGGTAGGTTCGGCCCTAAGTTATTGGAGGCGGGTTTAGACGCTGTATTCGTTACTGGCACCTCTGAGAAACCCGTCTACATATTAATTGAGAATGGCAATATACACATTGAGAATGCAACAGACCTTTGGGGTAAGACGACCAGGGAGACCGAGGATGAATTAAGGCGTAGATACAGGGGTGCTCAAGTGGTTAGTATTGGACCACCTGGTGAGAGACTTCAGTTAATTGCGGCTATTATTAATGAGTATGGTAGGGCCTATGGCAGGTCTGGACTCGCTGCTGTAATGGGTAGTAAGAAGTTGAAGGCTATAGTTGCTGTTGGTGATAAGAAACCCGTGATACATGATAGAGATTTACTTAGGCAGAAGATCAAGGAGTTGCTTGATGTGTTGAGGACGACTAGGGCCAAGGCCTACGAGATTTGGCATAAGTATGGAACAATATCCACATTGGACACGAGTGTGTTGTCCGGCGATACACCAATTAAGAATTGGGCTGGTATTGGTGTTAGGGATTACGGGACAAAGAACCTTGAGAGGTTTGGGACGAACACGGTGATTCAGGATAATGTTAAACCCTATGGCTGCGCAAGCTGCCCAGTATCCTGTGGTGCATGGATAAGGAGAAGCACTAGGTATGGCTTGGTTGAGGGACACAGACTTGAGTACGAGACAGCCTCGCTCTTTGGACCAGCCCTATTAAATGCTGACCAGGACTCAGTGGTTTATGTCGGTGAACTCTGCAACATGTATGGATTAGACACAATATCGACGGCAAATGTTGTGGGTTTCACCTTCGAACTATACGAGAAGGGAATACTCACCGAGAAGGATGTTGGCTTTCCACTAAGGTGGGGTGATCCTGACTCAGTGGTTAAGCTCGTGGAATTAATAGCCAAGGCTGAGGGAATCGGTAAGATACTTGGCCAAGGTGTTAAGAGGGCTGCTGAGATAATTGGTAAGGGCGCCGAGCAGTATGCAATGCATGTTGGAGGTCAGGAATTACCATCACATCACCCACAGTTCTTACCTGGACTGGCCATCACATACACCGCAGATCCAACGCCAGCTAGGCACACGGCTGGTGGTGTTCATTGGTGGGGTGAGGGCGGCAAGAGGCTTTGGGCGCCATTCGACATTGGCATGGACCTAGGCGCATCACCTAAGTATGACTATAGTGATAAGGGTCGTAAGGCAGCCATAATAGCCATGTCCACACAGGTCGAGAACTCATTAGGCTTCTGTCAATTCGCATCTCAAGTAATCTATAGGACCCTGCCATACATAGACCTGATATATGCCGTAACCGGCATGAGGTACACACCGCAGGAGCTTCTTAAGGTCGGCCATAGAATACACACACTTAGGCAATTATTCAATGTTAGGGAAGGAGTAAATCCAAAGAAGGACTTTAAGTTACCCAAGAGGGTTCTCGAACCATTCCCGGAGGGACCGCTGGCTGGTGTTAAGTTGACTGAGGAGGATGTGGAGAGGATGAGAGAGCAGTACTGGGAGACACTCGGTTGGGATCCAAGCACTGGCTACCCGAGGAGAAAGACTGTTGAGGAGCTTGGGCTTGCTGGGATAGCTGGCGACATCATTAGTATTCTACCTCCATGATCATTTTACTTAATTAATACGATAGGTTTAAAAGCAATAATTCTCGGTCATTATTTTCGTGCTTCGAGGAAGCATAGTGAGTATATTATCAACGAATGACCAGGAGGCTTTTGAGATAGCCTCAATGCTTGGTAAGAGGGATAGGGGTGAGGAGAGGGTTTACTATAGGAAAATTAATGATCTCGTACGTAGTATCCTAATCCCGAGTCCAGATAGTATACTTGATGAAGCAATTGCAGTCTCTATATCAAGCTCCTTTTACTTCAAAGTGAGCGATGCAATAACTTGGCTTGATGGTGAGAGAGCATTATTGCTTGAAGCGTCAGGCTTGCCAGGTATTATTCTTACGAATGATACTAACACCTTCATGAAGTATTTCAGTGAGCTGAGTATTTCGAAGTTAATATCTGAGTTTAGGGAGTTTGACATGGATGTTAGTGATAGGGGCCTTGTATATGTCGATAGGGCATTTAATGTTAAGGGTGTCGGTGTTGTAGTGCTTGGCTACGCATTGACCCAGGTATCAGTACATGATAAGTTCATTGCATACCCAATGAACGTGGAGACTGAGATCAAGAGCATCCAGGTGCTTGATGAAGACCAGGACTCCGTAATGCCAGGTACACGTGTCGGTTTGGCATTGAGGAATACTAAGCTTGAGGATATTGATGGAGTACAGGCGCTCATTAGGCCGGGTACGAAATTCATAAACTCCATTAATGACTTCAACAGGTTTAAGTGGAGCGATGATGCTAGGGAGGTCCACGTGATTTTTAATGGTATTAAGGTTATGGGTAAGGTTGAGGGTAATAGCATTGTATTAACCAGTGAGTTACCCATGGTTAGTGGCAGGGCATTAATAATAAACGTGAATGCTAAACCTAAAAAGCCAAGAATAATGGGTTACGCCATAATCAACGCTTAATCGCCTTTTCAACGATCTCCAGTAGGCCCATGGGCTCATCCCTAAACACGATATCGTCCATTGGCTGTAGATGCCTTGAAATTACTGGCTTGAACTCCATCTTAGCTAGGATATCCCTCTCAATATCAACACCTGGTGCATACTCCTCAAGCACTAATCCCTCACTTGTTAATCTAAAAACTGCTCTCTCGGTTATGTACATTACCTCCTTACCCATCTTAAGGCCAAGTTCAGCATTGAAGCCGACCTTATAGGGTTTTTTAACGAACTTTATTATTGTTCCATCCTTAATTATGGCAAGCCTACCATCGATAATGTCAATTTCTCTCTTACCTGCAGTGAAGGCACCAGCGAAGTAAAGCCTAGGTGAACCATAGGCGATTACAGGGAATCCACCAGGTCCTGTAACTTTCTCGGGTAAGAAACTTGGGTTTACATTACCACTAGGCCCAACTTGCATGAAGCCAAGTGATGCCGCGTCTATAATGCCTCCCTCGTACATAATGAATTGGTCTGGCATTGGCAGTATTGCCTTAGGCGATATTGCTACGCCGAAATCATCATCACTAAGTGCAATCCCACCCCAGGGACCTGACTCGACCGTAGTGACTATATAATCATCAACACCCTCACTCTTTATTATCCTGGCGGCTAGGGCAGGTATTCCAATACCGAGGTTTATTGCTATTGGCCTACCTAATCTCTCAACGAGCTTTACAAACTCGAGAACAACTCTTCTAGCAATGGTTATTTCAAAATTAGCCTTATCATCATTGGGTAAGCATGCATTGCTTATTACGACGCGACCACAGACGCTTGGGTCGTACTTAATACTGGCCGATTGTGTGTGGTACTCGGGTGGTGAGGTTACTACATAGTCAATTAATGGGCCCGGAACATGAACGTCCCTGGTATTAACAAACCTGCTTGCATAAAGCACCTGGGCAATAACAACGCCGGGATTGGGCTGAGCCTTAACGGCCTGGGTAATCGCCAGAACAGATCCGTAAATTGCCTCCTCACTCATTGTTAAATTACCAAATTCATCAGCAGTACTACCCCTGATTAAGCCAATCCTTGGCTTTGGGCAATCATAGAGAAGGTACTCATCGCCATTAATACTAACTAGCTCAACTCTACATGTCCTCCTCTCCCTCGCCAAGTCATTTAAGTAAATACCATCCTGCCTAGGGTCTAGGAATGTCCCAAGGCCAACCTTAGTAATTGCCGGCGTGCTAGACGCAATGCTCCTAAACCACCTAGTCGCAACACCTATTGGAAATGAGTAAGCCTCAACCCTATTCTCAATGGCTAGCCTCTGAAGCCAGGGAGCAACGCCAAGAAACGTCATCATGAATCCCTTAATAAAGCTGAAATCGTTATCCTTAAACATATACTCAGCAATTAGATCAAGGCCACGCCCTCTAGCTGCAGGTAATGAGTCAGTAACTATGAATAAATCACGTGGATGACCAGTCTCCCTATACCTCTCATAAAGCTTAAGAAGTAGATATTCAGGTGTTGTCGCCATATTAAAACCAGAAACCGCAATAACATCACTATCCTTAATAATATCCAATGCCCTACTAACATCCACAACCTTACTCATAATCAAACGATTATGAAACCTCGAAAATTTATACCTTTATAAAAATGCATTTTTTGCCTAACACCTTGACAAACTATATTTGAACAAGAATATATGAAAATAAATAAGTGAATATAACCACGAAAGGCAGGTAACAACGACCAGGGCAAAAAAGTTAAAAAGACCGTGATTATTAAATTAAACCTGCGGGGGTGCCCGAGCCTGGTCAAAGGGGGCGGACTTAAGATCAAAAATAAGATATCCGCTGGCGAAGGCCTGCGTGGGTTCGAATCCCACCCCCCGCACCAAAAGCTGAATGGGTTATTCGATTTTTGAAATGACGAAAATAACTTATTACAAACATGGATTTTAATGCTATCCATTTACTTTTCCTTAGTTTTCAGTGGCAATCTACAGTAAATAAATTTAGGTTCACTAAATGAGATCCATATAAATTTTGTACTAAAGACCATTTCTAAATTTATAATCATAATAGTGACTTAATTAAAGATGATTATCGTTTTATTTTAAATATTAATGCTGGTATTAAAAGGAGTCAAAGGCGACTACGTACCATACTATGAACATTGTCACTAGGAACATGCCGACATAAGCATTTCCCGTCTTCCTAAAGTAAAATGTTATTAGCGAGGCAACTAATGGCCATAGTATTACGAAGGGTATCATGTATATTGGAAGCACACTTAGATTAGGTGCGTGGTCAGTAAATATTTCTCCATAAACAATGATCAGCCAGATAATTATGCCTAGAGTTAACACTACCGAGTTAATAGCCATTTCAGCTCCAGTACTTATCTTTCCAGCCTTTGGTCTCATAAACCCACTAAATAATACTGTCAGTGGTACAAGGAGAATAGCAAATGGCAGTAAATACGCCCAGAAGTATATGAATCTTCTAAAGGTCATTGATTCCAAGGCCCAAATCCATAGCCTAAAGTCCACATTAAATGTATAGAAAACAAAGTCCAGTATTACATACAAGGTCGACAATACTATAACCGCGAATACAAAGGCCTTAATTATATTGATTATAGTAGTCTTTCTATCACCCCATGAAAGCCCATAATTAATCGCAGATGCGCCTTTCTTCCTTAAGAAAACGAGGTGATCCATTATGAGAAGAACTATTGTTATACCACCAACTACCAATGCCCAGAACATATAAACATCGCTCTGTACCTGGGGAAATACAACACTTACGAATGATGTTAGGTGAGACCAGACAAACATGTTTGTCCATATGTACAGTGCAGGGCCTAGGGCTGTCGCTATTACTGCATTGATCCACCAACCAATACCTGTAAATCCCTTGTAATCAGGTATTGGTCTCACTAAGGATCTAAATACACTTGTTCTAAGTAATAAGGCCCCAGTAGCGAATAGGAAAATAAAAGCACCAAATAACGCCAATCCAGTACTAACGACTTTCCATTGCCATATCTGATTAGTTGGCGATATGTAAATGGGCGCGCCAAGGGTTTGATAGAACCATTGTATTACCTCAGCGATCTCAGTCGGGTCATCAGTTGCCTGTGCATGAGTTATTGGAGGTTGATATAATATTCTGGCAGTCCCATCATTTATTGAACCATACACCTCATTCGGCACCACTGGCTGTGATGTATTGAAGAACTGCATTAATAATGGTGACTCTGGCGCGTCAAAACCTGTCGGCTCATGCATCATCAATGGACCTAACTCCTCGTAAAGACCAAAGGCTATAGCTACATTTTTGAGATGGCTAACCAATGCTGAACTATAGAAGCCGTACCAAAACGGCGTTGATTCCATGAAAAACATTGACCTATAATCATTTGGTAAAGCCAACGCGGCCTCAGTTATTGCCAGGCCACCCATGGAGTGCCCAACAAGACCTATATCGCTGGCATTAACCATGGGCAGGGAGGTCAAATATTTTAGGGCGCTCACCGTACCGTAAGGCCCATAGGCAATTGCAAGCCCTATACTACCACCAGAGAGCCCATGCCCATAGGGATCCATTATTAATACTACATATCCTCTCCTCGCTAGCTCTATGGCGACATTTTGCATAAACTCTTTTTGATTGTTCCACCCATTAACAGCTAATATCGCAGGGGCAGGGTGCTTCGTTGACGCAGTGCTAGGTAAATAAAGCATGGCGCTTATCACAGCGCCATGATCACCATATATCGCTATTTGATACACATGGACAAAACCAAAGTCAGAATTAACATAGGACGCAAAGGCACCTCCGCCTATTATTAAAATTAACGATATTATAAGTAGAATTAGGTAGGTTTTAATTTCAGGGTCCATACTTCCTGAATATTAGAAACTAAATTTTTATATTATGTGATTAAATATTGTATTTATAAATAAACTATTTATATTATTGAATCTATCATAAAACGACGCTAGGTTATTTTTATTAATAGATTTGTGCCTGCTTTAATCATGTCTCTGCCTAGGCTGGATCACTTCATAAATGGCGAGTTCGTTAAGCCCTCAAGCGGCGAGTATAGAATCAAGAGGAGTCCCATTGATGATTCTCCACTGACTGAGGTTGCGGTGGGTAGTAGGGAGGACGCCAGGGCAGCCATAGATGCTGCCTATGACGCGTTAAAGAATTGGTCTAGGTTGACGCCGATAAGGCGGAGTGAGTATCTTTACAAGATGCTTGAGGAGTTTAGGAAGATGGAGGATGAGTTCATTAAGGTCTTGATTGAGGAGGGTGGCGGTATCTACAAGAAGGCCTGGGGTGAGGTTGTCTTCACTGAGAGGCTTATCCAGAATGCCGCTGAGATGGCTAGGCATTATGAGGGTAAGGTGCTTAATTCTGATAGTGAGGCCACGATATCCATGGTGTTCAAGAAGCCTAAGGGCGTTGTTGGTGTTATAACTCCCTGGAACTACCCATTGTCAATATCAATGAAGAAGATAGCTCATGCCCTAGCCATAGGGAATACCGTGGTTTACAAACCAGCCAGTGATACACCAATAACGGGCTATATGATAGCTCAACTGGCCCAGAGGGCTGGTCTTCCTAAGGGTGTGTTGAATGTTGTGTTTGGTTCTGGTGGTGTTGTTGGTGATGAGATAGTTGTTAGTAAGAGGGTTAGCCATATAACCTTCACTGGTGAGTCGGCTACGGGTAGGGAGATAGCGTCTAAGGCTGGTGGTTCTCTGAAGACCGTGACCCTCGAACTTGGCGGTAGTGACCCATTGATAATACTTGACGATGCCGACCCAGACTATGCTGCTAGGCTCGCAGTTTTCGCAGCCTTCTTCCATCAGGGCCAGATCTGTACGGCTGCCAAGAGGATTATTGTGCATAGGGGTATTGCGGATAAGTTCATTCAAAAGTTTGTGGAGTACACGAGGATACTCAGAATTGGCGATCCTAGGGCTGATAAGAATATGGATCAAGGACCATTAATTAACCATAACCAAGTCGAGACAATGCAGGGATTCCTAAAGGATGCTTTAGACCATGGTGCTCAGGTATTATTTGGTAGTGATGTTAAGGGTAACTACTTCACGCCAACAATACTTACTAATGTTGATCTAAACATGAGAGTTATGAAGGAGGAAGTCTTCGGCCCAATAAGGCCTGTGATCGTTGTTGATGACGATCAACAAGCTATTGAGATTGCCAATAGTAATGATTATGGGCTCAGTGGTGCCGTTATCACCAAGGACATAAATAGGGCGCTGAATATTGCAGAAAATGTGGAGTCAGGCATGTTCCACATAAACGATGTAACATTTCTAGAGGAGAGCCATGTACCCTTTGGAGGAATTAAGGCATCTGGCATGGGTAGGGAGGGTGGTGAGTACTCTTTCCATGAGAATACTTTCGATAGGTGGTTAACGATAACCCTACGTACTAGGAGATTCCCAATACCATCAACCCTAAAGTCATAAAACCACTGCTTAGTGAATAATAAAAATTGAAAATAAACTCACCTTATTACACCCACGCATCTTAACTGTCATTGTGTATTAATTCCTCATCTGCGGTGCCAATGCCTTAATAATCTCATCCCTCGATAAAACAAGCTCATTAATAACAAGCACACCGACTTTCTCCAGCGGTCTCTCACTAACCTCTAACTCCTATTCTGAATGTATGTATCAATTATTGTGTCCAGCCCTACGGCCATGTTTATTAATAAGTCTCATCTGGTCTCACGGGATAACTCCCTAATTACATCCTCAAATATCCTAGTACCTTCATCAAGGTGTCTCTTGGTCAGCACTAATGGTGCCATAAACCTCATAACATTGCCAAAGTGACCACATGTATGCATCAAGACACCCCTCTCGAACAACCTCCTCCTAACCTCACTTGCTAATTCCGCTCCTGGTTCCTTAGTTGATTTATTCTTAACGAGCTCAACACCAATCATGAAGCCGATACCCCTTACATCGCCAATTATTGAATATCTCTCAGCAATATCCTCAAAGGTCCTCCTTGCATAATCACCAAGTTGTAAAGTCCTGTTAAGTAAGTTCCTAGACTGTATGTACTCAATAACCGCGGCACCAGCAGCCAGGGCCAGTGGATTAGACCTATAGGTACCTAGATGAAACATCTCCGGTAATTTCTCATCATACTCAGCCCTATAGGCCACCACGGACATTGGTATGCCACCGCCAATCGCCTTGGAAATACACATGACATCAGGCGTGACACCGAAGTGCTCCACAGCCCACCACCTACCAGTCCTACCAACGCCAGTCTGTACCTCATCGGCTATGAGGAGTATGCCATGCTTATCAGCAATCTCCCTAAGGCCCCTCAGGAAGTTCCTTGGCGGCACTATGTATCCACCCTCGCCCTGTATTGGCTCAACGAGTATTGCGCCAACCTCACCAATGCCAGTATATGGATCACTGAGTAGGTGGTCTATGTAGTTAAGCACTGCATTGCCGCAGTCCTCAGAATCCTTTGCTGGCAATGGACACCTGTATGGGTATGGGTATGGAACCCTGGCGACATTGATTAATGGTACACCCGCGTATGACTGTAATTCCGTCTTTGCAGTAATTGCGACTATTCCCTGGTGAATGCCGTGGTATGCGCCCTCAAATGCCATTATCACGGGCTTCTTAGTGACCCATCTGGCTAGGGCTATTGCCGTCTCACAGGCATCAGCTCCAGTGACACCAAATATTACCTTTGCCTTGCCCCTAAGGTCTCCAGGGAGTATTGAGTGCAAATTCCTTAGGAATCTAATCCTAGCCTCGCTGGGTATCTCACTCATCCAATGCCAGTAATGATCGAGTTGTTCCCTAACGGTTTGCTGTACGTATGGGTTATTATGGCCAACATTAAGCACTGCAATACCAGCCACCCAATCAATGTAATAATTGCCATCAACATCCCTTATCGTCGCGCCCCTAGCAGTATCGATAGCAAACCTAAAGGCCTTGGGATAAGTAACACTATTGGTTTCAAGTTCATGCTGGATATTCAATAACTCCAGGGACTTGGGTCCAGGGGGCTTAACAATTATTTTAGGTGCCTCAGGAAAACTCAAGCTCTCTAATTCCTCCTCAATCGTCATAATACATCCTCCAACATCCACCTATTTAAATTTTGCTGATTCTATATTAATACACGATATAATACTTAAAAGTAATTTTATTTGCAATGTGGCATAAATAGCATTTTGTATTTAGATACGTTATTGACAATAATAAATAATGCTTAAAAGTCGAACCTATTAACACTCATGATGAGTCTTGAAGACATGAGTAGGGAGGGTACGTGGTTCATCGAGTTTAATACGCCATTTAGTTACCATATTAGGGGTATCAAGAGAGTTTTATACAATGGGGTCACTAAGTATCAGAGGGTTGCCATTGTTGAGTTCGAGGACTTGGGTAAGGCATTGGTGCTTGATGGTAAGACCCAGAGTACTGTGTACGATGAGTTCATTTACCATGAATCACTGGTTCACCCAGCAATGATTGCTCATCCAAACCCGAGGAGGGTACTTATTCTTGGTGGTGGTGAGGGTGCAACTGCCAGGGAGGTCCTTAAGCATAGGAGTGTTGAGGAGGTTGTCATGGTTGATATCGATGATGATGTCATCAAGATCTCCAGGGATTACTTACCGGAGATGCATCAAGGCGCCTTTGATAATCCAAAGTTAAGGCTTATAATTGGTGATGGTAGGAAATTCATAGAGGAAAGTAAGGATAAATTTGACATAATAATACTGGACTTAACAGACCCACTTGAGGGTGGTCCATCATACCTACTATACACGGTTGAGTTCTATACGATGATTAAGGATAGACTTAATGATAATGGTTTAATGGTAACCCAAGCAACATCAACATTCTACGCACTATATACCTTCGCAGCAATATACAGGACAGTGGCCTCGGTATTTCCCGTAGCGAGAGCATACCATACCTACGTCCCATCATTCGATAGCACATGGGGCTTCGTAATAGGATCAAAGGGGCTAGACCCAGTCTCATTGACACCTGAGGAGATTGATTCAAGGATTAAGAATAGGATTAACGGTGAGTTAAGGTACTATGAAGGCGATATTCATAGAGTTCTCTTCACCCTACCAAGGCATATAAGGGCGCTTCTTGAGAATAAATCAATAAAGCCAGCAACGGATAAGAACCCCACATTTTTGCCTGCATAATTATCCAAACATATTTTATTTCATTAAAGGGCATAATTAATATTATTTCTTATAATTCACATAACTTACATAACATTTTTTCCGTTATTCATGTTATTATAAAATAAAATTAAAGAAATAAATAAAAATATGTAAATTATACATTCATTTCGTATGGGAGTCATAGATATAATAAATAATGTTAAGGGAGACTATGTAAATAAGACCAGGAAGTCGGAACAATTATATAATGAACTAGCTAAGTACACGCCCTATGGTGTACATAGTAATTGGCGTATTTGGGATCCATACCCATTATTTATGAGCAGAGCCAAGGGCTCGCGCATTTGGGATGTTGATGGTAATGAATACGTGGACTTCTGCATGGCATTTGGCGCATTAGCCACAGGTCATGCTCACCCTGTTTTAATTGATGAGATCTCGTCATTCATAGGTAACGGAACTATTTATGGCTTTGAAACCGAGTATAGCGTTAAGTTGTCAAGGATATTAATTGATAGGTTTAGTATGGATATGGTTAGGTTCTCAAACACTGGTGGTGAGGCAACGGAACTAGCCACTAGGTTAGCTAGGGCATACACTGGGCGTAAGTACATACTTAAGTTTGAGGGTCATTACCATGGGTCAAGGGACACATTAATGGTTGGGCTTAAGCCAATACCTGCCAGGGCGGGTCACCCTAAGACGCCTAGGTCAGTACCAGCCAGTTGGGGTGTTCCTGAGGATATTTACAGGACAGTGCTTGTTGCTCAATGGAATGATGAGGAGAGTGTTGAGGAGGTATTTAGGAGGTATGGTGATGAAATTGCTGGTGTCATCCTTGAACCAATAGCCATGAATATGGGCTTCATACCGCCCAAGAGGGGATTCCTTGAGTTCCTAAGGAGGATAACCAATGAGTATGGTTCAGTATTAATATTTGATGAAGTGAAGACATCAGGTAAGTTCTATGGTGGTGCTGAGGAATACTTTGGAATTAAGCCTGATATCAAGGTTATTTCAAAGGCCATTGGTGGTGGATTCCCATTCTCGGCCGTGTTGGGTAAGCGGGATATAATGGAGTTAGTGGGGCCGAATAAGGTTGCTCATGGAGGCACATTCAATTCCAACCCACTATCAGTGTACGCGACCTACGTAACACTTACAAGGATACTCACTAGGGATGATATGAGTAAGGCGTCAGCATTGAGTGAGGAGATCGGTAAGGCATTAAATGATATACTCAGTGATAATAAGATACCTGCATACGTAGTATATGCAGGTCTCAGTGGAGGTGCATACTTAACGAGATCCAAGGCTGAGCTTCACAATTGGAGGGACTTCGTGAAGTACGTAAACCTAGATGCAATGTACATATACTTAACAAGCATGGTTTCAAAGGGGGTAATTCCACAATGTATAGCACCTGATGAACAATGGACAGTATCAGTTCAGCATACGAAGGAAGATGCTGATAAGCTTGTGGAGACTGCCAAGCATGTTATTGATTTATTAAAGCAGAGCGGTTATGGTGAAGTATTTAAGATAGAAGAGGCATTCTAACCTTTTGCTATTTTATTCACTTGTCTTGCCTTTATTGACATTGCTTGGTATGTTATGTTTGCGGCCAGTAGGCTCGTTATGTTTGCCGTATCAAGTGGTGGTGATACCTCAACAACGTCAAAACCAACAAGCTCGAAATTAATGTTGGCTAACGACCTAATTATCAACAGGGCCTCTCTACTTGTGAAACCACCTGGCTCCCTAGTTCCAGTACCTGGTGCGTAGGCTGGGTCTACGGAGTCTATGTCAAAGGAAACATAGACACTACCACTTAATGAATTCCTCAACTCATTAATCAACCAGTTGATACCCTTGGCATCAACCTCACTCATCGTTATAACCCTAATAGGCACTGGTGAATTCCTCGGGTACTCAAGATCAGACTTGTCATACTGAGGACCCCTAATACCAACCTGAATAACACCCCTAATTAGACCCTCCTCAATGGCTCTCCTAACCCACGTACCGTGGGTATACTTCTCACCCCAATATTCATCCCAATAATCAAAGTGGCTATCGAAGTGTAGGACGAGCGGCTTGAACCTCCTACCCACAGCCCTAAGAACACCGAGTGTTATACTATGATCACCACCGGCAATGAATGGTGTTGCACCCTGATCAATCACACTGCCTATGGTCTCCTCAATCCTATCCAAAGTCCTAACAACGCTGGTGGGTATAACATCAACATCTCCATAATCCACAGCCCTAAGGGCGATAAAGGGGTAAACATCGAGGTCCATGTTGTACGGCCTCAACAACCTAGACTCAGCCCTAATGAATTGAGGACCAAGCCTAGCCCCAGTATAGAATGTTGCACCACCATCAAATGGCACACCAACGAAGGCACCAAGAACACCATTACCCTTTAGATCTCTAACGAGTGGAAGTCTTGCAAACGTTATGGGCTGAGCAAAACGGGGAGACTTAAGAGCATCCAACGGAGAGCCAGCATAACTCCAAGGCCAGGACATAGGCATCCCTGGGTACCAGGTAATTTTAAATATTTTTTAATATTTTTGTGATAACTATTATTAATAATGTGAGAGAGTAAAGCTTTTAAATAGTAAAATATGTAAAAGTATATGCCGGAGGAGACTGAGAAAAAACCTACGTTATTTCTAAGGGAAGCCACTGGTTTGGTTAGGGAGGTAAGCCCATGGGCCTCGGTTAGTGCAATATTTGGCCTGGTAACTGGTGGCGTTCCATTGCTGATTGCCTCCTGGCTTTTCCTCGCTCCTTCGACTAATGGCATTTTCTCATGGACAACGGGCTACATAGTCACACTGTTACCCACCCTGGCCATGGCATTCCTATTCTACGTAGCTGGCGTCACAATGCCGAGGTCCGGCGGTGACTACGTATTTAACAGTAGGGCTAGTCACCCACTGATTGGCTTGGCGAATTATATGGCGTTGTGGATAGCCTTCGCATTATCGCTGGGCGTCTACAGTACATTGGGTGCCACATGGCTTGGTGATTTACTCACTGGACTCGGGCTCTTTTATAATAATTCGTACTTCCTAAACCTCGGCACATGGATAACATCATCAACCGGCACTGCAATAGTGGCAGTAATACTAATAGTATATGCCGCGTTACTATCCATACACCCGAGGATACAGTGGTCATTCATGAAGTGGAGCGGTGCAGTCACTCTTATTGCTACATTGATTGCCTTTGTAGGCTTTGCCATGGTTAATAAGTCCGTATTCTTTCATAACCTGGCTAACCTAACTGGTGTTTCTGACCCAGTTGGTACTGTGGTTAGTGATGCCGAGAAGAATGGACTTACATTCTTTAACCCAATTTATGCAGTTGCCCTAACCATAGCACCAATCTGGTACTACTTCACGTGGTATAACCTTGGTGCCTCCTGGGCTGGTGAAATGAAGCAGGTCAGGAGGAACATGTTCTACTCAACAATATGGGCCGTAATTATTGTAGCCATTTACTACATGATCTTCACCGACCTATATATCTATGCCTTTGGTAATAGGTTCACAACTGCATATGCATTTCTCTATAATGAGGGTATTAGCGACCCGGTTGTCAATGCCTTATCATCGATTGGCCCATTCCCACCATTTTTCCTACTCGTGGCAACTGGTAGTGTTGCGCTTTACCTGATTGCTTGGTTTGCCTTCTGGTGGCCAAACACGTATAGCAATGTTCCTCTAATCACTGCATTGGTTAGGTACCTCTTTGCCTGGGCCTTTGATAGGGTTGCGCCAGCCAAGCTTGGTGAGGTGAGCGAGAAGTATCACACACCAACCTGGGCCTTAATAACTGCGGCCGTTATTGGTTTTATTGGCGCTATGATGTATATATTCATCACATGGCTATCGATAGTGGATATTACCATAGTTTTCGAGACGAGTTATGCCATATTCGCAATAATTGCTGCCGTAATGCCCTATGTTAGGAGGAATATTTATGAGAGGTATGTACCAATAAAGACCAAGATAGCTGGTGTGCCATTAATAACGTGGATTGGCATTGCGGCCTTCGCATTCCTAGTATGGGCGCTCTACGAAACCTGGGGCAACCCAGTACTACTACCAACAAACATATTGACCTATGAGTCACTGGTCGTGATGTACGGCCTTGGAATAGTCATGTACCTAGTGGCCAGGTGGTACAACAATAGGAAGGGAATTAACATAGACATGCTATTCCAAGAAATACCACCAGAATAAATCAAGCAATTTAACATAAGGTACTTAAAAATTTTTTAGAAATGTTTATTAACTCCTATATTTACCAAAAACTTGGGGATTGATATGCGAAAATAGTAATAATAGGTGGCGGCATAACTGGTACTTTTTTGGGATATTTCCTTGGCCTCGAGGGATATAATGTTACGATAATACATAATAGGGGGAAACTACCGTTGGTTGATTTAGTTTTTTCTAATATGCTGCCATCAGCAAGTGATGTTCGTGTCACTAAGGAGACTATGAGGATTTATAGAAGTCTTGAGGAGGAACTCAAAACAACGCTTCTTAAGAACTATGTCGCACTGCATATATATCCAAACCACGATTCACTTAAGTTAATAGAACCCGTCATACCTGATATTGAGGATGCTGGTGTTAAAGTAAAGGTGTTTGATTCTAAGGAGGCTCATGAGGTTACTGGGTTGATATATGATGAGCAGGAGCATGTAATTTATGGTGAGTATGAGTATCTTGTTTCCATAAGGAAGATAGTTGGTGCATTGCATAGGAAATTGAATATTATTTACGGCAATGCCTCATTAAGAATCAATAATGGTAATGCCTATGCTATTGTGGGAAATGAGGAATTAACAGGTGATGCAGTAGTACTTGCAGCTGGTGGATGGAATTCTAAAATAGCTAGGGAGGCAGGTATTGAAGTACCGCTTGTTACTTACGGTACGAGGGCCCTGGCAATCATAGGTAGTACGCGATTAAATAAGTACTCAATATCAGACTATAAGTATGATTATTACACAAGACCAATGGGTAATTTACTCGATCCGATAGCCTTCATTGCTGGTGATGGTAATGTTAAGACAAGTGATTTAAGGCAGGTAAGGAGACTTACGAATAAGTCATACTCCAATTGGTTGATTGGTTTAATGAAGAAGCGTGATCCGTCAATGATGATATCGGCAATAGCAGGTTATAGCCTGGTTGAGATGGCCTATGACTATGAGCCAGTGATTGGTAAGGTTCCTGGTGTAAATAATCTATACTTAATCGGTGGATTTGACGGTTATGGCGCTAAACTAGGCCCTGGACTTGCCTTTGAATTGGCAAGGATAATAATGGGACTTAACCCATCAATTGATGTATCGTGTTACGACATAAATAGGTTTGATGGTTATGAGGGACAACATGATATTGATCCGCACTGGGAACCCGTAATGCTCTACTTACCTGCACCAAACGGTGCGAGTCCATGCTTCTATAAAAATAAATAAAAACCGCTTAGAAGGCCTGTAATTAAAATGGTGTTTTATGAGAGTCTTTGTTTTGGGTGGCTCTGGGTTAATTGGTAGTGTGATTGTTAGTGAGTTAATGAGGGATAATGTTGATGTCACAGTTATTGATCTTGTGAAACCCAGGTTCAATGTTGATTACGTCTTTGGTGATTTGAATAATATTGATGATATTGCGGGTAAAATTAGGAATGCTGATTACGTGATTAATGCAGCCCAGTATTACTTCAATATTAATGCCATGAAGGCCTGCCTAAAGGCCGGAGTTAATTATATGGATCTTGGCGGCCTATTCTGGATGACCAGGAAGCAGTTAGAACTTAATAATGAGTTTGAACGTGAGGGATTACTGGCTCTTATTGGTATTGGTGCTGAGCCTGGCATCACCAATGTGGTTGCTGAATGGATCTATAGGATGCATGGTACACCAATTAGTATTAGGATTAGGGATGGCTGGATCTCAAGGTCTGGCAAAATTAATTGGAGTGTTGATACTCAATTGGATGAGTTAACAATGAAGGCTCCAGTGTTTGAGGATGGTGAGTATAAGTATTATGACCCAGCATCAAGGTTTGAATATATTGATTTTATTGAACCCATTGGTAGGGTTAAGACGTACTTAACAATACATAGTGAGTTGGCTACATTTCCACAATCATTTAGTGGAGTTAGATATGTTGATTGGATGGAGGGTGGAACTGGGTTTGAGGATATGATTGTTATTGCCAAGTTATTTGGTGATAATGCTGAGGTCATGAATATAAAATCAAGGGCATACCTAAGGGAATTACTCAGGACTAAGGGATTGCTCGGTTACTCAGAGGGCGAAAACCCTGATGAGTGGGAGTCCGCTAAGGTTATTTTTGATTATGGTGATAGGAGGGTTGAGGTTGAATTCATGAGTGGGCCACATGGTCAATTTGATGGGACACAATACATGACTGGACTACCTGCAGCTGTTGCTGCTTTAAGTAGGGTTAATGGTAAGGGTGTATTACCGCCCGAGAGGGTGATAGATCCTGAACCATTCATTAATAAACTGAAGGAGAAAGGCTTAGTGTTTTACTATAGAGAGAATAGGAGACTTTAAAGTAAATAATTAAACTCCTCAAGCCCTAATTTCTTCAACACATCCCTTGTTGGCTTACCATCAACCCAACCCCTCAACTCATAATACCTCTTTATACCCCACTCAAAGAATCTCTCAGCGGTATGGCCCTTGGCGGGTCCATCGGGTAATGCTTTCTTCAGGACTTTAGGCGGTAGTTCATCCCTTACCCATTTACCTTCCCTAACGTGGAATAATCTCTCGGTATTGAATATCCTCTCACCAATTGTTATTAACTCATCATACGTTAGATCCCAACCCGCATATGCATTGAGCAGGTCAACAATCTCCTCGGGTTTCAGTGAATCATCCCCAACCTGATCCACAAAGTTGCAGAGTACGAGGCTATCATATGCCGCGTAATAATTCTGCTCCCAAACAGTAAATACTATCTTCTCCTCAACCTCGGCTAATGGATCAAAGACCTTATTCGGATATGGACCAAATGGATATGGGCCGAGTTCTATCATTGCTGGCCAAGCCTCATTATGATCACCACCCCTATTAGCCGTGGCATAGGCAATCACGAATCCCTTCAACGCCCTAGGATCATATGCTGGGAATCCCTGGCCCCTAGTGCCAACGAATGACTCAGGATCATTATACTTAACGGATAAGTGATAGGCGCCCTCAGCAAGCTCGTTACCAATATCCCTCCTATAGGCTATGTCCTCTATTAATTTGATGTAGGTATCAGCATCACCCCATGATAATTTAATCGGCAACTTACCCTTTTGTGATAGCTCCGTAGCTGTTGCCAGTGTATTACCAGTAGTGATGGTATCAAGACCATACCTATTGCACATATCGATCATTGTTAATATGGCACTTGGTTCATCAACACCCAAATTAGAGCCTAGGGCGAATAATGACTCATACTCATACTTAATATTACTACTGCTTTTTCCATCCCAGGATGCCTTACCAATCTTTGTACAGGCTATTGGGCAGAGGGCGCATCCATGCCTCTTCACCAGAAACTTCTCAGCCAAAACCTCACCACTGAACTTCTCGGCCGTTGGCATGACGCCAGTCTCGAAATTCCTGGTCGGTAATGCACCAACACTATTTATTATATTAACTAGGACAGAGGTACCATACTTATGGAGTGGATCCTTACCACTACCCTTAGCTATCCTACCACTAATTTTAACGCCTAACTCAAGTAACCTCTTCCTGTCAAAGGCCCCTGCAAGTAAATCCCTATTGCCCTTAACAAACATTCCCTTAATCAACTTACTACCCATGACAGCCCCCAGACCACCCCTACCAGCAGCCCTCTGTGTGAATGAACCCATTATACTCGCAAACCTAACAAGGTTCTCACCGGCGGGGCCAATTGTTATGACACCGCACTCATTCTCACCAAGGCACTTCATCTCCCTCCTAATCATTAACTCTGTCTCCAGGGCATCCTTACCCCATAAATGCCTCGCATCATGAAACTCCACATTACCATTAATAATAGATATGTAAATAGGTTCATCTGACTTACCCTCAAGTACAACACCATCATAACCAGATTTCCTAAGCCAGTAGGCGAAGTTACCAGCCATCTTGGAATGAGTATATGAATCAGTCAATGGTGATTTAGCCGCAAAAGTCATCCTGGAGGAGGCAATGGGCACAGCACCAGTCAATGGCCCCGTGAGCATGTAGAGCCTATTCTCAGGGCCTAGAGGATCAATGCCCTTAGGAAGCTCCTTAAGCGCCAGGTAGGCGCCGAGACCACGTCCACCAAGAAAACGCCTAATTATTGAGTCGTAGTCAATATACTCAACCCTAAGGGACCTACTCCTCAAATCAATTCTAAGCAGGGAGTATTTAAGCGGCATAAGGACAAGTGCTGACACTTATTTTTAAATATTATGCGTAAATTATTATGAAATAATTATATAAACAATCAATAGAATGAAAACATTTTGAAGAGTAATACAATAATTATTTTTATTAAAGTTCATATGATGCGCCAGCATGCTTAAGTACTTCAGCACGGTACTTACTATACCACCAAGCCACAATAAACCCTACTAGGAACCAACCAATGGCTATTAATACGGCTATATCAAATGGATATTGCGGTAGTGGATAAACACTGTAGAAGAACACCACAAAAGCCGTTAGTGACGCTATAATTGGTGCTATTACATAGAGTAAGTAAAATGCTATATCTTTACCCCTTAGACCCACGGTCTTATACTTATAATACGTTAATGCAGTATTAACCACTATATGCGTTGCTATCATACCAAGTCCATTAATTGTTAGTAGAAAAACAGAACCATTAAATGGACCTAATAGGAAGCCAGTTACTAATGCCAGCACAAGAACCGAGCCGTAATACCATATTAAGGCTACATATGGAGTTCTATACTTCGGATGAACCTTCTCAGCATGTATATACTTAAACCAAAGATTATCCCTTGCTGCACTAAACCAAAGTCTACTAATTGAATTCCACTTGGCGACACCATAGGCTAAGTAACTGTTCAGAACAAAGGCTAGTAATAATGCCCAACCCACGGGACCTAAGTACTTAAAAAACACTATAAAGCCAGGATCTGGCGATGTAGCAAAACTACTCATTTGATTCACACCCCAACCAACCGTTAACGCATATGACGCTAATATTAACGTAATACCACCAAGTGCCCATGCTACATATAACGCCCTCTTAATGGTCTTTTTAGGATCCTGAACCTCCTCTGATATTGTTGTTGCGGTACCTAATCCCACGAAGTCCAATATAGAGAATATTGTACCAAAGAAGATTAAGCTCCATGCACCCTTAACGAGTGCTGGTGTAAATGGAGCTACCGCCGTTGAAGCAGGCAAGTGCGGTAGGACCATTGCTATTATTATTATTGATGCAGTTATTATGTAAAATATCTCGGCAAAACCAGTGTACATTGCATATTGGAGTGAAGGCTTGATACCTAGGTATGCCAATACAAATCCATATGTGGGTACTATTAAGGCGAATATGACCCACAGATAGGGTATGTGATAAAAGGCTGGGTTTATGTAATAGAGGACCGTGGCTAGGCCAAGCGCTCCAAAACCCGCCGCGCATGTCCAGTTATCCGTCATCCAGTACCAGAGAGTTAGAATACCTAGGAACCAAGATGTCCTAACGGAGTATGCGTAGTAACTACCTGCATTAACTATCTCCTGGGAGAATAGAGCCGCCGTAGCGATCAATAGAATCGCAATAGCACCAAACCGCACCCTCTTAACTGTGTAGGTTTTACAGGTAGTTAGACATATAAAGTTATTATTATTACGTTATCAGAATATTTAAATAATACCTGCATTGATAATGCATTATATTAATAGCATTATTCATAGGTTATAAACATTATTTCTAGATTTTCAAGATATAATAATTAAAATATTATCTTCTTTATTTCTTTTAATTCTTTGTATGTTTTTTATAATTTTTCCCTAAATTATATAGGAAATGTTTATTAAATAGCAACTTTGTTCTTAAAATATATGGCATCTGAGGATTTTGGTAGGATTGTACGTGAGCATTTGTTTGGTACTTGGCGTAGGCAGAGGGGTTGGGAACCCCTGAGCGTTATTAAGGCTGATGGCGTTTACTTCTATGATTCCCAGGGTAGGAGGTACCTGGATTTCTCCTCACAGTTGGTTAATGTTAATCTTGGTTATGGTAATGAGAATGTAATCAACGCCATTAAGAGGCAATTGGAGTCTCTTCAGTATATTTCGCCTGTCTTTGCTGCCGAGACCAGGGCCAGGGCTGCCAAGGCGCTACTTGAGATTATGCCCGAGGGCTTGACTAAATTCTTCTTCTCTACCTCAGGTACTGAGGCTAATGAAGCTGCCATTAAGACAGCAAGACTCTATAAGAAGCCCGCATTCAAGATAGTTGTTAGGTATAGGTCGTACCACGGGTCAACATTTGCATCAATTTCGATGACTGGTGATTATAGGCGTTGGTTCGTTGAACCGCACACAATGCATGGTGTTGTCAGGGTACCTGAGCCATACTGCTATAGGTGCCCGCTCGGCCTTAAGTATCCTGAGTGTGGCTTGGCATGTGTTAATTACGTTGATTATGTTATTAAGAATGAGAAGAATGTGGCCGCGATACTGGTTGAACCAATAACTGGGACTAACGGTGTTGTTGTGCCGCCTAAGGAGTATTTACCAACGCTTAAGAGGATTGCTGAGGAGAATGACGTGTTGTTCATTGCTGATGAGGTTATGACTGGTTGGGGCCGTGTTGGTGATTGGTGGGCTGTGAATCTATGGGGTATTAAGCCCGATATCTTAACAACTGCTAAGGGCGCATCTGCATCGTACGTACCCATAGGCATAACTGCAGTTAGTAAGAAGATTGCTGATTACTTTGAGGATGAGTTCTTCGCGCATGGGCATACCTTTGAGGCGCATCCTGTCTCATTGTCTGCCATACCAGCAGTCATTGAGGAGTATAAAAGGCTTGACTTGCTTAATCATGTTAAGGCGATGGGCGAGTATTTGAGTAGAAGGCTTGAGGAGTTGAAGGATAAACATAGAAGCATTGGTGATGTTAGGGGTGTCGGTCTATTCTGGGCCATTGAATTCATAAAGGATTCCAGGAAGACACCCTTCGGCACGTATGATGATAAGTATAGGGGTTTAGCGACACCAGTTGATAGGGTGGCAGCTGAGTTACTGAAAATGGGTGTTTATGTCTATAATGGGCCATCCTGGTTCATAGTAGCACCACCCCTAATAGTAACTAGGGAGCAAATTGATGAAGGTATTGAGAAGATAGACCAGGTAATTAAGAAACTTGATGAGCAATATCAGGGTTAATATCATAGAATATTTTTTATTATATCATAATGATAATCAACAATAATTTCTGAGCTATTAGGTTAATACTTATTAATCTATTATTCTTTGTTTTGATGTATGCCTCTGGAGGTTTCTAGGAGGTCCTGGGGTAAGTTGAGGCAGTTTATTAATGGTAGGTGGGTTGAGGCCCACGCTCTTGGTTATGCACAGCTTTATGACCCAGGTGTTGGTGATGTGATCGGTGAGGTCCCACTTGGTGGTAAGGAGGATGTTGATGAGGCTGTTGAGTCTGCCCATGAGGCATTCAAAAACTGGAGTCAAGTACCAGTACCCGACAGGCTTCAGTACCTCTTTAGGCTTAAGTGGGTTATGGAGGAGTTTAAGGAGGATTTCGCTCGTGTTAATACTCTTAATCATGGTAAGCCAATTAATGATTCTAGGGGTGACTTGAGGAGGAGTATTGAGAATGTCGAGGCGTCAATAGCCGTGTTACTAAGTCTATCCAAGGGTGAGTATCAGCGTGAGATTGCTAAGGACATTGATGAGATAATGATGAGGGAGCCGTTGGGTGTATTCTCAATAATTACTCCATACAACTTCCCAATAATGATACCCTTCTGGTTCATACCGTATGCGGTGGCCCTGGGTAATACCGTGGTTGTTAAGGTTAGTCCCGTAACGCCAATACCCATGACGTACGTGATGGAGAAGATAGCCGAGGTATTCCCACCAGGTGTTGTTAATTTAGTCCACCTGGACAATTCAGTTGTTGATTACCTGGTTAGCCATCCACTTGTTGAGGGTACTGCATTTGTTGGAACATCAACAATAGCACTTAAACTCTATGAAACCTCGGCAAGGACTGGTAAGAGGTACCTGGGTGGTGGTAGTGCGGCGAATTATGCCGTTGTTATGCCAGACGCTAATCTAGATAAGACCGTGGAGACACTAATACATTCTAAGTATGGTAATGCTGGTCAGAGGTGTCTGGCCATTCAGAATATCGTAATCGTCGGCAATGACGACTTTTATAATAAGTTCAAGAATGCCTTTATTGAGAGGGCTAGGAGATTGAGAGTTGGTTATGGACTTGAGGAATCCACTGAGATGGGCCCAATGACCACTGAGCAGTATAGACGTAACGTAATTGCTAAGGTTGATAAGGCGATCAATGATGGCGCTAAGGTAGTCCTCGACGGTAGGAATTATAAAGTACCTGATTACCCAAGAGGCTTTTATCTAGGGCCAACAATACTTGAGGGTGTTACGCCGGACATGGATATTGTTAGGGAGGAGATATTCGGCCCAGTGGCTAATTTAATCAGGGCTAAGAACCTTGATGAGGTTATTGATTGGATCAATAAGGGTAAGTACCACCACTCAGCAGCCATATTTACACAGAGTGGTGCCTGGGCTAGGCAATTCGTTAATAATGTAGTTGTTGGCAATGTTGGGATTAACATAGGTGTTGCAGCACCAGTTGGTTGGTTCCCATTTGGTGGAAGGAAGATCTCGGGTCTCGGAAGCCACCACCAACAAATAGATGTTGTTGATTTCTTTACGGACAGAAAAATAGCAATAACGAGGTGGTTTTAATATTAAAGTGGAAGAATTGCTAGCTTGCCTTTCTGCCTATTATTAAAAATGTCGTAGCCAAGTACTTAAATGGTACATGAGTACCTAGCGTGCGGTCAAAAACGTAGAACAACGAAGCAAGTCTCTTTATCTTGTTGGTACTCCATTGATGAAGTCTTGATGGTATTACATTAGACAGTACATGAATACCCCTAATATCAACCACCTTAAACCCATTATTACCCAGGATATCTGTTAACTCCTTAAGTGTAAAGAACCTAAATGGTACAACCTCATTGTTATGACCATACCAATAACCAACATGTCCCTTACCATCAAATAAACCCTTAAGGAATGCCCTCATTGATATACCACCAAGTAATGCCTCATAAGCCATATCAACACATACCAGGTTATCGGCATCAAATATTAAGTAACCATCATAATCCAAGACCCTAGCCACCTCCTTAAATGCATTCTCAGAATTAACAATATGATTAAAGACACTACCGTATGCAACAACGGCATCGAACGACCGATCCTTAAACGGCAATTTAATAGCATCCCCCTGTGTTGGATCACTGCATCTCCTAGACTTAATGCACTTTGTGAGTGAAGCCCGTGATATGTCAAGGCTAACTACGTGATAACCACGTCTCTTAAGCAGCATTGTCCAGATGCCCGTTCCACTGCCAAGATCAAGGACCTTACTCTGTATTTTAACACCGTCAAAATAGTACTTAAATATTCCATAAAGTTCGCCATATAAGTGCCTGTAATATTGTGAGAGTTTTATGTAAACTTTTTCGTATCTCGGTGCTAATTCATCATATATTGCGCTTACATACGTTTCGTAATTATCTATAGATGATTGATCGTCACCCTCCACTCCCAACCTCCCAGTTTCTCGGGAAGAAGTGAGTTAATAAATGCTTCTGTTATGAAAGAATTAATATATAGCTTGAAATCATCATTTTTAAGTAAAGTATTATTTAGACATAGTTTAGCCTCTCATGAATATCTTATCCTTCAATTTACCATCCTCAAAGATAAGGTAAGCAAGCTTAAGTGCGCCAACCATGTATTCACTACCAGCATTGATAACAGGGATCCTCTTACCCTGTCTACATTGTACGTAATCTATACCTGGTGATTCATGAATATGACCATGAAGACCAGCAGCTGGGCAGAAGTTCTCGAGGATCTCCTTAACCGCTATACTACCTGCATGGTCCATAACTACGTCACCACCTGCAGTTACAGGCCTTAGGTCAGGTGTTAACTTTGGTGCTAGGTCTATATTCGTTCCATATGGAGGTACGTGTATTGCAGCCAACAACCTAGTCATCTTGCTTGGATCAACCTGGCTAAACAATCCCGTTAATTTCTCCTTAAGTGCCTCCTCAGGTAATTCTCTCTCAGTGTGCCAGGGTGTTGGGTTTGAATAACCAAAGCCAAGTATTAGATACTTATTTACCTCGATTATTCTTTCGTCGCCGTAAATTAACACGTCATTATCCAATTTCTTAATAGCTTCAACAAATTCATGTGGATCATCATTCCCTGGGAAATAGAACAACCTAACATTAGACTGCCTATACCTATCCTCTATTTTCTTCATCCAGTCGGTGAAACTTTCTGTCATTAATTGCACCAAAACCTCCTTAGCCCTATTTGGATTCTTCACCAACTCGTCATACTCATCCTCGCCAACAATGTATGGATAATAACCACTATTTTTCGCATCTCTTAGTATTTCATTTAATTTATTTTCACCAAATTTCTTAACCTCGCCAAACACATTGGCCGTATAATCACCTGCCTTCAACTTAATAATTGGCATCAATGCCTTGCCTGTTAGGTCACCATTGAGAATTACGATATCAGCCTTAAACATCTTAGGTATATTAGCAAGCTTTGCATATGCTATCTCTGAACCATGTAAATCAGATACTAATACAACCCTAATCCTATCTCCCATTGACTCAATTCTCTCATTAATGCTTTAAAAAGTTTTTCCTTGAATTCACATAAAACAAATATTAATTGTGAGTAAAGCTTATAAAACAAATATTTATAGCATTATTTAGATGGTTCAGGATATTGTAGAGGAGAAGCTACAGAGAGGCCTTTCGATGATTGAATCCTGTAGTAACTACAATGCGACGTGCAGATTACTTGGTGGCATTGCCATTGCTTATTTAGTTCGTGATATCTATCCTGAAGTTCCAGCACTAAGGCGCGAACCAAAGGATGTTGATTTGGCAGCCCATAAGAAGGATTCCCAGAAGATAACTAAGGCTCTCGAAAGTATCGGAATACAATCCGATAGGCAATTTAATGCACTTCATGGTTGGGAGAGATTGAAGTTTAGGGACCCGAAACTCAATATGGTGATTGACGTATTCCTCGACGTCTTTAGGGAGAGCCACGTTATCGAACTCAAGAACAGGCTTGAGAAGTTCAGCCCAACAATACCACCGAGCGACCTACTAATGACCAAGTTCCAGATTTGGGAGATAAATGAGAAGGACCTTAAGGACATAGTAGCCATGCTCTACAAATTTGACCTAGGTGATAAAGATACAAACAATACCATAGATCTAAATAGAATAATTGAATTAACATCAGACGACTGGGGATTATACAAGACAACCATCGTTAACCTAGACAGAACAATAAACTATATGAATAGTACAGACCTGCCGGGCAAGGCCAAGGACAGGGTAATGAGCAATATAGATAAGTTAAGGCAATCAATAGAGAAGGCTCCCAAATCAATGAAGTGGAAGATGAGGGCCACCATTGGCGAGAAGGTTAAGTGGTACGAGACACCCGAGGAAGCTTAAAATTACGCTTTCCATTAAATTAAACTAGAAAGAATGAAGGATTTTCATTCGAAATAGAAAAATAAGACATATAAAAACACGTTAGTATATTAGAATTACATGGACTTCGACACGGCAAAGACATTAGCCGGCATAGGGGCTATACTGGCGAGTTTTGGTATGTTTACACATGGTATATTGACCATAGTAGGTATTGTACTATTCCTCATAGGCATGATCAACCTAGCCGAATACCTCAATGACAATGAACTCAAGTCAAATATTATTCACTGGTTCATATTCGCACTAATAGCAGCTATCGTAATTGCGATTGGAGCATTCATATTCGTACTAAATGCAGGACTATTACTTAGCCACCTCTTAACACCAGCACCACCAAACATCCCATACCCACAATCAACACAATCATTACTACCAACACTATTACCCATAATAACAACAGCAGCAATAATTATAGCATTGGCAGGCGCATTCTACGTAATATCGGCAATATACCTACGCAAAGCAATGAACAACATGTACACCCACACAGGCGAAAACCTTCTAACGACTGGCGGTCTACTCTACCTAATAGGTGCAATACTAACATTCATAGTGGTAGGCTTAGTAATAATTCTAGTGGCGTGGATCATAATAGGCATCGCAATACTCACAGCAAAACCAATAGGCAAAACGCAAAATATTTGATAAGGACCCTTAATAGGCAAACATTTAAGGAATGCACTAAGGGACTATTATGATGATTATTTCGAGTAATAGGTTCTTACTTATTGTTACCATAGCATTAATAATTCTTGACGCTTACATAATGTACGTCCATACCCTAGGGAGCCCATTACCATACATAAAGGTGTTGGGAGACTTGGGCCCATATATCGTAGTTAACATCCATAACAATGACTTATTACTATATAGTGGAATACAAAAAACATTATATACTACCGAACACATATACGTTCCTGAGTACATTATTAGTATTAAAAATTATGACATATTGAATAATAGGCAATTATGGGTTACGAACATAACAGCCAACACAATAACAATACTAATGCCTCAATTCGACATTATTAATAACACATTATTTATGCTAAGTTACGGTGAGTATTCAACCCACCCATTTACTGAAATGATTATCAATGTAACGGTGATAAACATACTGACGGAAGACGTAATAAGCTCCACGGCAATAGCAAGCACTTATTACCCCTTCACAACCGGTATAATTGATAATTCCATATACCTATTCACATTTCCTCTCACAGGAAAAGGTATAATGAACCTCACATACTATAGGCTCATGGATCGACCTCCCTACGTAATCATGCTCTGGAACCGAACATTTACTGACGTCTGTGGTCCATATAGCACATCAGGGCCTATAGACGTATACGTTTCCAATAATTACCTGCTCATAACCGTACCATGCAATACATCATTACGCATATACCTACTCAATAAAACAAGTGGTGAACCAATAATGAGCACACTCATAACAATCAACAAAAGCATAGTTCATGTCTTCGGTCTTCTCAATAACACGATCATTTATCAATGTGGGTCACAAATATGTGGGCTAAGCATAATTAACAATAGAACCTGGGCAATACCGATAAATGGTGATTTAATATCGGTAGGCATTTACGATAATAAGGCCCTAGTCCTAATGTTTTTGAATAATACGATATGGCTAAATACCATTAATCAAGACGGGTCATTAATACTACATAAGGGCATATGGAGAGGCCTAGGTGCACTTAACTCATATTGTTACATAGATGTCTATCAATATTCAGCAGCTATGTTTCAATTAACGAGGAACACGTTCCTAATAACGGTAGGCCCCTTCGCCTTCAGTCCCTACAATTTAAATTATCATTGTTTGCCTGTACTGTACGTGGTCATGAATATTAGCAATGGCGAACAGATGATGAAGTTAACCAGGCTCGATCGGTCGGGAAGTATATACAGTATCATCCCATCCCTATACATAGACTATGTGGGTGGTCATAGCATCATTTTTTCGTTATGCAGCGGTAATCGCTGCATTAGGTACTTAACAACGCCTAACGCATTGATTAATGATTGGTGGTATTACGTAATTTTCGACTCGCAGTACTCAATAATCACAATAACAATAGCATGAATGACGCTTATAGCGATTACAGTAATAAGGCAATACTTAATGAAAAACAAACCCAAAGATTGATGATAAAAGCACACATTGATCAGTGCGTTGATTATACTTAATGTTGTCTAATTAGCATATACGCTGTATAAATTTACAGTTTGAGAATAGAATAAGTACAATACTTCTTAACTCTTCCAACGAGCCCATTGGTATTGGTTGTTCTTAATGTTAAAGGTTAATTGAATTGAATAGTAAAAGTAAATAACACTGTATGTAGGAATTATTTACCAGAGGTTTATGTCTAGCCGTAGCATTGGCTATGGCATCTGCCCAAAGTGCGGTAATCGCGGTGTGCTCATTATTAAGGAGTTGAGTGGCGGGTACTACGCTTATTATAGGCATGGTAAGGTTTGGCACTACATTGGTCCGTTATCCATGTTCCATGACCAATTAATTAATAGTCTCGATAATGAGTATAGGGAATCTCTTAGGAAATTGGCTATGCGGATTAGCGCTACCCGCGGAACCACGGTTAATAAACAAATAATTAATGCATTAGTTGATGGTTTAACCCACGTACGTAGAGGCATACTTTGGCTTATGATATTAAGTGCGTTGTTTTACGTAATAGCACTCACGATAGTTATTTCAAGGATCACCCCAATCGCCAGGGCTGTGGGGGTGGTTAATGCTGTAATAAGTCTTGTTTTGACATACGTTTTCTTGCTCGGTGGATTTAACGTATTGAGCAGCATAGATTACGCAAGGTATGGTATGGGATTGAGCGGTACTTACTTAAGGTTTGTTGGCATATCCCTAGTAATGGCGGTGGATGCTATGTATGGCTTATCAATTATGACGTCGACCATGGTAGTGCCGTTAACGGTAATAGCTGGGGTAATAATCATAGTGTCATGGGCTCTGATATACACGGCAATCCTCAGATCAGTCAAGTACATAGACCTGGATAGAGCGATTAGAATAGGGATGGTACTAGCCTTAATGGGTTACTCCCTCGATTTGGTCCCAGGGCTCAATGCAATTGGTCCACTCCTACAGATAATTGGTGAGGCACTCATAGTAATGGACCTAGGTATCGCCATAGCTAGGTTAAAACGTGAAAGCTAATGAAGTACGTCTATTGTGGTAGGGCATTACCAATAAATAACGATGCTGGGTTAAGAACGTGTATGGTAGAAGGTAAAACCCCAGGTACCTGGTTCAAATACCTGGTGATTACGGCATCCTTACTAACCATAGTACTACTGTATATATATTTGTACTATAGTGTACTAGCACCAACTCCGCATGGTAATGCTAATACTGTTTATTTGGGTCATGACTTATCGATAAACTATACAGAGTCAATAAATTACTTTAGGGATATTGGTGGTTTAGTTATCATAGTTGGACCACAGAAATTGTACAATGAGATTTACCAAAGAGCCCTAGGTCTCGGCATTACTAATGTATATTACGCAGGGCTAAACCTCAGCGAGGCATTAGCGTTATTAATGTATAGGCCAAGCTCAATATTAATCATTGACCTGCCCTACATTAAAATGAGCCCAGCCGAGTTGAGTAAAATGGTCGTGCCATATGTGAGGTACGGCATCATAGCGTTCTACAACGCATCGCCAGTAATACTCCAGGACTATGCCCTAAACGTCCTATTAAGGGCTGAGGTTATTAATAACGTGGTTAATGGGCACTACATAGCCTTCATACCTTACCTAGCCGGAGGTCCCCCATTCAGTGTCGAGGCAATTACTGATTATGGGAATGGGCTTGACATGTCCATAGGCTATAAATTGAGTTTGAGGGGTTTAATGTTCGTACTGTATGAACAAACGCATGATACGTATTATGATCCATGTACTGTAACCTCAACAGGCCAGTTAAACCTACCTGGCGGTAGTTATTATGAAAGCCCAACATTTAATGATTATGGCAGTCCGTACAGTGATTCGTACATTTCTGATTGGTATTACGACTTCTGCATCTATTATCCATCCAATTGGGAGTATACGGCAACAGTCCCTGACTACATTAATTTATTCCCATATGAGTGGGTTGACGTACAACCCCAGAGCTCATATAGCTTAGCCTACTACGAATGGACACCGCCTAGATCCGCCATAACCACATACAGCATGGGTATTGCGATTGACTACTCATCGTCATGGTATTGGTATAGTAACGGTGGACGTTATGGAAATGGCCTTGCACCAATTTCAGGTCCACAGGTCTTTTCATCGCCAAGCTCCATATCCTCAACTACGAGCTCTGACCCGGCCAATGTAGTGCATAGTGACTTACCCGTGGTTAGTAACGTGTACTCAAACGATACCTGGTCACTAATGCTCAGCAGTGCCGCATTTGGTGGTGCGGTGCAGTTCAGCGCTGGTGATAATGGTGTACTTCACCTACCCTCAACACAGACGGAACCCTACTACACGGGTTACCTGCCGGTCGACGGCAACTTCACGATAGAGTCCCAGGAATTCCCATCTGATGGAACGCAATGCATGTATTACTATTACTACGCAATACAACTTAGGTGGTACGTGATCTACGGGACATCGCCGACAACCCTAAGCTTCAATAACGAAAGCTACGTAATATGGTCACCGGCACTCAGCGGCACAGCATGCTTCCCAGTATACCCACATTGAATAGTGTCCTCTTAGCACCAACATAGCCATCCATGATTTAAAAACCAAATTTTGGTTGGTTAGGGATAAAAAGTGAGTTATGAATAAATCATAATATGAAGCCTTCATACGCATTACTGATTATAGTGCTGGTTCTCTCATCCTTGGTAACTACATACTATGCATATCAATACCTAACAAAACCAATATATTGTCTATGCCCCACGGTATTGCTTAATGAGGTCTATAATACTTACGTTTATTACAACAACAAATTGATTTATCACGAGTGGTATTTCGAGGCCTGGCCAACACCCTGTTGCGATAATTTCCCAGGGTTAAAGCCGCCAATAACCTTCAACGGCATAGTTAACGAAACAACATGCATACAGATAACGGGAATAACCCCACCGCCTGGTATCGTCAATTACACATGCATGATAGCCCGCAGCGGTAATGCCATGATCATAATACCAACGAGGATAGTAGCCCAGGAGGATAGGGCATGCAGTATTGAGAGGTTGCTGCAGAGGTTTCTCACGTATGACAAAATGGGCCTAGGCACACTTTATGGAAGTACGCAAACCCTAATAACGGGTATACCAGTCATTAAAGAGTTCATAGGCGATAATCGGGTCTTCCTAATCGGCCAGGAGTTCATAACGAACACGACAAAGGTTGGTCGCTACTTAATCGTTTATGTTCCAGGGATCGAATTAGACATAAGCATTGAGTCGATAGGCGTAAGGACAGGTATGGTGCAGGAAATGGGGACAATAACCGTGCAGTACTACTACTCAACAAACATCAATGAGACCAACACCATAATCATAGAGATAACACCGAAATAATAACCTACGCATCAATACCATTACTAACGGCATACTCATAAAGCCTTACCGCGATTTTCAGCAAGTCCCTATAGAGTGCCTTGGCTAGGATATCACGGAGGACATCTATTGAAATCTGCGAGTAGTTATGCATGAGTACGTTCCTAAATCCAATCATCCTCCCAAAGATCACCGAGTCGTTAACACTTATTATACCGACTTGGTTCAGGTAAATGGGCACCTCCGAGTACGTGGACGGCGCCTTGAGCCTCTTCTCAACCATTATGTGCAAACCCATGTCGATGATGGCTTGAATAACCACCTGGAGCATGTGCAACACGGCATTCAGCAATACATAATCACTAACTAATTCGCTAATGCCATACCTAGAAACTAGCAGGTCGACTTCATCAACATTCCTCTTAACAATAGCTAATAAATCACTTAAACAACCCACATAACTCACCAACCCTCCTCCTAATCAACTCACTAAACCCATTAACCCTCAAAAACACTTGATAATCACCATAAAGGCTGACCGCCCTAACAACCTCTCTAATGAACACCCCACGGTCACCAATGTAGATCGGCACACCCTCCGTTAAAGCCCTGAACCTAACCTCAAAGGGTAGCAGTGGGTCATTAAGCACGGCAACGTCAATCCTATCCTCAGGAAAGCCCAGCGACAGTGCAAGGTCGCCAATGAGCATGGGCAGCGCATCAATAATGTTAACACTATCCCTAAACATAACCGCAACATCCACATCACCAAGAGGACTGAATAAGCCATAAACCAGCGAGCCGTAGAGAACGGCAAAGTGAATAAATTCCTTAATAATAATTATTATTAGTAATTACATCCCTAACAACGCTAACAGTCACAAAACACCACCAAAAGAAAACACAAAAACAACAAAACCAAACAATTTTTAAACAAAACTACGAAACCTGCTGACCCTGACCAAGCCTATAAAGCAAACGCCTATAATTACGACTATTCCTCCTCCTAGGCACAAGATTCCTCCTAGGCTTAGCAGGAACCTTAGGCGTCTGACTCCTCACCTTACCTGCTTTCGTCAAACTGCCGTGGGAAGGCACGTTCTATCCCGCGCTTTTATGCAAGTACTACTATTTAAGTCTTACTTACCTTTCTGCTGCAGTACTGAAAGTAATTTATAAACCAAGAGGATAAATTAACCATATGGATGCAAAATGCTCCTAAGAAATTCACCCAGTAACAACAATGCAAAAATTAAGGTCGAAGAGCTCGTCAATACATTGATAAATGTCAAAAATGAAATACTAAATAATTGGGATAAAATCAAGAATGACGACAACGTTAATACTAGGGATTCTGCCCTGGGTTCTAAAATGCATTACCTAAGTGGATTCTCACTACACCCATTCGTCACATTAGACGTTAAAGTTGACAATGCAGAATCAATACTTGCCGGTCTCTTCATTAGTGATGCATCTCCAGTAAAATATAACAACGGTACGCGGGTAGTTACGCTGAACTCGCCAGACCCTCACCTGGCGGTCACTTTATTGATCTCATTAATTAGTTACCTTAATGTAGATGGGGTTAAGGACTACATATACGTAACCGTTAGTGAGGGTAAGGCCGGGTTGAACGTATTATTTAAGCACGTAATACCAATAATGGGAAGATCAAGAGATAAAATCGAGAAGTTCATCGTGAGTAAGGAGAAGGCAAAGGCATTACTTAGTAGTCCTAAGGTTCCCGATTATTTAGTTCCCTGGCTTAAGGATGCTTTGAATAATTGGGATAATGTTAGGTTTAGGAAGGGTGTTAGGTTCGTCTATTATGCGGTTAATGGCCTTATTGTTAGGGAGTCCTTATTTGGTTGGTTTGTTGGTGATGGTGTTTTGGGCCACGTTAGTCGTGGCTCTTTTGATATCGGCTTCTCCTTTGTCGTTGATGGGCCTGTGAGGAGGTTTATGGATGAGTTTTTGTGTGGCCTTTATGGTTGTTCTGGTGGGTTCTTTGGTGGTTCATCGGGTAGGGGTAGTGAGCATTATGTGGTTTGTCCCGTGAAGGCCTCTGTGATTAATGACATTGTTAATTTAGCCAGCAAATGGCCTGGTTATGGGCTTACCGATAGGGTTGTAAAGTTATTGGAGGCTGTTAGATACTCAACGCCCTGCCTAACCTACGCCAAGTACCCCGTGGTCAATGTGCTTGGTCATGACTTAGTGCTTAGAAAGCATAACATGGGACGTGGCTGGTACTTAGCGAAATCCACGAGTGATGAGGGTTTAGCAAGGGCCATAGTCAATGACCTTAAGGCTGCCGGGTTCAACGTCAGCATCAATAACCGTGATGGAAGGTTCGAAATATACGTGCCGATTGAGGACACTAAGCGTGTCCTGAGGATGCTTGGTGTTTATGAGAGGTTCTATGGCGAGCCCAGGAGATTGCCGAGTATTGATGACTTGGTTGATGTGCTTAGTAGATTTAGTGTAAGGAGGTGGCATGTGCACGTGGCCAGGGCCCGTAATGGGAGGGGCTATGAGTATACGGAGAGTTGCCTACTGATTTCGCTGGGTGATTCTGGAGCCGCCGTTAGGCTTAGGGATGAGCTTGCCGGGCTTGGTGTCAGGGTTCGTAAGGTGGTTTGGGGTACGGTGATTATATGCAATGCTGAGGATAGGGAGTTGCTGATTAATGCCTTGAGTATTGTGAAGCCGCAGTAGTTGTTCACTTCCGTCTATGGTTTTTCCATCGATTCCACGTCTATGATTATTAGCTTGTTCAATCTTTGGTTTAGGTAGTTCATGAGCCTAATACCCGCGTCTTTACTCAGTGGCGCCTTGATTGTGACCTCACGGCCATTTATAGCGAGTTCGTGGGGAACCCTATACACGTTCATTAACATGTATTGGATGAGCAATAGGTCTATGAGGAACTCCCTATCACCGTAGAGCAAATGCATCAGTAGCCAAATCCTGAACCTAAGGCCTAACTCCTCAATGGCTGCACCAACGCCTACCCAACCACCGAGGATCCAGCCAATACCGGCTATACCAAACAAGAGCGGGATTAAAATGACTACTATGAATATGGCACCATTACTAGTTGAGAGGAATAATGGATAGAGAATTAGTGTGGTGATTATACCTGTGATAATTATTATGAATTCAATTATTAAATTAAATAAGCGCGTCATTTTAAATAAAAATGGGATTTATTATTTTAAGTTATTAAGTTATTGGGTAAATTACATAGCCCAACAAGGCAGAAGGTCCCTGCAGCCACAAAGGAGATTTATGGACACCCTATATAAGGGAGACATAATCATTAACATGCCTAGAGCCATTATAAGGAAAATTATTACCATCCCTAATATAATAATTTGCTTTTTCATCATAGTATTTATTTTTAACTAATATATTACGTGGGAGTCATTTTAAGTAAAATTGATGTCATTAGAGATACTAATTCTATTTCTAAAAACAATGCCTAACTTCATAAACTTTAAAGTAGGTATTTCAAAATCAACGATGAAATGATTGTGGCATCCTAGGCTGATTTGTGATGAGGCAGGGTTAGATGAACATTAATATGTTCAAGGATTTGTTAGGGATTGGTCACTGCCGGCCCGGTTCACATCACCCACTCAGTGGGGACGGGAAAGGCTCATCCAAATACTAATCATCGATATCCACTTATTAACCTTCTCCTGGATCTCTACGGGTATTTTATCTAAACAGCCTAGTAAAAAAGTCCTCAAGCTTTGGTAAAAGTATATGAAGTTCTTCGGGATAGTAAGCGGCTTCCTTACGTGCCTGTTATTGTTGAGGGTGGTAAGGATGGGCTTGATTGTAATGTTAGAGCCCTCGTTAGTAAGTTGCGTAGTGTTTGGGGATCTTATGTCAGGGTGTTGGTTCTGCGTAGTTCTGGTTCTGATGATACAACTAAGGAATTTAGTAAATTGAAGTCTTTAATCGAAGGGATTATTAATGATAAGACTAAATTTCCTTTATATAAACCCACTATGCGTTGGAGAGGTATTGGTCCCCTTACGATTTATAGCTGTACCCTGGTTTATAAAGATGGAGATGCGTGTTTTCAATTTGTTTGCATCGTCCCATCTCTAGAGAGGTTTCTTTCTGGGTATGGATATACTAATAATAAGTCATCTCTTAATCAAGCCATCAATAATGCTCTCAATGATCTCGAGGAGAGAGGTGTAGTAAATTACTATTGTAGGATCTAGATGTGATACATCACCTTTAAATGGTTATTTGTTTTCCTTGATTTAATGAGTGGCAGGGTTTTGGCTCATGGTGTTAAGGCCGTGTTTCCTGCTAATTTCGAGACCGTTATCGATGTTGTTAGGAGTTACGATTCTGCGTCAAGTATTTATTTCACGGTTTTGAACACGAGGCCTAGGGTTGCGGTCGCCTTTGGTCAGAAGTTCTTCTTTAGAATTAATCATTATCTCTCCTGTATGGTCTTGGTTATTGAGCGTGGTTCTGAGACTGAGGTTAGGATTGTTACGCATTCTGGTCTTCCTCTCTCTGCCTTTTCTGATTATGGTGCCAGTGCTGATTATGCCCTGGACGTACTTAACCACTTGAGTAAGTCTCTTGGTGCTAGTCCTAAGGATGTTGTTGAGATTGATTACATGGATGTTACTAAGTCCCAGCGATTGGGTTAGGTTGTATGTTATGCAAGGGCTTAATTTTAGTGATTTAATGTGTTGTCATGGATATGATTAGGGATGGTGATAAGGTTGTCTCTGCTGGGAAGGGTAGGACTACGATTAGGTTGGGTATGCCCATTAGTGTTGAGGAGGTTGAGAGGGTTATTGAGGAGGTTATGGATGAGTGTTGCCGTGATTTTGCGCCTTAGGATTTCATCAATATTACTTATCCTTTTCCTGTAGTGCCTTTTTAATTGGTTTGTGGTAATTACTATTGATGGGGTTTTCGTACTTAATGCCTAGTGTTAGGGCTGTCTTGACGCGGGATGTGGATGGTGTTGACCTTGGACTAATCAGCATAGCCCCTGCTAAGTCCGGTTCAGTCATTAACGCGCCACCCAATGTGCTTGAAGTCCTAATTAAGCGTGGCGTTGCTTCGTTGCTTGATGAGGATAGGATTGGTAGTGAGGAGATTCTTAAGAGGGTTTGGCTTGAGAATAGGGCTCCGAGTGAGTTGAGGGAGTTACCTAGGGACTTCTATGTTAGGGCTAGGTTAAGTATGGTTAGTGGTGACCAGAAGAGCGTTAGGGTTTATGCACAGCAGTTAAGGGAGCTCGCCCAGTTGAGACTTAGGAAGATACTCACATTATTGGCCGTTAACCCCGGCATTGCTGATTCAAGGGACTTCCTGGATAAGTTGACTATTGAGGAAGAGGAGGTTGTAAAATCCATTGCGCCAATAATTAAGGACTTCCTGAATGCAGTGGTGGGTTTACAATGACAACTCAAGAGACCACTGAAGTTAGTCTGGATGACTTAATTCAGGGGCTTAGAGGCTTCATTGAGTCTAGTGATAGGTATGTTGATGAGATTAATAACATGATTATACAGAGAAAGAGGTCCCTAGTCGTTGACTTTCATGACTTATTAATCAGTAGTAAGGATTTAGCGGATATGCTTCTCGAGAGACCTCAATTAATTATCCAGGCTGGTTCTGAGGCTGTTAGGCAGGCGATAACTGAGAGGGATCCTGAGCTGGCTAAGTCCGTTAGGAATTTCTACATGAGGTTTAGGAGACTCCCTGAGTCACTGCCCATTAGGAGGTTGAGGAGTGAGGTCTTGAGTAAGTTTATAATGGTTGAGGGCATAATAACTAGGCAGACACCGCCTAGGCACTATCTCAGGAAGTCCGTGTTTAGGTGTTCACAGTGTGGTTATGAGATTGAGATCCCACAACCAACCTCAGGCTTTGTTCAACCGCCGAAGCGTTGCCCCAAGTGTGGTGCATTTAATAGTATGGTATTTGTTGAGGAAAGGAGTGAATTCATTGATTGGCAGAAGGTGATTGTTCAAGAGAAGCCCGAGGAATTGCCGCCGGGTCAGTTGCCGAGGAGTATTGAGGCAATATTGCTTGACGACCTAGTAGACACAGTAAAGCCTGGTGATAGGGTTTACCTAGTGGGTATCATGAATCTCGACCTAGCTGACCTGAGGAAGGGTAAGCCACCCGTTGTCTCAAGTTTCATGGAGGTTAATTACGTGGAGAGTCAGCAGAGGGAGTTGGTGGAGATTGAGATCACGCCTGAGGATGAGAAGAAGATACTGGAGCTTTCAAAAATGCCCGATGTTAGGGAGAGGATAATCAGGTCAATAGCGCCTTCAATATACGGCATGGAGGACATTAAGGAGGCAATAGCATGCCTACTCTTTAGTGGTGTACCTAAGATTTACCCGGACGGTATTAGGGTTAGGGGTGACATACACATACTGCTTGTTGGTGATCCAGGTATGGCTAAGACGCAATTACTTAGGTTCGTCACTAAGATAGCGCCCAGGGCGGTATACACAACTGGTAAGGGTAGTTCGGCGGCGGGTTTGACGGCAGCTGTCGTACGTGAAAAAGACACAGGCGAGTTTTACCTAGAGGCTGGCGCATTGGTTCTTGCGGACACGGGTGTGGCTGTTATTGATGAGATTGATAAGATGGATGCGAAGGATAGGGTTGCCATTCATGAAGCTCTTGAACAACAAACAGTCTCTATAGCCAAGGCAGGTATTGTAGCCACACTAAATGCCAGGTGCAGCGTCTTAGCCGCAGCTAATCCAGCCTTCGGTAGGTATTTACCCAATAGGACTGTGGCTGAGAATGTGGATTTGCCGGTCACTTTGTTGTCAAGGTTCGACTTAATATTCATCATTAGGGATGAACCAAATCTCGATAGGGATAAGGCAATTGCTGAGCATATAACCACACTACATGCGGGTGAGGTTCCTGAGGGCTTTACTGATATAATACCACCCGATCTACTTAGGAAGTACATAGCCTATGCCCGTAAGCACGTTAAGCCAGTACTAACGCATGAGGCTAGGGACCGAGTCGTACAATTCTACGTACAGATGAGGGCTAAGTCCAGGGAACCAGACTCACCAATAGCGATAACCGCTAGGCAACTAGAGGCCTTGATTAGGTTGGCCGAGGCCGAGGCCAAAATGAGGCTTAGCCCTGTGGTTGAGGTTGAGGATGCGGATAGAGCAATTAGACTCTTCATGAAGTACCTGAGCAGTGTTGGTATTGATGTTGAGTCTGGGAAGATTGACATTGATATTATAATGACAGGCAAGCCCAAGTCAACCCAGGAGAGGATGGCATTAATAATGAACCTACTGGCCCAGCTTGAGGATTCCAGCGGTGGTAAGCCCGTGAGAATTGAGGACCTGTACAGGGAGGCTGAGTCAGCTGGGCTCGATAGGCAGGCAGTGGATAAGGCAATAAACATGCTGCTTAAGTCTGGCGACATATACATGCCGAAGCCAGGTTATGTGAAGAGAGTCCTTGTCTGACCTCCTCACAATCTATGGCTAGCTTCAGTTGCCTTAATGAATCAATTCACTAAGGACTTATCAGAATGCTTTAATAAAGCATGTGCGCAATCCTGATGTATGATCGATAGATTAAACATGATAATTACGGGTCTTAAAAACGCCGTAAATCTCACAGTGGAGAAGGTACTTGCTAGGCTTAAGGATATGAATGTTGAGATAAACGAGGAGGAAACTGTGGGTGATTGGGGCTGGAGTGTAATTTCAAAGGCAATGGAGATTGGTATACTGAACCTAAGTGATGCAGATATTAACGCTATGTATTATGTTTTTAGGAGATGCGCTACCCTTGAGGAGATGGTTAAGGAGGCGTTGTCTAGGCCTGAGGAGGTTGATGAGAATTTTGTGAATAATTTAATGGATGATTTTAGGGAGAACATAGAGGCGCTTGCAAGGATTAGGGAGAGGATTGATCAATTGATTACGTAAAACTATAAATACTATATATCATTGTTTATAAACCAGAGTTGTCGTAAAACACGTATCGAGTGTGTTGTTTTTAATATACCTAGGAAGGCACTACTTTTAAAGTGCGATATTATTGCCACTTGGTTAGAATGTCTGTTCAAGTCCCCAGTATATACACGATAGAGATAATTTATAGAGGCATACACCAGAGGCACTTGGCAAGAAACTTAGCAAGGGGAATTGCCTATGCGGCTAGAATAGCTGGTAGCGTGGCTTTATCCTATCAAAGGTATGGTGATGATCCTGAAAGAGATGGTTCACCTGCGAAGTACTTTGTAGTTATTGCTAAGGGTGCCAGTGAGGAGGTTTTGGATGCCGAGGCCGCTAGGGTTGAGCCTGATTATGTGGATGTTTCGATAGTACTTGATGATTCAATACTCAAGGGTGTTGAGTCCTGGGCCTGGCAGGGAATTCAGCCAGTGCATTTGAAGTTGAGGGCTGGTGGATTATTGATAGTGGTTTCTAAGAGGAGTCCTGATGAATTAATCAAGTTTATACCAACTAGGGACTCTCCGTATACTCTTGTCGTTGTTTATGGGGAAAGAAGTATCGGTGATTTCTGGACATTCCCAGATGACGGCACGGTTGAAAGAATCCTTGGCGCAATAGCTAAGGTTTTACCAAATGTGCTGAGCCTTAATGATGTAAAGAAATACCTGGAGAATCTTGATAAGCCCAACGAAAGGATTAGCAGAGCCTTAGAGGCCTATCAATCACTTGTTAAGTTGAGGGAAGTTAAACCAGGTGAGGGCTTGCCGTATAAGTATGAGCCACCGCACCTACCTGGTTGGAAGGACATGATGATTGGCGGCGCAATACCTGGATTAAGACCAAATCAAAGAAACCCATACTTCACGGGTGGTACTGCTAAGCATTATAGGCCGGTTATTAACTTCGATAAGTGCATAAAGTGCAGTTTGTGTTGGGAGTACTGTCCTGACTCTGTATTTGACGTTACACCAGATGGTTACTTTAACCCGGTCCTCGCCTACTGTAAGGGTTGCGGTATATGCGCTGAGGTTTGTCCCGTACCAGACACAATAATAATGGTTGATGAGATGGAGTTTGAGGATGGTTATGGAAAGTTCATTGATGAGTACAAGGCCTGGAAGGAAGGTAGGGAGGCCTATAGAAAGTGGTTTGAGTCATTATTACCAAAGGCACAAATAATAAGTGTGAGAAAGAGGTGAGGAGGCATGTCAGTTTCAGCACTTGAATCTAAACGTCTTGATGCAGTGCTTAAGGGAGATGAGGAGGTAGAGGTTGTTGGTACTGGCACTGATGCGGTGGCCTACGCACTAATGCTTGCTGATATTGATGTAACATCGGCATACCCAATAAGGCCTTACGGCGGTGTCATGCAGACGGTGGCTAGGTTAATAGCTGATGGTTATATGAAGGCCGAGTACATAGTGGCTGCCCATGAACATGACCAGTTCGAGATCGTTAAGCACGCATCTGCCGTTGGCGCAAGGACTTTTGTTGGCAGTAGTGGTGTTGGTTGGTTACTGGCTATTGAGGCCATAGTGGCCATTAGCACGGATAGGTACCCAGTGGTCGCATTAATAGGTAATAGGGCGCTTGATGATCCAGGAGCATATGGTGTAGAGCATAATGATGCATTGATGGTTAGGGACGTAGGCTGGTTATTGACATGGGTTGACACCGCCCAGGAGGCTCTGGACACCACATTAATAGCCTATAGGGTTGCTGAGGATCCAAGTGTCATGCTTCCAGTGGGTATATCAATGGATGGCGCATTCCTAACGCATAGCGAGCATGCATTTAAGATACCGCCTAAGTCTAAGGTCCAGAAGTTCCTACCACCCTACGATTTGGGCAACAGGAAGTTACACCCAAGCAACGTGATCAGTGTGGCACCACAGGTCAATGAGGACTGGGTTACAGAGCTTAGGAAGCAGATGGATGAGGCCATGAAGAATGCGAGGAAGGTTATTGAGGAGGCCTATAGGGACTTCGCGAAGATCTTCGGTAGGGATTATGGTAACCCATTTATTGAGACTTATATGGTTGAGGATGCCGACGTGGTCATGGTTGGTATGGGCACTGTTTCTAAACCAATTAAGGAGGCTGTGAGGAGATTGAGGGCCAAGGGTGAGAAGGTTGGCTTTCTCAGGATTAGGTGGTTTAGACCATTCCCAACCGAGGACATCATACGTTACCTGAGTGGTGTTAAGGTTGTGGCTGTTGTGGATAGGGATTACTCATTTGGTTCGCCTTTTGATGGTGGTGCAGTATTTACTGAAATAAGGAGTGCGTTGTATGAGGCGGAGCATAGGCCATTAATGATGAATTTCATTGGTGGACTTGGCGGTAGGGAGATTACCTATAATGATGCGATTAATATGTTCAATATGGCTTTGAATGCAGCTAGAAAAGGTAAGGTTGAGCAGAGGGTGATTTGGTATGGGGTTAGAGAGTAAAATGGGAAAAGAAGAAAAATTTATAAGGAGTGAAGGGGGTGATTGAGTGTGACAATTTCAATTAAGCTCGCCCGAACAGTCAAGGACCTAGTACAGATGGCTCAGACTGAGTACTTTGATGCTGGCCATAGGACTTGCCAAGGCTGTGAATCTGCAATGGTGCTTAGATGGGTTGCCAAGGCTGCTGGGCCTAATACTATAGTCATTGGCGCAACAGGCTGTATGTATGTAGCGAATACTACATACTATACAACGGCCTGGGCGTTACCTTGGATACACACTCAATTATCTGGCACTGGGTCGGCTGCTGTTGGTACTGCAGCAGCATTGAAGGCACTTATGGAAAAGGGTAAACTACCAAACGAGAAGATAAACGTAATTGGCATATGTGGTGACCTAGGCTGTGCAGATGCAGGCCTATCTGAGGTATCTAACGCATTAACACACACGAAGTATAACTTCCTAATACTCATGTATGATAATGAATCCAGCGCCAACACTGATATTCAAGAAACAACAATGACACCGTTTGGAGCACTGACAACCTTCAGCCCAAGTGGTAAGCAGATCAGGATAATGAAGTATAGGTGGAAGAAGAACATGGCTGCCATGATGGCTGTTGGACACCCAGAGGTTAAGTATGTAGCCACGGCAATGGCAGCGGATCCAATAGACCTATACAATAAGGTGAGGAAGGCTCTAGAGATTGGTGGACCAACATTCATACATACTCTAGATCCATGCCCGAAGGGTTGGGGCTACGATCCCAAGTACAGCCATGAAATAGGTAAGTTGGCGGTGGAGACAGGTCTATGGCCGCTCTTCGAGATAGAGAATGGCAAGTTCAGGCTAACAAGCACAAGCGCTAGGATAGCCAGCGGCGAGATTAAGAGAAAACCTGTTAAGGAGTACATAAGGAGGCAGACGAGGTTTAAGCACCTTACTGATGAGGATATTGAGTACATACAGAGGAAGGTTGATGAGATGTGGGAGAAGTGGTTAATACCTGGGCTATTGCCATTAACTAAGGAATTACCATATCCAGAGACAACAAAGGCTCAGTAAATAGGTAGTTATTTTCTTAAAATTCTACTTATATATTCATTCTTAATCTATTGTCTATTTAATTATCATTATTTATAATTATTTTTAAATCTTTTATACTTTTTCAGAAAAACATCCAATTTAACAAAAATTAATCAATGATAACATGTCATAATTTATGATAGATTTTCTAATTATTACGAATTTTATAAAAATATTATCTTAGCAAGATTTTAATAATTATGAATAATTCTATCTAATGTATGGGTGGGGAGTCAAAATTAACGGACAAGCAAATACTTGGTTTTAGCAGGTGGTTTGCCTTTGTTGGTGCATTCCTGGCAATGTTCATGATTAGTCCCTATGAGTATGCCTTTAGCGCTTTCTCGCATGATGTTACTCAATTCTTCCATATCAGTGCTGTGTTCCTTGGTACAGTATTTACAGTAAACGTGTTCCTTGAATCCGTGTTCGGCTGGCCAGCGGGATTCGTTAGAGATAGGTATGGACCTTGGCTTCTTCAATTAATTGCTGCATTTCTGGTTGGCATTGGTTACTTTGCGGCAATCTTTGGCTCACCAGCCCTGTTAATGTGGGTTTATGCCGTGATCGGTGGTATTGGTGCTGGTATTGTTTATAATAATAGCGTTACCGTGGCCAATAAGTGGTTCCCTGATCATAGAGCTACCGTGGCTGGCACCATATCAGCTGGCTTTAGCTGGGGATCAATACCAATAATACTACTAATTGGCATTTTACCCAGGACTCAGCCCATAGCCGTGTTTAAATCAATAATGCTAGGGCTTGCAATAACCTCCTTCGTAATAATATTGATCTCGGCCTTCCTCATGAGAAGAGACCCACCAAAAGGTTGGAAACCGTCCACGTATAATCCACAGTCATCAAGGTCAAAGCTAATACGTGCAACCGATTACCAATTTACATTCTCTGAGACAGTGAGAACTTGGCAATTCTGGATATTGGTCATTACATTCCTCCTAGTGGCTTCTGAGGGGTTAACTATAGTATCTAAGGCCGTTCAGTACGGGCTCTACTTCCACTTTGCCTTGATCATCGCTGTGGCTGCATCGCTTGGTTCATCAATAATGGCAGGTTTAGGTAAGTTCATAACCGGCGTTGTTTCTGATGCTATTGGTGTTATTAAGACATTAATCCTATTTTACGCCTTATCAGGTATATTCACGTTATTAAGTGTACTGTTTGGTACTATACATAATGAAATTGGCTTTGTTACATCAGTTGCTCTTGCTATCTTGACTTGGGCGTCAATATATACCGTCAATCCGGCATCCATTGGTTACTTCTACGGCGAGGTAGCGTCAGGAAATAACTATGGGTTGCTTTACGCCATAGCTAAGGGTAGTGGTGCTATTTATGGTGGTGTTTTGACGGCAATAATGATAACATCCTTAGGTTGGATAAATACGATGGTGATCTCAGGTCTCTTTGGAATAATAGCCGCACTATTGGCTATACCACTACTCTGGAAAATACCAAGACCTCCTAGGAAGGCATAATTGTATATAGGTTTAAATTTTTTATTAAAAATTAATATTTTTCATATTATTCTGAAATATATAGAATAATCTTTTATTATATTGGTTATAGATAAAATATCGTTTAAGCAATACTTATTAATATTTATGCATATATGCATGTATGGGAATAACCGAGGGCATTATTAATGAATTGAAGAGAATTGTTGGTGAGAGTAATATTATTACTGATGAGGTTGAGCTTACGGTTTATGAGGCTGATGGTTCATTTGTATACACGGCCAAACCTGATGTGGTTGTTTTTCCTAGGTCCACTGAGGAGGTTGCTAAGGTCGTCAGAGTTGCTTGGGAGAATAGAATACCGATTGTTGGTCGTGGATCAGGCACAAGCCTTAGTGGCGGTGCTCTGCCCATTGAGGGTGGTATTGTTGTTTCCCTAGCGAGGATGAATAGGGTCCTTGAGTTGGATATTGAGAATGAGACGGCCACTGCGGAGGCCGGTGTCATTAATCTATGGGTCAGTGACGCCTTGGCTAAGTTTAATTATCAGTATCCAATAGATCTTGGTTATTACTTCCCGGCCGATCCAGGTAGTCAGAGGGTGGCTACGATAGGCGGTAATATCAGCCATAATGCGGGTGGTGTTAAGTGCTTTAAGTATGGTGTTACTGTGAATAATGTGCGTGGATTAAAGGTCGTACTTCCCAACGGTGAGATTAGGTTCTTTGGTGGTAAGGTTATTGAGAATCCCGGTTATGACATTGTTGGCATTATAAGTGGTTCTGAAGGCACGATGGCCATAGTCACCGAGGCCGTTTTAAGGATTGTTAGTAATTATGAGTCCGTAAAGACCATACTAGCCGCATTTAATTCAATTGAGGATGCAGGAACAGCAGTTTCCAGAATAATAAGTACCGGCATTAGACCAGTAGCCCTGGAGTTCATGGATAAGATTGCCGTCAATGCCATTGAGGCTGGTCCATGGGGCGGTGGATTACCCACTGATGCAGAGGCCATATTACTCATTGATGTTGAGGGTTCAGAACCTGGAACAAGCGCTGAGGCTAATAGGATAATTGAAATACTTAAGTCATCCGGCGCATACATGGTTAAACTCGCCAGGGATAGAGCTGAGGCTAATAAGTGGTGGAGTGCCAGGAAGCAGGCCTTTGGCGCCATGGGCTTCGTAGGCCCTAACTACATTACTGGTGATGGTACAATACCTAGGAAGAAGTTACCTGAGGCGTTACATAGGATCAAGGAAGTTGGTAGTAAATACGGTTTTAGGATAGCCAATGTATTCCATGCTGGCGATGGCAACCTACACCCACTCATACTGTATGATGAGAGAAAGCCTGGTGAGAGGGAGAGAGCTTTGCAGGCTGAGGATGAGATACTTAGGATGTGTGTTGAGATTGGTGGTACAATAACTGGTGAGCATGGAGTTGGGTATTATAAGAAGCACCTAATTGGTTTGCTTTATACTGATTATGAATTGAATGTAATGAAGAACATAAAGTCCGTCTTCGATCCATTGGGTATTATGAACCCTGGGAAAATCTTTCCTGGGTGATTGAATGACCCTGGAAATAGCACTTAGGAATATTGAGAGGGAGGTTAGTAATGATTCAGTTAGGGAACCAACGAATAAGTACATAATTGACGGGCTATCACCTAAGGTCGTGCTATATCCAAGGGACATTAATGAACTAAGTGTAATAATGAAGAATGTGAGTAGAGAGAAATTGAGTGTAATACCCATTGTTAATGGGTCGAAGGTTTTCATGGGGAATGTACCTAAGTCGTATGATGTCGCGCTTGACTTAAGCCGTGTACATAAGGTTATAGAGCCAGATCCTGAGGAGATGGTTGGTACTTACGGAGTTAGTGCATCATTTAATGAGACTCAGGAAGCGCTTAAGAGAGTGGGTAGAAGGTTACCAATTGATCCACCTTTGTCGAACTACTCAAGCATCGGTGGTATATTCTCATGTAATCTATTTGGTCCTCTGACATACATCTTCATGACAACAAGGGATATAACACTTAGGGTTAGGGCCGTAATGCCTGATGGTACCATTGTTAGATGGGGCACTGGAATGATTAAGGATGTTGCTGGCTATAACATAAAGAGACTTTTCATAGGTTCCTGCGGCTCTCTAGGCATTATTTATGAGGTTATGTCGAGAATAGCGGCAATTCCTGATGTAATAGCAGTAGCCAAGGTAGATAAGGAACTTGGCTTATTGATCACCAGGAGGTTAAAGCCCTATGGAGTCATCATAATTAATGGCACTATGTATCTTAGGTTTGAGGGTATTAGGGAGGAGGTTGAGTATCGTCTAAGTAAGTTGGGTGAAGTTTCAAAAATTGAGGTTTTCTATGGTAATGAGGCCGATGGATTATGGTATAGATTAACATCAATTAATGAAATATTTAACTATAGTGTTGTGCTTAAGGTAATAACCCCGCAGGCCAAATTAGAGAATGCTGTGAAGGAGTTACCAAGTGATTACTTGGTTAAGATGCCCATGATTGGTGAGGCTTATCTTGGCATTAATAGTATTGATATTAACACCCTAAATGCCGCTAGGGAGAGAATTAATGACTTGGGTGGTTACCTGGTAATTTTGAAGGCACCTGTTGATATTAAGCGTGGCATTGATGTCTGGGGCATTGGTCAGAATATTGATATTATGTCAAAAATGAAATCTGTCTTTGACCCAGCAGGTATAATGAATCCAGGTAGGTTTGTGGGTGGTCTATGATGAGTAATGACTTGTATAAGAGGATTATTGAGGAGGGACTTAATGAGACCTATAAGTGTGTACACTGTGGTTTTTGCCTACCAACATGCCCAACCTACAGGGCTACATGGAATGAAGCAGATAGCCCGAGGGGTAGGATATACCTAGTCAAGGCATTGCTAACGGGTAAGTTACAACCCACTGAAACCCTGCTTAAGCATCTCGATGCCTGCGTAATATGTAGAAGATGCGAAACTGCATGCCCATCTGGTGTTCAATATAGTAAGGTAATTGATGCGGCGTATGCATATTTAGGCAGTAAATTAACGAACTACGGATACCCATGGCACATTAGAACTGGGTTCCAGCTTATTGAGAACCCAACAATAATAAAGTTAGCATTATCGGTGTCAAGCTCATTGCCTGGAATACCAAGGCATATGAAGGGCTTTGCCAGGTCAAGAAATGAGGAAAAACTCAATGATACGCTTGGTAGGGTGTTTAAGGTACCAAAAGACAAAATTAATAGGGGTAGGGTACTGTTATTCGTGACTGAATCATGCGTTGCTTGGCAATCACACACCCACTTGGTTTATGCAACCATCAGAGTGCTTACTTGGAATGGCTTTGAGGTTGTTGTGCCCAGGGAATTTAAGTGCTGTGGTGCACCATACATGCACATGGGAATGTTCAATAAGGCTCTTGAGCTCGCAAAACACAACGTTGATGTATTGAATAGGTATGAGAAGACTTATGGAATAGACTATGTCGTGGTTCCAGACTCAGGTGGTTGCCAGGCCCAATGGCTTGAGTATGAGAAGTTACTCAATATGAACCTGAACCTTAGACAGAAGGTAATGAATACATTACAGTTACTTGACAAGGTTGGACTAATTGGCGAACTCGGCCCAGTTAAGATGAGAGTATCAATACAACATAGTTGTCACCTAATGAATGTAGTTAAGGTTCATGACGCAGTACTTAGGGTGGTTAGTAAGATACCAGGTCTCGAAATCAAAGGCTTAGATACAGCCGATATTTGCTGCGGTGCAGGTATGATGTACCCAGATAGACATCCAGACATTGCCCGTGAAATAACTAGGCAGAAGCTTGAGGATCTAATGCGACATAAACCTGAGGCATTAATATTAGAGAGCGTGACCTGTAAGGCGCATTGGGCAAACATCATTAGGGACAATAACCTGGCTGTCAAATTACTATATCCAACAGAGCTACTTGATATGTCATATATATCTGGTGGAAATCCAGGGTATGAAATATTATAAATAGAGTTCAGTATTAACGTGTAATTTTACAAACATAATTTAAATAGTTAAAAATAAAATATACATAGTATTTTTTACATTATACAAATATAAAATGCTTATCCATAATGATAATGTTTAAAATTATAAACAAATATTAATATATAGTATGTTTACTCAACCCTTAAATCCGACGGGCAATATAGCATTAACGGCGTTGGCGGCTTTAATACCCATAATAGTACTATTAATATTATTAGCTGGTTTAAGGATGTCCGCCTGGCTCGCTACACTAATTGGTTCTATAGTAACTATATTAGTGGCAATACCCCTTTGGCACAGCCCTCCAGTAGAGACTATCGAGGCTTGGATCATTGGCGCATTAGTTGGGTTCTGGTACATAACATGGATAACCATTTGGGGCGTCACAATATACAACACGCTAGCCTTGACAGGGAAGTTTGACGTATTTAGGGATTGGGTTGTGGCTAATGCAACAAGTGATGCGAGGGTTCAAGCAATATTGCTAGCTTGGTCCTTTGGCGCACTCATGGAGGGACTTGTGGGGTTTGGATACCCCTGGGCAATTGTTTCACCATTACTAGTTGCACTTGGTTATGACTGGATTAGGGCAATACAGACGTCCGCATTAGCGAATAACGCTCCCGTATCATTCGGTGCCCTTGGTACACCAGTAATTGCACTTTCCCTTGTTACTGGTATTCCATTAATGGCCATGTCAGCAGCAGTAGGTAGGGTTGTAGCTCTTTTAGCTGTTTTTGTACCATTTATATTATTGATTATTGTGGATGGAGTTAGGGGCTTGAAAGATGCATGGCCAGTTGCATTAATTGGTGGGTTGGGTTATATTACTGGACAATTTCCAGTATCTAATTACCTAGGCCCATACTTACCAGACATTGCTGGCTCATTGATATCATTCTTTATACTATTAGCATTCCTTAGGGTATGGAGACCGAGACGAATAATAACGTTTGGATCGCAGTCAACAAATGGTTCAGGGCAGCAAAGGAAGTTTACGACAAAGGATGTTGTTATGGCGTGGTTACCTTTCATTATATTGATAATCGTTGTTACATTATGGACCGGCCCCTGGTCACCACTGCCTCATTTCATAATAACTACCTGGTCCGTAAAGGCATACTCAACAGTACTTCATAAGGTAGTTGCTGTGGCTTTTGAGGTGAATCCCTTTGTTGCTGGTACGTCAATATTCGTATCATGGTTAATAATATGGGCTATACTTGGTGCGAGCCCTAAGGTGTTCGTAGAGTCACTAAAGAGAATGTGGCATCAGATGTGGGGTGCAATATTAACTGGGTTTTTCGTGGTTGGATTGGCATATGTATTTAATTATTCAGGTATGGCATACTCATTGGCATATGCAAGTTCTCTTGTCGGACTCATCTTTGTTATTATATCACCCTTTTTAGGCTTCATAGGTGCTGCCCTATCTGGTAGTAACACTGCTAGCAATACGTTATTTGGCGCGTTACAAGCCGCTGTTGGTAAGTTGCTAGGTTTACCTGCACCATTATTACCAGCTGCGAACTCAGTAGGTTCTGAGTTAGGGAAGCCTGTTGCTCCTCAAACCGTCAGTGTTGGTGTATCAACTACACCATACGTTAGGAAGGAGGGTATAATAGTTAGGAGGAATTTGCCTTGGGCGATAATGTATGTATTCTATCTAATATTTATAATATCATTATATGCGTTTGTATTTCCATGGGCTATGCCAAAGATTTAAGTCGATAAGTAATATGTATTTTCTTATCTCAAAATTCATGATATATAATTCCATTATAATCAGTGAGTAATGATGATTAAAGTTATAAATAGACACTATATTTATTGCCGATGCCAATATGTATTAGGAGCCCAGCCTCTATAGCTAATTTAGGACCTGGATTCGATGTATTATCACTAGCCATTGCAGAGCCTTATGATGATGTTTACGTAAGGCTAAACCAGGGAGACGATTACATAGAATTTATTGGTAATTACTCTCATTACTTGCCTAGTGATTATAAATCCACGACTTTATATCCAGTCATTGAGGAGTTTAGGAGAATTACGGGCATTAACTTTAGTGTGCGCATCATAGTTAAGAAAGGCATTAGGCCAGCCAGTGGTTTAGGAAGTAGTGGCGCTGACGCTGCTGCAGTGGCCTACGCCCTAAATAAATTGCTCAATACGAACCTTGATACCAAGTCCCTAATTAGGATTGCGGCGCTAGGTGAGACTGCCGCGGCTGGCACTCCACATATGGATAATGTGGCTGCATCCCTATTAGGCGGCTTAGTCATCATTAATCCAGTGACTGGAGACTTTGTTAGGATTGATGTACCTAATAAATACTGGCTTTCAATAATCATAGCCGGTAATAAGCCCAGCACCAAAGAAATGCGTAGGTTATTGCCTAGCACAATAGACATGGGCAGCCTTAAGAATAATTCTGCCTACGTATCAATGTTCATCTACTCATTTATTTCCGGTAATAAGGAAATATTGAGTAAGGCATTAATGGGCGATACAATTGTCGAACCCATAAGGGCTAAGTTTTACCCACATTACAATGCTGCTAAGGAGACTCTACTCAAGGCTGGTGCCATTGGCGTTGCCCTTGCTGGCGCTGGTCCATCGATTTTTGGATTATTTGACCACGAACCACCTAAGGACAACATAGACAAAATGCTAGGGGCATATGGATTAAGGGATCATTTATTGATTGTTACGCGGCCAAGTAACATTGGAGTTCATGAAATACCCTGTGAAGGCCTAAATGCTTAATACCTACTCCATACTTTAGGCCCCTGCATGGATGCGGTAATAATTGGTGGGGGTGTTTTGGGGACAGTATTAGCATACTTACTTACAGCAAGGGGTGTTAATGCCACTTTGATTAATTCAGGTTTTCAAAGGCCAAGGTTTCCGCTCATCCATTCGAAACTCTTGAGGATATCTGAGGATATTAGGTTGGCGAGGATTAGTGAGGATGTCTATAGAGAATTATCGAGAGAGATTGGGATTAACGTGTTAAGGCCTATGGATTCCGTAACGATAATACCGAATACATGTTATGATGATACGTCGAGATTAATGAACATGTGGCATAACGTTGGTGTGAACACGCGCATAATAAGTGATGTTCGTGATTACGGAATTAAGGAAATTAATGAGAAGGAGGTTTATATACTTAGTACAAATGGTGATAATTTCGTTAATTTCCCATTATTAATGAAATATGTTCGTAATACTAATGGAATTAAATACATCAATGGTATAGCCAGAATTAAGCTTAGTGATGATGGCGTTAAGGCTCTAGTAAATAGTGAAATACTGCATGGCGATTATTTTATCATTACCGCTGGTGCCTGGAATTCCATAATTGCCAGGAATGCCAATCTAAGAATTCCATTATTACCTTATAAGTGTCAGGCAGCTGCATTTCTTAGTAGGAGAATTGACATTATTGTCTATGACTATGTGCTTGAAATTTACATAAGACCCCTCGGTTCCATAATCAACAATGCACTAGGTGCATTAGGGCTTTCTGTTATGGTTAGTGGTGATGGTAATTCCCGAGTTACCGAGCCAGGCAAGGAAGGAAGTGTTGACCGTGAATTCCTTAATGAGATAAAGAATAAGGTTAGAGCAAGATTGGGTAATGCACTACTTATTGGATCCAGGTTTGGTTTTTGCGAGAGTACTCCTGACATGAGGCCTGTGGTGGGTGTTGTTGGTTCAAATAATTTATTATTGATTGGTGGTTTTAATGGTTATGGGGCTGAGGTTGGTCCAGCATTGGCTATGGCCGTCGTTAATTACTTACTCGATGGTTCATGGCCTGATTATGCAAGGCCTTATCTTATTGATAGGTTCGGTAATGACTGGCCCAATATCTGGGATATCGATATTGAGGCCCATGAATTATGTGTATAATACGGCTTTAAACTCTTTATTAATTCTGCTGTGAGTTAATGAATTGGTTGATTAAGTTGCGTGTTGGCGACTTACCACTACCAGACGTGTTAAGGGACTTCATAATCAAGGAAAGAGGTATCCAGGAGCTTTATCCACCTCAGGAGGAAGCTGTACGTAAGGGCTTATTCGATGGAAGAAATCTCGTAATGTGCACTAGTACGGCTACTGGGAAGACATTAATAGCTGAATTAGCAATGATAAATGCAGTACTCACCAGGGGAGTTAAGGCTGTATTAGTTGTTCCATTGAGGGCACTGGCCTATGAGAAGGCCAGGGACTTGAGGATTTATGAGAAGCTTGGTGTTAGGATTGCCGTTACAACGGGTGAGTATGATAAGGAGGATGCATGGCTTATGAATTACGATATTGTCGTAACAACCTACGAGAAGCTTGATAGTTTATTGAGACATAAGGTTGATTGGCTTAAGCAGGTGGGTATTTTAATAATTGATGAGATTCATTACATTGATGATGATAAGAGGGGGCCGACTATTGAGTCAATAATTGCTAAGGTAAAATCCCTGGGACTTAGTATGCAATTGCTGGCTTTATCAGCAACTGTGGGTAATGCCGAGGAGATAGCCAAGTATCTTGACGCTGAACTTGTTGTTTCTGACTGGAGACCAGTCAAGCTTAGGGAGGGGGTTTATTATGATGGGGTTATCTACTACGCAGATGGTTCCAGGGAACCCATTAAAGACCTAGAGAATCCAGTATTATCGTTAGTAATGGATACAATATTTAATGGTGGTCAGACGCTTGTCTTCACGAGCTCCAGGTCGAATACCGTGAAGCTATCTCAACAAATTGCTCATTACATATGTAATTACAACGTGAAAATAATAGAACCGAGAGAATTAATGAAAGTATCCAATGCAATCCTTGAGACCTCACAGTCTAAATTGCTCGGTGAAGAGTTAGCGAAGATTGTTAGATGCGGTGTTGCCTTTCATCACGCAGGTTTAGACATGGATGTAAGATCCATCGTGGAGAACTCCTTTAGGGACAGGTTAATTAAGGCCGTGGTTGCAACAACTACGTTAGCCGCAGGCGTTAATTTACCAGCTAGAAGGGTGATTATTCATGAGTATAGGAGATATGAACCTGGCTTTGGAATGGAGGAGCTCCCTATCATGGAGTATAAGCAGATGGCTGGTAGGGCCGGTAGGCCTGGGCTTGATCCATATGGTGAGGCAATACTAATTGCCAGGAGCGAGGATGAGGTTGATTACCTAATTAGAAATTACATAAATGCCAGGGTTGAGGATGTAAAGTCCAAGTTTCTCACTGATAAGAATCTAGCAACGCACATACTCTCAGCAATAGCCAGTGGCTATGCATTGAATATTGATGATGTGATGAGGTTTATATCATCAACTCTAGGCTACATTCAAGGTGGCTTCCATAGGAATGAATTCCTCAGAGATTTATTGAGGAGGAAGATTGATGATGTACTAAACTTCTTGGTTGAATCAGGATTTCTTGAAAGGAGAAACAATGATGTGGCGGCAACTGCCTTAGGCTCATTATTGAACACGCTTTACCTGGATCCGTATACTGCGAATGTATATATTCGTGGACTTAGGTCTAGGAATGAGACCAATGACTTAGGCTATACACATTTAATTATTCAATCACCTGAGGTTCCGAAATTACGGGTTAGGAGAAATGAGTTTGACGATTATATAGAACTTGTTTTAGATAATTGGGATTATCTATTGATTAAGCCATCAATTACTAGGGATGAAATTGAGAATGGTGAGTTTGAGGATGAGGAAATCGAGGATTACCTATCCACAATTAAGACAGCCGTAATGCTCCTTGACTGGGCCAATGAGGTCTCTGAGGATGAGTTGTATAAGAATTATGATGTTGGCCCTGGCGATTTGAGGGTATATAGTGATTTAATGAATTGGTTAGCCAGTGCTGTGACAAGACTTGCCGGTGCCATCGGCATGAGGAAGCATGAGGAGAGGCTGAATGTACTTAGGTGGAGGCTGATCTATGGTGTTAAGGAGGAATTAATAGAGCTTGTGATAAACCTTGAAGGCGTTGGTAGGACTAGGGCTAGGGCGCTTTATGACGCTGGTTTTAAGGACATTGCTGATATTGCAAATGCAGATCCAAAGGCTATAAGTATTATTAGGGGCTTTGGTGATAGGCTTGCGCATTCAATAATTGAGCAGGCTAGGAGGCTAATTAAGGATGGTAAGGTCGTTAAGCCAACAATAATAGAGAGAGATAGGGAGGGTGGTAAGCAGGGATATACGAGGAGGAGGGGTTCGTTGCTTGATTACCTTTGATATCGAATATGAAATACTTATATATTAATGCCATAACACTAGCGTGTTGATGATTAGCAAGGCAGTTATTACTGCCGCTGGGTTGGGCACTAGAATGAGGAGTATGACATTGATAATGCCAAAGGCATTATTGCCGTTAATACGCAGGAATGAGACACCAATGCTTGTTCCAATTATTGACCTAATAATAGCGCGTTTGCAGGAGATTGGTGTCACTAAGTTCATAATTATTATTGGTAGGAACGGTAGACCACTAATTGATTATTTAATGGATAAGGTATTTACGGATTCCCTAAGGGTTCAAATATCATTTACATTTCAAGAAAAACCCCTTGGCTTTGGTGATGCTGTGCTTAAGGCTGAGGATTTCGTGAGCTCAGAACCATTCTTTGTACATGCTGACGATGGGATCCTAACCGATGGATACTCAGAAGGTGTTAAGTTATATGACGAGTTAAGGCCCGATGCATTACTATTCCTCAGGAGAGTTAGTAATCCAAGTAGGTATGGCATTGCTATTGTCAGGGATGAGGGATCATACAATGGTTATAGGTTGGTTAGGGTATTAAATGTGGAGGAGAAACCAAGTAATCCTAAGTCGAACATTGCCATAACTGCTGCCTATATATTTAACAGGAAGATATTTGATAGCCTTAGATTGATTAATACGAATAGAGAACTTGAGCTGACATATGGCATTGAAGGCATTATTAATAGTGGTGGTGAGGTTTACGGATTATTACTCAATGATAATTCCTGGCTAAGTGTTGGCGATCCAGAGAGTTACTTCGAAACTATTAATAAGACGTTCAATTCCAACGAAAGAACTAATATTTATTAATGAATCACTTTAGTAACAGCTTGCTTATATGATTGTAAACATTATCGTAAGTAAAAACAGAGTATCTGGAGAATTAAGGACGGGAATTAAGTTAAGGCTTGAAAATCCACCACCTGGTGTTAATTATAGGGCAATTGATGAACCCGTTGGTTTATCCCCATCCTTTAATGACTTCTACATAACTAAGGACACAACAACTAAATGGTTTCTTAAAACCCTCATAGAGCCCATATACTCCCTCAAGCTTAAGGGTTTAACACATGCCTTCTTCCTAAACCTATTCATACCGCACACACCCTGGATTCAGGAGATTGACCAACCAATATTTAACCTATTTGAGAAGTACATAGGTAAGTCGAGAAGGAGTGTCCTATATAGGCTCGCAATAAGGACCTTTAGGTACTTGTTCAATAGGGACAACGTTATAATAGTGACTTGGACCCAATGGAGTAGGGAGGGACTTGAGGAGGAGGGATTTAGGTACGTTAGAGTTGTGCCACCGCCAATGAAAACAAGCTTTAGGAAGATTGATAATAAAATAACGATTGGGTTTATAGGTGTTGAGTACCATAGGAAGGGTGGTGATATTGCTGAGGATATTATGTCAAAATTACCAAGGCACATTAGGAAGGTTTATATCGGTAAAAGTCCGAGGAAGATAAGTGGAATTGAATATTATAATCCAATGAGAAGGAATGAATTACTTAAGTTGATGGCTGAGTTCGACATACTCCTTTTCCCAACTAGGGGTGAGGCCTATGGATTCACGGCGCTTGAGGCAATGAGTATGGGCATACCCGTGGTTGCGTCTAATGTGGATTCAATTCCAGAGGTCGTGAGCGATGGCGGTATACTTTGCGAGGTCAATGACATTAAATGCTTCCTTGATAGTATTAAGGAACTAGTAAGTTCGCCAGAATATGTAATAGAACTTGGTGCAAGGGCTAAGGCAATCGTCGCCCAGAGACATTCGCCAAGCATTGTTGGTAAGGAATTATTAGCAATATATAATGAATTAAGTGAAGATGAGTGAATTAGTGGATCATGTATCAAGTATACTAATGGATTTAATTAGAGTGAAAACAGTAACACCACCAGGCGAGAATTACCTGGACCTAGTTACCTATTTAGATGGATTATTAACGAATTATGGAGTAAACACGAAAATAATCGAAGTACCAAAGTCAATTGTTAAGGAGCACTATCCTGAATATGCAGATCACCCTAGGTACATATTATTGGCCGAACTATGTAATACCAGGGACAAAAGAATTCACTTTAATGCACACTATGATGTAGTTTCCGGAGGAGGTGGATGGCTTGTTACGGAACCCTTCAAGCCCGTTATCATTAATGGTAGGGTTTATGGTAGAGGAGCCTCAGATGACAAGGGCGGTGTTACAGCATTGGTATTACTTGCAAAGCAACTTAGTGAGCTGAGAGACTTTCGTGGTTGTGTGGAATTCTCTTTTACACCGGATGAAGAAATTGGTGGTTTAACAGGTGTTGGTTATCTCATTAATCAAATTCGTAAGCCTGACTATGCCATTGTGACTGAACCAACTGGCCTCAATACCATATGGATTGGCAGTATGGGCATACTACAGCTAGATATTGTTGTTAGGGGGTTGCCGAGTCATGCCTCGCAACCATGGTATGGCATTAACGCCTTTGAGGATGGCATCACTATGGCCTATTCATTAATCACTAGGTTGAAGCCTAGAATTGAGGATAGACAATTCATGAATGAATCAGCGTCTGTAGTATTAGGAGGTCTTGTTAGAGGTGGTGATGCGCGTAATATTGTGCCTAGTTATTTTCAATTCTCAATTGATAGAAGAATATTACCCAATGAAGACATTGACCAGGCATTTAATGAAATAGTGAGTTTAATCAATATGTTTCACAGTTATGTAAAGTCCACAATAGATGTCTACGTAATAAATAAGATAGAACCTGCAATAAACAATAACTCATTATTGCTTACAGGGTTAATCAATGCCATTAGTGAAACTCTCAAGGTTAATCCTCAAATAAAAATCTCGAGAGTGCCTGTGGATACTCGATACTTCCAGAAAGGTGGCATAGATGCATTAACATATGGACCTGGAGATATTGCTGCGGCTCATGGACCCGATGAGTATATACAAATCAATGATATTATGGAATCAGTGAAGGTTTACCTAAAGTTAATTAGGAGAATTTATAGCAATAATATCTAGATTCCTGGGCGTTCATAGAACTCGATAGGTAAATATTTTTATATTGCATTATTCACGTTGATTTTGGTATGGCTAGGATTGATTGGAGCATTGATACTGAGGATATCGTTAGGAGGGTTAGGGAGATTTATGGGGCAAGCATTACTGAGGACCAGGTAGTCAAGGCCCTTGGTTATGAGTATAGGATTAGTTGGAAGAAGGCTGTTGAAGTTGCCAGGTTCATTAGGGGCTTCACTATTAAGCAGGCCGAGGATTATCTGGGTAATGTAATTAGAATGAAGATGCCAATACCAATAAGGAGATTCACCAAGAAACAGGCACACCACACAACACCTTGGGAGGGTTGGCCGGTGGCTAAATGGCCCATTAAAGTCGCTAAGGCCTATTTAGAGGTAGTTAAGAACCTTGAGAATAATGCTAGTTATAAGGGCCTTAATGTTGATAACGTGGTTATTATACATGCGGCTATTCATAAGGGCCGTAAGATTAAGAATTACATGCCTAGGGCCTTTGGCAGGTCTACGCCTTGGTTCCAGGATACGGTAACCATAGAACTAGCTGGAGCAGAGATACCTGAGGAGAACGTGCCAAAGAAACTAAAGCTAAGGCCGAAACCCTACTGACGCTTCCTTAGGAAAATCACCGAGTACCTTATTCCCAATCTTCTAAGGAATTTTATTAGTAATGAATCATCCGTGATCACTAATGGGTTTCTATCCCTTAACTTCATCGCCAAAACTATCAATGATACATCAGTATCACTCAATAACCTAGGTATGCGATAAGCCCTCCTTGTAAGTATTATATCATTCTCACTCACATCATAAATATCTATGCCCAGGACCTCAGGCACGGCGATGGCTCTCACATCCTTAAGTTCATTAATTACGTAATTAGTGGTTATTAGATGACCAATACTCGATAATGGACGCAAATCCCTCATATGAAGTATCGCTGATGTATCAAGTATTACTGCATCTTCATTACTCATGGTATGAACAACCTCCTGAACAACCTATCGTACATCCTGTATTGACGAGTCCTAACGAATCTAACCCTCCTATCATTTGGAACAATGCGTATCTCAGCACCTCTCTGCGTGACAATACCATCACATAATATGTGCGCAACCTCGCTCGTTAAAACCTTAATGGGTACTTCATATGGATGAACAATAGGTACTAAAGCCCTTGAGAACGGCGCAAGAGGCACTATTAATTTCACGGCTAACCTATTATCAACCACAGGACCTCCAGCCGCTAATGCATACGCCGTTGAACCAGTTGGCGTGGCTATTATAACGCCATCCATCCTAGCTCTTATCATCTCCTCGCCACCATCCTCAACAATAGTCACACTTATTAAATGACCAGGATCAACACCTTTAACCAATACCTCATTTAATGCCATGCATTCAAAGCCAGCGGCAATGGCCTTAAGTGTGATCCTCTCCTCAACCACGTATTCACCCTTAATTATCCTATCAAGAACCTGGGGTAAATCCCTGGCACTCACATCACTTAGATAATTAACCCGACCAGTGCCTATGTGAAGGATTGGTGTGTCCGTGGAATTGCCAATTTCATGTATAAATCTTAGGACTGTACCATCACCACCAATTACCATGGCAATATCAATACCTTGAGAACCATCCCACTTAGGTATACTGAGATTCTTAACCTCTAAATCCCTTGCAGCCACTACCTCAACTCCATTACTACTTAGTAACCTACTCACTATTAGCTTTGCTAATGCGTAATCCTCGTACTTACCAATATACATCATAATCCTCATTAATACTCAGGCTAATGCAAACTAGGCGAATTAATAAATAATTTCTCAGGGAATTACTCGATAGAAAACCTTTTATTAGCTCTAGCTATGTCGATTTGTATGTCAACGAAGCCAACAGAGGCAGGTTCGGTGAAGGAGGGTAGCTACTTAATGATTGATGGAGAGCCATGCAAGGTGGTTGAGGTTGAGAAGAGTAAGACTGGTAAGCATGGATCCGCCAAGGTCAGGATAGTGGGTATGGGCGTATTCGATAATGTTAAGAGAACCTTAATAGTACCTGCTGACGCCCAGGTCGAAGTGCCGATAATTGAGAAGTTCGTTGCCCAGGTAGTGGCTAAGGTTGGTGATTCCTGGCAATTAATGGACCTGAGAAACTATACAACGTTTGAAGTTCCAGAGAGCCAAATTGAGGAGGATATTAAGGGTAAGATCGAGCCTGGTATTGAGGTTGAGGTTTGGGATATCGCTGGTAGGAGGAAGATAATTAGGGTTAGGTAATTGCCATAAAATCAACTAACGAATACCTTATACTGATCAGCACCCTGTAATTCCCTCAATATTCTGTCAATAATTAACTTCTCAGGGTCAATACCAATCCTACTCTTTATATCCTCAAAGGACTGGAAAGGCTTCTTCCTCCTCTCCTCAAGTATTTGCCAAAGCGTCTTCTTACCAATACCCTTAAGTAACTCTAGGCTATGCATTTTCAGGGTTATTGGACCAGCCTTATTAAAGAAGTCAACGAACCTACTCTCCTGGGCCTTAACAATCTTCGCAACTATCTCAGGAAGCGCGTTCTTTGCCTCACTGGTTAATTCATCATAATTAATCCTCCTAACTATCTTATTCACCTTATCCCTAGGTCCATTACCTATGTAAACCCTTTCACCAACCTCAGCCGCAGTGTTTGGTTTCAATGTTAATTCAAGAAGTGTGAAGAACTGATCACCAATGGCCTGTACATAGGCCTCATTCTTAGGAAACCCCTTCTTAATAAGGGATGGGTCCTTAATGAGCATTTGCTCCGGCGGTATTATGTCCAGTATGTAGGCATAGTCCTCACGCTTAACCATTAATAACACCCTCTAGGATTCCTTAGTGCTTTTTAGTAGGTTGAGGATATCCTCAATCTCCTTATCACTGAATTCCCTTTTTTCGGTCCCCAATAATATCCTAAGCTCATCAGTTGTTTGAGGCATTAAATTAACTATCTGTATAGCCGTTAACTTTGCTAAACCAAATCTCTTCATTAATTCTGAGATCAAATCCTTAGCCTTATCAGGGCTTATCCTAGAGAACTTCCTAAGGTAGTTCAGGGTATTATTCACAACATCATCAGTAATTCCAGGATTAATACTGATTAATTTATCCTCGAGAATCCTGAGTGCCTCGGCCATGGAAATATCCTCAGAATTAATAATACGCTTAACCACAAGTAACTTCCTAAGAAAAATCCCTATTTAAGGATTTGGTATATGCAGGTTAATCATTAATGAAGAGAATGCTTAAATACTCAATAGAGTGATGATGCCTCGGGGTTACTCGTGCACCGAACACACGGCCTACGCTACAAATCAAGGAAGCTACTGACAAAGAAGCCCAGGGAAAAGGGTAGACCTGGTGTTTCAAGGTGGCTTTATGAGTATAAAGTAGGCGATAAGGTGGTTATTGATATTGACCCAACATTCATAACCACAGCACCCCACAGGAGGTATCAAGGCAAGGTTGGTACAATAATAGGAAGAAGAGGTAAGGCCTTTGAAATAGAGATTTACATTGGTAGTAAGAGAAAGGTGATCATAACAACACCAGACCACATCCTTCCTTTCAGCTCTCAAATCACGGAAACAAAGACAACAGCATCGTAATCACATAGTTACTAAGGTAATTAATCACTTATGTTAAGTATGTCAATCTCCACAGGCCTAACACCAAAACCTAGAGTTCCAGCAATACTTGGTTCAACATCACCAAAACCACCATGTATGAACCCTCTAATGTACAGGTTACCCTGGCACCTAATCAGAAACTCCACAAGCCTATCCCCAATCACCTTACCATCTAATTCATAGACCATACTAACCCTCCTCTTAACCCTACGCCCACGCCTAAACACCTGAACCACCTGCCTATTCCTGAAGTAATCATGTAATGATTTTATATTCCCATCAGTAACTGAATTATCAGTAATTGCCAGGACTCTATACGTTATTACGTAATCCCTAACCCTAGCCTTCATCCTCACTATTGCAGAACTCTTAACACGGGATAGATCACTAAGTATAACGTCATAATTCAATCCCTTCAATAACGGGTATACATCATCAATACTAGGTCTCCTACTAGGTTTAATTATCTGTAGAATTGTAGGCCTACCATTACCAAGAACACGAGCACCAAATGGGTCTTCACCGCCCACATGTATCACCACATCCTGAGCACCAAATACCTGGATTATACTGTCAATGGGCCACCTAACCTGTCCTCTCCCATTAACTAGCCTATGTATCTTCCTATACCTAGCCGATATGTATATTGGCATTACCTGCACCTCCACGGATCCGGTGGTAATGTTAATGACGACCTCCGCATCAGGTTCTTCCCTACTGAATGAAACACTGAGTATCGACGAAACCCTCTTACCCAACTCCCTATTTAACTCACGTTTAATGGACTCGGCACTGGATATATTGAACTCTGTAGTTATGCCCAATTCCCTCTTTAGTACTTCAATTGGTACCTTACTACCAAGCCTAAACGACCTAACCTCAACACCTAGGGACCTCAGGCTATCAGCTATTGTTTTAGCCCACTCATCAAGTCTATTGAAAATGTTATCATTACATACATAACATGTAATTGGCGAGACCTCAATACCTAGGTTCTTAAGGAATTTTATACTTGGTTCATGCCCACTTAATGCCAACGCCTTAACATCACTGAGTAACTCATCACTCAATCCCTCACTAATTATTCTCTCATGAATCATCATTAATAGGTAATCCTTAATCGCCTTACCTCTTTCCTCATTACTAAGCCCGGTGCCCAACCTAGCGAATAACCTGCCAAGGCAGTGATTGCACAGTGGATACTTCCTCAATATATCCATGGCCCTTTCAAGACTCATATGGCATATTCACGGAACATAATAAGTATTAAAGCATATAATTAAGAAGTTATTTCCGTGGATGCTTACCTGGTGGGTGCCTTCATAAATGAGTGCTCAGTAAGGTGGAGAAGTATTGAGGGATTCTCAGATGCCGTTGATTATACTAAGTCATTAGAGCCAGGTATCACGGTAATAAACAATACAATAAACGCAACGAGTAAGTTATGTGATGAGATTAATAGAATCCTTCAAAAGCCCATTAGGTTGCTAATGTTCCTTAACATTAATGATTGGGTCAAATTAATGAGGGGGCTCTATGACTTTTATGGGGAGTTAATTGATCCGGAACCGGAACTCGATATACCTAATTTCGTACTTAGCATTAAGATTCCAAGTAAATCCTTCGGAACAACACTAAGGATAGTACTCAAGTTACTAGGCATTAATAGTAATGTATTTCCAAGCAGTGATAGTAAGCTTTACCTTGTTATTCACGATAGAGACTCAATAGCTAGGTTTATAAAGACCATAAAACCGTACTTAAACCCAGAACTGAACATCGTTCTAAGGAACAAATGGAATAAGCACTACGCAGACTTCGGCGAACCAATAATAATCACTAAGGAATAGATGAAGGAGCAAGCAGGAACTCAGTCGGTTTAGGCCTCACCACCAATCAGCGTGGGTTCAATTCATCAACTGCTAAGGAATACATGGTTTTTAATTTTAAGTTTTTATTTCGAGGGATTAATACGATTCACTGTGTTTGGAATAAATAACATAGTTCGCATTCATTATTAAGACAACTTTCTGCTCTTGCAGCGCTATGATTTATTAGCCAGGCAATTAAATTAGACATTGTTAAAAGCACTGCACTAAATTTAATTTAGGACCATATAATTAGACCATTGTGATGAGATGCCACTGGCTTATTGGTGCTGATGCGTGTGAGGGCTGATCCTCATATTGGGTAATCGAAGTTAGTCTCAGCCAGCTTAAGTGGTGGGCATTTACCGTCCTTTTCACTTACTATTACATTCTCCCTTATTGGCCATGGTATGCCGATCTCCGGGTCATTCCAGACAACACATCTCTCGTGCTGTGGACTATACTCCTTCGTCTGTAGGTATAGGAATAGCGTGTCATCCTCCAGTGCCTGGAAGCCGTGGGCAAAGCCAGGCGGTATCCAAAGTAGCCTTGGGTTATCGGCGGATAACTCAACCATCACGTACTTACCAAACCAGGGAGAACCCCTCCTAACGTCAACAGCCACATCAACCACGCGCCCCTTAACCACAGTGACCAGCTTTCCCTGCTCCATGGGCTTAAGCTGGTAGTGTAGGCCACGAACAACACCACGCCTTGACTTACTTAGGCTTACCTGGACGAAATCATGGGGTACGCCACCAGCAAGGAAGTCCGTCCTCTTATAAAGCTCTGCGAAGAAGCCCCTGATGTCTGGGAAGACCACGGGCTCCACCAGTATTACATCGGGTATTTCAAGCCTTGCGAAATTTTTAAACGGCATAGCTAGGTCATAAATAATACAGATTAATAAGAAATACCTCATGTTAAACTAATGAAGACAAAATAATTCTAGAAATTAGTTAATAAGTTGGTCATTAACTGCATGATTTAATGAACGCCGTTGTTAAGCCTGAAATCATAGTGACGCTGAATGGTGAGGAAAGGAGAATTGTTCCAAGTTATGACAATGAATATGTATTAATGAGAGAGAAGGACTTCAACGTAATTCTCGACAATACAAACCTGAGCATAATACTTGCCATAATAAGCGGGCATGACCACTTTGTCCAAATAATGAAGAAGACCGGTTTACAAAGAGGTAAATTATCAAGACATTTAAGAAGATTATTGAATACTGGTTGGGTTATTAAAAATGGTAATAGGTACCTGCCAAGTGGACGTATTTACGTTGCCTATGACGTTAAGGACGTCAATGGCGAGATCATGCTTAGTATATCAATGAGTAAGGGCGCATTTATTGACCCGTTTTATGGACTCGTGATAATCAATGGCGAGCCACTGAGTAATTATTGCTCGACCTGCCCCCTCAGGCAGGTCTGTGTCAATAATGTTAAGTCCTTGGCCCGTAAATATAACATTGAGTTGAGGGGTGCCGAACCCAGTGAAGCCTATGTGGAGTTATTCAGGGAGTTGATTAGGAGGGATTTAATTAAGAGGTTTAGGAGTGGTTGGAGGATCGTTATTAGGAGGTAATTGGAAGATATGTTTATATTCTCCTGGGAATTGAATAGCGCAGTAATGGAGAGAACAAGTGAAGCACTGAGTAAGGTTGTTAGGGATTTCCTAAACAATGTTGAGAATATTAGCGGTGTATACATCGCAACATTAGATGGCCTCTTAATCGCCCATGCATCAAGAATTGACGCGGACCCAGACCGTGTAGCGGCAATGATAGCATCACTCAGCGCTGTTGGGGATAGGGTTAGCAAGGAGTTACTTAATGAGGATTCGAATCACGTAATTGTCCAATCCAGTACTGGCTATATAGTTATTAAGAGAGTTAGTGATCTAGTAGTAGGTATTTTGGTTCAGGGTGGTGATGACTCGACAATTGGACTTACAATGCTCGAACTAGAGAGACTTATAGCTACTATTCAGAAACAATTAAGGTAATTTATGAAGTAAGTTTTTACTAAATGTATTAAGTGAGTAGTCATGTTATGAAGGTCGTTACGAAAGAAATCACGGTACAGAGTAAGAGACGTAGAGAGGTTATTAACATAACAAATCATATTGAGGATTTCGTTAGAGACTCAGGCATAAGGAATGGTATAGTACTTGTTTTTCTACCACATGCAACCTCAGCATTGTTTGCTAATGAAGATGAACCAAGGGTAAGAAAGGATTATGAAAACTTATTTGAGAGGTTGGTACCTGCTAATGGAAATTATTTCCACAATGAAATCGATAATAATGCTGACGCTCACCTATTAACATCAATCTTTAAGCAGTTCTACGTATTGCCAATAATGAGTGGCGAGCTCGTCCGTGGAACTTGGCAGGAGGTTTTTCTAGCAGAGTTTGATGGCCCTAGGAGTAGGAGGGTTGTTCTTGTGACTATTGGTGAGTAATGATTATGTTATAAGTTCTTATTAAAACTGAAACCATATCTGGCTCTCAATTCCCTGTAGTTCTCAAGGGGTTCTGTATAAGCCACTAGATGCTCTGCAACGTATATGGGTGCACCAAGCCTTACGGCTATTGCCGTGGCATCACTTGGCCTGGCATCCAATTGGAATGTCTCGTTTGTCCTATTATCCTTAATGAATATTGTTGATAGGTAAACGCCATCGATCATTGCATCTATCGTTACCCTATCAACAATTACATCGAGCCTATTAATTAGGTCTACAATGAGATCGTGAGTTAATGGCCTGTGGAATGATACAAGACCGAGCGCCTTCTTTATTGAGAATGATGCTGTTACGTCAATCCTAATAGGCAGGACCCTATCTTCCCAATCCTCAGTTGTGAATAGCATTACAGCAACGCCCTCCTCAGGTATTTCAATCACATCCAGGAGATCAGCCTTTAAATACTTTGACGAACCACTTGAACTCTCCTCTCTAACCATTACAATACTAGGCACTAACCCCTTTATTTACTTATTCTAGACATTGATGCCGAACTCTATGAGCGGAGCCTCCCTCTCACTCCAGTTGCTCATGTCCCTAACCTTAACAACACCCCGTGAAATCTCCTTAGGACCTATTATTATGAAGTACCTGGCATTTATCTTAGAGGCATACTCAAGCGCGCTCCTGAGACTCTTCTCGCCCGTGTCCATTACTACCTTACTACCACCAGCCCTCAAAATACTGGCTAACCTATAACCAAGAGATAAGTAATTCTTCTCATTACTTAGGACGTACACGTAGTAATCAATTTGCGGAAGTCCACGTTTAAGCGAACCCCTCTGCTCAAGAACCTCCAATAGTCTCTCAATACCCATGGCGAACCCCGAGGCAGGCATTGGCTTACCACTATAAATCTCGATTAAATTATCATACCTACCACCACCACCAACTGATAACTTATAATCAGTCACGTACATTTCAAAGACAATACCTGTGTAGTAGTCAAGCCCCCTGACAATACCCATGTCTAGGTCCATGTAACTACGTATACCATACATATCAAGAAACTCCATTAACTCATTGTAATACTTAATGAAATCGTCACTAACACCAAGTTCCCTGAATGAGCCAATCGCCTTATCAAGACTCTCGCTCGTGTTAGCCAGTCTAAGAACCTCCTGTGCCGTATCATTACTTAACTCAAGATTCCTCAGCATCTCCAGGAGCTCCTCATCAGGCACCTTACCCCTCTTATCCATAATCCTAAGCACACTGGGTTTTACATCGCTTGGGATGCCGAACTTACTCAGTAATTGTTCAATGATTCTCCTATCATTTATCCTAATCCTGAAATCACCAATATCAAGTGACCTAAGTGCTTCAACACCAACCGCGAGTATTTCAGCATCAGCCCTAATACTGGATGATCCTATGAACTCAATACCGAACTGGTGGAACTCCCTATACCTACCGTGTTGAGGCTCATCATAACGCCAAACCTTCGTAATATAATACCACCTAATTGGTTTAGGTACATCAACCCTATATGAAATAACCCTTGCCACAGGCACCGTCATATCAAACCTAAGCCCAACCTCTCTACCAGCCTTATCCTTGAAGTAGTAAATCTCGTTAATTACGTCCTCACCGGCCTTAGCCTTAAGTATCTCATAATACTCGAGGGCTGGCGTCTCAACCCTTAGGTAGCCAAAGGACTCAGCAACCCTAGCCAACTTATCAAAGACTTGAAACATTGGGTAGTACTCCTCGGGTGTTAAATCTCTCATTCCCCTGACAGGCCTAAGGTCTTTATCGTCAAATACCACAGAATCAGCGATATAGAGGCTAAATAAAAACTTTCGTATTCATAATGAGGCTAGGGCAAGGACTAGGAAGTTAATGTGAGTTAATACATACATTAATAGGCCAAGGGTTATAGGCACTATAAAGGGTATGTGATATGAGGTTAGTACCGGTGTATCAATACTGATTCTGCCCTGGGAAAGCCATTCAATTAGTGATTCCCTTGGATCCTCAACGTCAAGACCAAGCCTAATCACTGGTTGAAACTCATTACCAATAAGTACCTGGGATATCGCGTAATTATTGGGGTTCCTAAACACCCTATGTGCGGGTACGCACATGAGCGTTATTAAGTATATTAACTTATTGAATCCCTTAACCCTGGCCAAGGCCTCGCAATTACTGCCGTACCTAATATTCTGAATAACATTGTAGGGTATGTACATTATTAGGGCTATGATTAATGAATTAATTAGTACTGATAATGGTGTGATGTTTATTACGGTCAATGCCATGTTTGATGCCGAGATTGTCGGTATTGATGCCGAGATAAAGGCTATTGATTTAGAATCAGCACCACCCATAGCCCTTAACCAATAAGCCATAAATGCGAACGCTGAACCAATAACCACACCAATGATGTATAGGAGTAATTGACCCAATACGAATACTGAGTATAGACCAAGCGGTATGCATATTATTGAGCCTATTATCCACGTCCAATCACTAATCTCCCTAGTCATTAAGTCCTGTATTGACGCTATTATTTGAATAATTATAGCGAATACGTAATCCACAGTGAGTAATAAATATGCATTAATCATTATGTCATGGGAATAACCACCCTCCCTTTAAGATTAATGTTTGATAAATACTAGCCACATGTATAGTGGGTAATAAATTAAAAGGATTCTTAATGATTGATTACTATGTCAAGGAGAGTTGCAATTATCGGAGTTGGTTGGTACGGGTTTAGGCCCGTGGTTGAGGAAGCGTCGTTTAGGGAGATGATGTTTGAAGCTGCAGCCCGCGCCTATGAGGATGCTGGCGGCATAAACCCAAGAACTGATATTGACGCATTCGCCAGCTGCCAGGAGGACTTCTGGGAGGGCATTGCAATAGCTGATGAATTCGCCCCAGAACCCATTGGCGGTGCATTAAAGCCCGTATTCACAACACCTGGTGATGGTCTTCAATGCGTGGCTAATGCATATATGATGATTAAGACAGGGCAATTCGACGTAGTTGTTGCCGAGTCACATGCAAAACCTAGTGATATTGCCAATATGCATGATGTTATGCTCTTCGGCATGGACCCATTAACTGTTAGGGCAATAAACACACCTAACTACCATGCATTAGCAGCACTGGAGGCTCAGGCATACATGTCGCGCTATAATGTAACTAGGGAGGCATTGGCGTACGTGGTGGTTAAGGACAGGAGAAACGCCCTCTATAACGAGAGAGCTAGTTATGGCGCTAATTTAACCATTGACGAAGTCCTGAGTTCACCATACACAGTATCACCACTGACTAAACTCGATATTGCGCCTTTTGTTGATGCATCGGTCGTTGTTGTTCTCGCGGGCGAGGACGTTGCAAGAAGGTACACGGATACGCCCGTGTGGGTTGATGGTATTCATTGGATTACTGAGGATCCGTCCCTTGAATTCCATAGTTGGGAATTTCCAATGCACGCAATGAAGGCTGCCGAGGCAGCGTATAAAATAGCTGGTATTCAGGACCCAATTAAGGAACTGCACTTCGCAGAGGTTGACTCGAGGTATAGCTTCAAGGAACTACAATTCATAGAGGCGTTAAAGCTTGCCCCAATCGGTGAAGCCCATAAACTACTCCTAGAGGGCGCCTTTGATAGGGATGGTCTATTCCCAGTAAACCCAAGCGGTGGCGCACTTGGTGAGGGTGTTCCGCTCGAGGTTCATGGCCTCGCCAGGTTAGTTAATGCCGTACTTCAATTAAGGGGTGAGGCTGGCAGAATGCAGTTGAATAGGGCTGAAAGGGCTGTTGTTCATTCATGGCGTGGCGTACCAACCACCACAAGTGTCGTTGCTGTGTTAAGTAGGTGATCGGTAATGCTTAAGAATCAAGTCATGGGTGGTAATTTATGAGTAGGAACATTTACGTAAAGCACAGGCCTGCAGTAATTGGTGCAGGACTAACATTATTTAGGAGGAGGATGCTCGAGACTCCTAAGGAGCTTGCTTGGATAGCCGCTAAGCAAGCGCTTGATGAGGCTGGGCTTACGCTTAAGGATATTGATTGCGTGGTAATAGGTTCGGCGCCGGACACGTTTGATGGAGTCCACTTTAAAGGTGAATATCTAGCCGATGGTTCCGGTGGTGTTGGTAAACCAACGATGAGGGTTTTCGTTGGCGGTGCTACCGGCGTAATGGTACCAATAGCCGCCTGGTGGCATGTAGCAAGTGGGCATTGCAAGACTGTGCTAGCCGTCGCTGAGGAGAAAATGAGTAGCGCCGATATACCGCATCCACAAGCGGTCTTTAGGTACATATGGGATCCGATCACTGAGGTGCCACTACAGCCGAATTTAATTTGGATATTCGCAATGGAAATGCATAGGTACATGTATAAGTGCGGTGCTAAGAAGGAGGATATAGCTCTAGTCAGCGTTAAGAATAAGCGTAATGCCCTCGATCATCCAGCGGCCCAGGTGGCGGCGAACATAACGGTGGATGATGTATTGAAGAGCGAGATGTTGGTATGGCCTGTTCAGTTACTCGATATCTCACCAGTAAGTGATGGTGCTGCGGCATTCATAGTAGCCAGTGAGGATGTTGCAAGGAGACAAACTGATACGCCGGTTTGGATTGATGGCGTTGGTTGGACCTTGGACACAACATCCTGGACAAACAGGGACCTGGCGTTTCCAGAATATGCTAATGTTGCTGCTCAGATGGCTTATAGAATGGCCGGTATTACGAATCCGAGGAGAGAGATTGATGTTGCTGAGGTCTACGATCCATTTGACTACAAGGAGCTGCATCACATGGAGGGGCTTGGGCTCGCCAAGAAGTGCGAGGCGCCGAAACTAACTAAGGAAGGCGTTACCCAGAGGGATGGTGACTTACCAATAAATCCATCAGGTGGATTACTCGGTGTCGGTAATCCAATAGCCGCTGCCGGCACAATGAAGGTGGCAGAGATATACTGGCAATTAGCTGGGAAAGCAGGTAAGAGACAAGTAAGGAAGCCAGCATATACGGGTCTTGCCCATGCCTGGGGCGACCTAATGCAAGCGAGCACAGTAGTAGTAATGAGGGTATAAAACAAGTTGATCCTTACCAATCTCATCATTCAATATAATAATTTTCTTTGGTTTTCCTTTGTCATAACTTCTATTTCCTCCCTGGTAAAGCCTTCATTCATTAGTTGCTCAATGAACTTAGCATAGCCCCGTGGCGGTGGCTCATTATGGACCTGACCTAAATCCGTTGATAGTATGTTCCTCTCAACACCGGTTTCCCTAATGGCCTTCACAACATCATTAATACTTGCCCTACCCGCTAGAACTGATTGATAGCATCTCTCAAAGTAGACACTGTAATTGGCTAATTCCCTCTGTTGCTCAATACTGTACTTAGTCATTGGAAATTCAGGATGAGTAACAATTATCTTCCTAACGCCACGCTCCGCAGCCCTCTTAACTAATTGCATACCCTCACTAGGGCTTAAGTGGCCTGTGGCAAGTATCATGTTGAATTCTTTAATTAAGTCTAGGATCTCATCAACCTCAGGCTTAATCCTACCATCCTCATCAAAAATACTTAACGCATTACCCAGCAAGCCCCTTTCATAAAGCTCAAGCTGTGCCCTAGCCCATGCCGGTGGGTTGGGCTTGTCACGCCAATTAAGTAATGAGGACCTCTCATTTGCCGAGTCAACGGTTGGGAACCAAACAATCTTAGCCCCTGATCGACCAGCCACATACACAATCCTTGGATTTAAGCCGCCAACTGAATTATTGAGCACAACACCTCCAAAGATCTCAATGTCCTCCACAATCTTCCTAACCAGGTAGGCTCTATCATAAGTCGGTGAGTAATGATTCTTGATAATGAAACCACCAAAACCATAATCCCTATATAGTCTTGCTAAATCTACGTCATCAAGGAGCCTAGGTACAATATCAGGTGCGCTATGAACATGAAAATCAAATGCACCCCTCAATAAATCCCTAGTATTAATCATAATCATTATCAGCCGAAAATAATGCGTTATTTATATTTATCATTAATTTGGCGGTAAAATTATAAAGGTATGATTGATTTTACGTTTCGATAATTTATGGCAGTTGTTGCTGTTGATGTTGGTGGCACATTTACGGATTTCGTAATCCTTAAGAGCGACGGAACCATATACTCGATTAAGATCCTCAGTACTCCGAGGAGCCCTGAGGTTGCGGTGCTCGATGGTTTAAGGAGGATTAGGGAACCAATTTCCGAGGTTCTTCATGCAACTACTATTGGTACGAACACACTGCTTGGGCAGGTTGGTCTTGAAATTCCTAAGGTGGCGTTGTTCACTACGAAGGGCTTTAGGGACGTTATTGAGATCGGCCGTCAAAACAGACCTAGGCTTTATGACTTGTTCTTCGATAAGCCGAGGCCCCTAGTCCCTAGGGAGCTTAGGTTTGAGGTTGATGAGAGGGTTTTGGCTGACGGCACCGTGGCTAAGCAGGTTGATCCTAGGGCGGTTGAGGAGTACGCTGTTAAAGCTAGGTCAATGGGTGTTGTCAGTGTGGCTGTTTCATACCTTCACTCATACATTAACCCAGTCAATGAGGAGGTTACGGGTGATGTACTTAGGAAGTACTTTAGGTACGTTAGTTTATCGAGTAAGATAGCCCCTGAGCCTAGGGAGTATGAGAGGACCTCGACAACGGTTGTTAACGCCGTTCTCATGCCAATAGTCAGTGAGTACATAGCCAGGTTCTCTGAGGGCCTTAAGGAGCTCAACATTGACAGGTTCTACATAATGTCCAGCGCAGGTGGTCTCATAGACGCTAATGAAGCTATGGAGAGACCCGTGCAATTAATCGAGTCTGGTCCTGCAGCTGGCGCTGTGGCTGTTGCGGAGTTCTCGAGGTTAATCGGTGCTGAGAATATTATCGGCTTTGACATGGGTGGCACCACGGCTAAGGCATCCTCAATACTCAAGCACGAACCTGAGGTTACGACAGAGTACGAAGTAGGTGGTGAAGCCCATCACGGCAGGTTAATCAAAGGAAGTGGTTACCCAGTTAGGTTCCCATTCATTGACCTAGCGGAAGTTTCGAGTGGCGGTGGAACGATTATTTGGCGCGATGAAGCTGGAGCCCTCAGGGTTGGTCCGATCAGTGCTGGTGCCGATCCAGGGCCCATATGCTATGGTAGGGGTGGTAGGGAGTCGACATTGACGGATGCTAATGTGGCTCTTGGCAGGATTGGCGAGTACCTACTAGGCGGTGAGATGAGGCTTGATAGGGATGCCGCGATTAAGGGCTTGTCGAGGCTTGGTGATCCTATTAACGTGGCTCTTGAGGCCATTAGGTTGGCGACTATTGAGATGGCTAGGGCTGTTAGGCTTGTGACTGTTGAGAGGGGTCTTGACCCGAGGGACTTCACGTTGATGGCCTTTGGTGGCGCTGGTCCTCAGTTTGCGCCCTACATAGCCGAGGAGTTGGGTATTAATTCCGTGATCGTGCCGCCGGAGCCAGGCGCCTTCAGTGCCCTTGGCCTGTTAATGGCTGATGAGAGGTTTGAGGTTAGGGCGTCATTCCCAAGGAATCTTGAGGATGAGTTTAGGAGACTTGAGGATGAGTTGCTTAGTAGGTTGGGTAGGGTTGATTACTTCCTTAGGTATGCGGATGTTAGGTATATTGGGCAGGGTTGGGAGTTAACAATACCTGTTGGTAAGCCAGCAAGTATGGGCGATGTTGAGAAAGCGTTTAATGATAGGCACTACGCAACGTACGGCTTCAAACTGAATAAGCCCATTGAGGTCGTTACCATTAGGGTATTCGCGGTAATAACGAGGATTAAACCAAGGTTTAAGGCGACAAAGGCTGAGGGTGAGGCTAAGCCGAGGAGTTTCAGGAAGGTATTCTTTGATGAATGGATTGAGGTACCAATTTATTGGCGTGAGGAAATACCCACTGGGCAGGTTATTGATGGACCAGCCATAATTGAGGAGTACGGATCAACAATAGTGATTCCACCGAGGTGGAAGGCCGCGGTTGGTAAGCATGGCGAGGTAAGGATTATGCACTAACTTTAGTGCTAAACAGCCCTTATGAATATTCCCTACCTAAAACAAGGACTATACTCAATTCCCCAGCTCTCTTCCTTAAGTACTCAGCTACCTGCTCTGGTGCAGATTCTACGGCAAGCACTAAGGCAATAGCCTTCTTACCAAAGAATTTCTCTGCTGTCTTGGCATTATCAAGGAGCTTCTTCAACTCTCTCTCAGCTTCCTCAACAGAGCTAACCTTAATCGTGGCCTCACCAACAACTAGTGGGTCGTAGCAAACCACGTCAATCTCCTTGAATCCATCCACGGGTATTGTCACGTTAACCTTAACATCACATGAAACACCCTTAGTTGAAAGCCACTCCCTAATCCAATGCGCCGTATAATACTCATAGGATCCACCAATTGAATCCCTTATTTCCCTCAATGCGCTCATCATCCAATTATTAAACTTAAACTGCTCCTCCCACCTACTGAGGTTTTCCTGCCATAGCTTCCAGTTTTGCTCCCACATCTTAAAATTCATCTCCCATCTTTTTTCGTTTTCTTGCCATCTTTTCTCCTGCTCCTCCCTGAAGGTTTTTAGTTCCTGCCATAACCTCTCGATCTCCCTCCAAGCCTTTTCCTGGCTCTCCCTTAATGCCCTTATCTCCTGCCAAAGCCTCTCCTGATCCTCCCTTAATGATTTAATCTCCTGCCATATCTTGTTGTTTTCCTCCCATAGTTTGTTTTGGTTTTCCCAAAGTTTTTCCTCGTTCTCGGTAAGCCTCTGGACTGCCTCGAGAACCTTGTTCAAAACCTCCATCATCACTGACTGATTCTTGACCAAACCACCCACAGCATCAACCAACCGCCTAAGGGAAGACTGAACATCAGAAATACCCAAAAGCCCAATAACAGCAAGCCTAAAAACCTCATCCTCCCTCAACAAACGCAAAACCTCATCACGAAGATCTTTACTCATCACTATTTATATCACTGAAGAATTAATAAGCCTACTGGACTGATGTCGGTGTGCTGAATTTAGTAATTGTATCTTAATTAATGAATAACATAGTTAATATTTATTAATAAGCATGTTATTGGAACAATGATGATCAATTACTGGGAGGATCTACAGAGGATCAGGAGTAAAAGACCACTTATACATCATTTGATGAATTACGTAGTGATGAATGATGCGGCTAATGTAACGCTCGCTGTTGGTGCGTCGCCAATAATGGCTCATGCTAGGGAGGAGGTTGAGGAGTTGGCTGCTAAGGCTGATGCCCTGTATATAAACATCGGTACACTCGATGATAGGTGGATAGAGTCCTTCCTATTGGCTGGTAAGGCCGCCAATAAGAATAATGTGCCAGTACTCCTAGACCCAGTTGGCGCCGGTGCAACTAGGCTTAGGACAGAGACCGTGCTTAGGATACTTAATGAAGTCGAGGTTAGTGTGCTTAAGGGGAATGGAGGCGAGATGATGACGTTAGCCGGTGTGGTGGGCATGATTAAAGGCGTTGACTCACTGGGTGAGGCTAATCTTGAGATTGCTGAGAGGTTGGCTAGGGAGTATGGTGTTACGGCAGTAATTACAGGCCCCAGGGATTACGTGTCTGACGGTAAGAGGGGCGCCATTGTTAGTAATGGTACGCCCATGTTACAGTACATAACTGGCAGTGGCTGTATGGTTGGTTCTGTAATCGCAAGTTTCATGGCCATTAACAAAGACCTCCTGATTGCCTCAGTGGAGGGCTTAGTCACGTTTGAAATAGCTGCAGAGAAGGCGGAGAAAAAATCCTCAGGGCCCGCATCATTAAAGGTAAATTTAATTGATGAATTATACAATATGAAATCCAGTGATTATGAACTAGCCAAGATCGAATTTAAAGAGTAAGTACACTGAGATAATCAATAAGGAATTCCTTAAAACGCAGCAATCCCGCTATTAATTGATGAAGGCAGTTGTCGTTTATGATAAGGGTAAGTACGAGATACGTGATATACCAATGCCAAGACTTAACGATGGTGACGTATTAATAAAGATAAACTACGCAGCACTATGCTACCGTGATCTACTTCAACTCGCTGGTTACTACCCAAGAATGAAGTATCCCGTTATCTTAGGCCATGAAGCCGTTGGTGTCGTAGTTGAATCAAGGGACCCAAGGTTTAAGCCAGGTGATAGGGTAGTACCACTGCTTCATGAGCCAGATGGCGCCTGTGAATTCTGCATGCGTGGACTTGATTCATACTGCATCAATGCGCTTAGTTATGGTGAGAACATTGATGGGTTCTTCGCAGAGTACGCCAGAGTATCAGCTAATGCATTGGTTAAGGTGCCTAGTGGAGTCCCCGATGAATTAGCAGCATTCACCCCCTGCGTCATAGCCATGGTTTACAAGGGTCTCAAGAGGGCAGGGTTAATGCATGGTGAGACCGTCGTAGTGACTGGAGCGAGCGGTGGTGTCGGTATTCACGCAATCCAGCTAGCCAGGGCATTGGGCGCCAGGGTTATTGCAATTACCAGATCGCCTGATAAGGCCAAATTCATTAAACAGTTTGCGGATGAAACTACCACTGAGCAGAGGTTTAGTAAGGTTGTTAAGGACCTAACAAATAACGTAGGTGCGGATATAGTGATTGAAGCCGTAGGAACGCCTACCCTTGAGGAATCACTAAGAAGTCTACGTAATGGAGGTCGTATAATAATCATTGGTAATGTAAACCCTGATGAGAGTTATTCATTAAGGCTTGGTTACTTAATAATGAAGGATATAGCGATTATTGGGAACGTTAGATCACATAAATCTGACGTTGCCGAAACATTTAAAGTATTAAGCCGTGGATTGATTAAGCCCATCATAGCTTCTACATACTCATTGGATAAATTTAATGATGCCTTGGAATTTATGAGAAATAATTCTAGGATCGGTAAGGTACTTATTAAACCTTAATTCATTAATTCATACGAATAACTTTATATTTTATTGAATTGATTACGTGGATTTAGGTTTACACAGTCAATATTTATTCTACAATGGGAGAAGGCTTAATAAATAGGTCTAAGCAACCTCATTGTAATGTCTACGGACATAATGTGGGTTATTGGTGGACCGCAGGGTGGTGGTATAGATACTGGCGCCAATGTCTTCATGAGGTCTGTTGCCAGGGCTGGTTACTACGTAATTGGCGATAGGGAATACTTCTCAAACATTAAGGGTAGGCATAGCTACTTCATGGTTAGGGTTAGTGATGAACCCAAGGGAGGATTACTAAGTACAATAGATATATTAGTAGTCCTTGATGCAGAATCCGTATTCACTCACTTCCAGGATGTTAAGCGCGGTGGTTATGTAATCGTTGATACATCAATATTCAATACAAAGCTTGATCAACTGCAATACATGGAGGATGAACTCAAGGAGAGACTCAGGGAATTTTTCAGTAAGTCTGGTATTGAGCCCACGGTTAAGGGTATCATTGACTACCTGAGGAATAACGGTATTAATGTATTAACCATGCACTATGCCGACCTACTGCAGGAGGTTAAGAAGAAACTTCATGATATTGACCTACCATCATTAATTGGTAGATACTCAAATGTGGTTATGACCGCATACTCAACTGCCATAATGGGCTTACCCATTGACTATGTATTTAAGGGTCTCGAGGACGTGTTCACAGGCAGGAGAGGTAAACTTCTTGAGTATAATAAGGTCATTGTTGAGGTTGTTTATGAGTATGTAAAATCCATTAAGACGAACTTATCATTACCGCCAATAAAGAGAAATACGAGGGCCGTGATTGTTAATGGTAATGAGGCAGTGGCGATAGGAAAAATACTAGGTGGTCTCCGGTTCCAGACCTACTATCCAATAACACCTGCGGCTGACGAGTCGGTATTCATAGAGGCCCATAATATAGTCAGCCTAGACCCAGTTACTGAGGAGGCTAAGGCCCTAGAGAAGGCAGGTATAGTCGTTGTACAAACGGAGGATGAGATATCAGCCATTAACATGGCTATAGGCGCAGGTATTGCTGGTGCCAGGACGGCGACAGCAACGTCAGGACCAGGCCTAAGCCTAATGGTTGAGGGTACAGGCTTTGCTGGGATGAATGAGGTACCAGTCGTAATAACGCATTACCAAAGAGGTGGACCAAGTACTGGAATGCCCACAAGAAATAGCCAGTCTGACCTGAGGTTTGTAATGCACATGGGACATGGCGAATTCCCAAGGATAGTAATTTCATCTGGCGATCATAGGGAGGCCATTGAGGATGCATTCAAGGCCCTCAACTGGGCCGAGAGATATCAAATGCCTGTTATTCACCTAGTTGATAAGGCACTCGCCAACTCATACACAACGGTTATTTGGGATCTTGATAAAAAGGCCCTTAAGATTGATAGGGGGTTAATAGTAACGAAGGATGAGAATGATTATAGGAGGTTCAGGATAACGAAGGATGGAGTATCACCGAGGTCAATACCTGGCCTAGGACCAATATTCTGGTTAACAGGTGATGAGCATGATGAGTTTGGCCACATAACGGAGGACCCAGTCACGAGGACGGAGATGTATGAGAAGAGAATGAAAAAGCTTGAATTAGCGGATAAGGAAATACCAATTACAGACAAGGTTAGATTATATGGACCAGAGAGTGCGGACATAACTCTGGTTGGTTGGGGATCAACAAAGGGCGTTTTACTGGATGTAATGAACATACTAAGCAAGGAGGGTTACAGGGTTAATTTCCTGCAACTTAAGATGTTCATACCATTCCCAAGCGAGTTTGTAAGGAATGTATTAAGTAAGAGCCAGGTAATAATTGATATTGAGTCGAACTACGAGGCACAGGCAGCGAGTATTATTAGGGAGAAGACCGGCATTGAGATTAGGTACAAGGCGGTTAAGGTCACTGGGAGACCAATATTTGTTGATGAGGTTTACGAAGCAGTCAAGAAAATATTGAAGGATAAGGATGAGAAAATAATACTGATGAAAGGACCTTAATCACTTAAATTATTGTTAATGTTCTCAATTCTAAAACATTTATATCAGTACTCTACACAATAATCATATGAAAGCAGTTACTGTCATCCCAGGCATACCAGAATCGCTGAGATTAATGGACGTTTCTAAGCCGAACCCTAATAAGGGGCAGGTCCTACTTAAACCAATTAGGGTTGGTGTTTGCGGCACGGATAAGGAGATCATTGAGGGCAGATATGGTAAGGCTCCCGAGGGTAACCAATATCTGATTCTTGGTCATGAGGCAGTTGCCGAGGTTGTTGAGATTGGTGATGGTGTTGATAATGCGGGTGTTGGGGACATAGTCGTACCAACAGTAAGGAGACCACTGAATTGCGACTTACCCGTGGACTTCTGCCCAGTTGGTCATTACCTGGAACACGGGATTTGGGGTTTACACGGCCATGCAGCTGAGTACTCAGTGACTGATGCCAAGTACCTGGTTAAGGTGCCCAAGGAGATTGTTGATGTTGCGGTGCTCACAGAACCACTCTCGGTGGTTGAGAAGGGGATTGACATGGCCATGAGGATTGGGCAGGCTAGGTTTGATTGGAAACCAAGGACCGCGTTGGTGCTCGGCGCTGGGCCCGTGGGGTTATTAGCCACGATGGTTCTCAGACTTATGGGCTTAAGCACGGTGACAACAGCCACAAGGCCGCCAGACAGCCTAAAGGCAAAGCTCGTTAAGGAGCTTGGTGGTACATACGTAGACTCGGCGGTTGGGCAGATAAGTGGTGAATTTGATATTGTGGTTGAGGCCACTGGATCGCCACAAGTGATTAATGAGGGGCTTGGGCACATAGCACCCAATGGTGTTTATGTCCTACTCGGTGTATATCCAAGCGGTGGTTCTCTGAATAACCTCGGCGAATTAATGACAAGTGTCGTGCTTAACAATAAGGTGATTGTAGGCTCAGTAAACGCAGGCATTAAACACTTCGAAATGGCACTGGAACACCTAAGGAGAGCTAAGGATGAATTCAACAATTGGCCCGCCAAGTTAATAACAAAGAGAGCTAACCTAAGTAATTATCAGGAGGCATACACGTGGACTCATGACGATATAAAGACAGTGCTAGAGATTATTCAGTCGTAAAATTACGACAACATGCATCCAAGCTTGTTATTTATACCTAAGCCATCATAGAGCAGCTTACAGCCCTTGAGCATCTCCTTAATGACTGGGTCATCAAGATCATCAATACTAAGTATAGTTAGGTCTAGGAATAAACCCTCGGGCTTTAGTGAACGAAGCCTCAATAACTCACTATGCACATCAGATACCTGCCTAAGTATTACAGCAACATCATAGTCACTATTAGGTAAGTAATCACCACGGGCTCTAGAACCAAAGAGCACAATAGTGCTCTCAGGCAACTCCTGAATCAACCTATTCACATACTCCTTGAGAGCCTTATCTCCATCCTCGACGTACTTAGCCAGAGTCCTTAGAAACTGACTTAACAAATTCAATGAGTCTCCTCGCATACTCAACACACCTAACTGCAGTATCCTCATTATAAACCCTGGGCTTCCTGCCAGGATACCTGGCTAACGTATACTCACCGCTCAGGGCATCTGCATATAAGTAAAGTTCCATAGGCACATCAACACCTAAGGATTTAATGGTCCTTAATAACTCAGCTAAGTCGTGAGTGAATGGGTAAGTACCTACCTTAGCCATTAAGAATCCCTTTAAGTAAAGTTCTGCGGCTTGTTGGGCTTAGAAGCATGATAGCCAATAGAGTCCGTCATTTACATGATTCTCTGCATCCTTAAGAAAGGCATCACCTTCTCAATCCATTCGCTAGGTAGGTTCATTACTTACCAGTAATTATATATAAATAATTAAGAATAAAAGGAATTATGCAAGCAAGCACTGATATTATTATTAACACAAGTAAGTATAATAGGTTATTAGTTCTCTACATAATGAGACATAGTCATGAAGATCACTGATGTAATCACATACGTAGCCAGGGCCTATGTGGGAAAACCAGTTACTGGGTTTAGGGGACCCTATGAGGAGGTTGCATCGAAGATTAGTCATGGATTCACCGCAGTCTATGTTAAGGTAGTTACTGACGAGGGATTGATAGGCTGGGGCGAGGCAATAGCTAGGGAGGCTCCTGAGGCCACGGCATCCGTTATTAACGCATTATTTAAGCCAATGCTGATCGGAAAGGACCCTCTGGATAATGAGGTTCTTTGGGAACAATTATTCTCTGCCATGAGGATCCGCGGGCATTACGCTGGTTATTATGTTGAGGCCTTGTCAGGTATTGACCTAGCCCTATGGGACATCAAGGGTAAATACCTTGGTAAACCAGTGTATAAATTGTTAGGTGGCGCCTTTAGGGATAAGGTTAGGGCCTACGCATCATCAGTATTGTTCATGAGTCCCGAAGATACTGTTAAGGAGGTGGAAAGGTTGGTTCAAAGTGGGTTTAAGTACGTTAAAGTTAAGATTGGTAGAGGTTATGATGTGGATAAGGCCGTTATAAAGGCAATAAGGGATTCGCTAGGTAATGATGTTGAGATCATGGTTGACGCAAACACGGCGTACAACGTCTCAACGGCCATTAAGGTCGGTAGAATGCTCGAGAAGTATGATGTGCTTTGGTTCGAGGAGCCAGTACCACCTGATAATATTGAGGCTTACTCGAGGATAGCCAGGGCACTTGATATACCAATAGCCGCAGCCGAGACACTATTCACTAAGTATCAATGGCTTGAGTTCATGATTAAGGAGGCCGTGGACATAGCAATGCCTGACATAGCCAGAGTCGGCGGTATAACCGAGGCCATGAAGATAGCAGCACTTGCTGATTCCTTTGGAATACCAATGACATTCCACGTAGGCCTATCAGGTATTGGCTGCAGGGCAGCCACACTGCAGTTTACTGCTTCATTACCAAACCACGTAATATTTACACCAACCTATGAGCACTACTACATAGAGAAAAATCCATTAGCCTATGAAATAACCAAGGAACCGGTGGAAGTATTTAAGGGTGATTATGTAGAAATATCAAATAAACCAGGACTTGGTATAGAGATGAATGAGGAAAAATTAAGGAAGTATACAGAGGCCTAACCTTATATATTTAAATAATTTACTTAATAATCTTCTGGTCAAGTGACAAAATTAATTCTATAAAGAGGAATATAGAAAGATAAATAAAATTCTTCATAGATTTTAACAAAAACTAGGTTTAATCATTAAAATTAAACTCGTTAGCTACACTAACAACTGTTAGATATAGAATATAAAAATAAGCAGGTAATCGTTTTAGCGTGAGGATTTTTAGACTAACCAATAAAGGTTGGGTTGGAAACTTTGCAATAATAAATAATAAAATCTACGTATTATTAAGTGACCCAATAACCGCATTAAAGATTTATTCCGAAGGTAAGGACATACCATTAGGTCCCGAGGTAAGCATCAGTCTTGATGATTTACTTAATAAAGATTACACGTTTAAGGACCTTAGATTTACTAAGCCTTATGACCCACCTGAGGTTTGGGGTAGCGGTATAGTCTACGAAGTAGCCAGGGCTAGGTATAGCGAAGAGGATGTAGCCATGATAAAGGGTAGGACCATTTATGAGCTTGTTTATGACGCAGAGAGACCAGAAATCTTCTTTAAAGGTACAGCAAATAGGTGTGTCGGACATGGTGAACCCATAGCTATTAGAACTGATTCTGAATGGACTCTGCCTGAACCTGAACTCGGTGTGGTTATTGATTCCAGCGGTAAAATACTGGCTTATACTATTAGCGATGATGTTTCTGCAAGGGATCTAGAAGCGCAAAATCCACTTTACCTACCTCAATCAAAGATTTATAATGGCTCATGCGCCATAGGACCATTCCTAGTAACTCCAGACGAGATTGGTAATCCATACAGCCTTGATATATCAATGAGAATAATAAGAAACGGCCAAGTAATATATGAAGGCAGCATTAATACTTCAAGAATGAGGAGAAGAATTGAGGACCAAATAAAGTACTTAATTAGAAATAATAGTGTGCCTGACGGAACATTACTCAGCACAGGAACAGCAATAGTTCCCGGTAAAGATAAAGGATTGAAACATAGCGATATTGTAGAAATAACAATAACAAAACTGGGGATCCAAAGGACCCCTGTTGTAAAGCTTAATCTTTAGTCTATTATATTTTAATACTGGTAAAATTTAAAAATAGGTTAAAAAACAAGTAATACGATGCATGAGAAAGGTATATATATATAGGTCGTTATACTATGCCCAAGGATAGAGAATACTACGAAATCAGAAATCCTGCAGATACTAGGCAGATAATATCAAAATTTCCCAAATTAGCTAGGGATGATGTTAAAGCCGCAATCTCGATTGCTAAGGATGCATTTCAAAAATGGAGTAAGACTTTACCTGTTGAAAGGGCTAAAATACTCTATAAGACTGCAGAAATTATTGAGTCAAGGGCAAATGATTTGGCTAGGTTATTAACAATGGAGGAGGGTAAGACTCTTAATGATAGTGTGTTTGAGGTTGTCAGAACGGCGAACTTACTTAGATTTTATGCTGGTTTGATAACGAGAGCTCAGGGTAAGGTAATACCGTCTCAAGATAGGAACACGATAATACTTACCACCAGAGAGCCTCTTGGTGTAATTGCCGTAATTACACCCTGGAACTTCCCACTATCATTACCTGCATGGAAAGTAATACCAGCCATAGCCACTGGTAATACTGTAGTTTGGAAGCCAGCCAGTATAACCCCAACAATTGCTCTTGAACTCGTTAAGGTATTCTACGAAGCCGGATTACCAGAGGGTGTTTTGAACCTTGTAACGGGTCCTGCCAGTGAGGTTGGTGATGAGTTAGTAACAAATAAGGAGATAGATGCCATAACATTCACAGGCTCACTGCAGACTGGGAAGGAAATTAATGAAAAGATTGGTAGGCAAAACAGGTTTATTAGGATACAACTTGAGCTAGGTGGTAAGAATGCTACGATTCTTTCAAAGAATGGTGATGCCGACTTAGCCATTGAATTGACTGTTAGGTCCGCCTTTGGCTTAACTGGGCAGGCCTGTACAGCTACATCAAGGTTCTTGGTGCCTGAGGATATGCATGATGAGGTATTGAATAAGTTAGTAGAAAGGACGAAGAAGGTTGTTGTTGGTAATGGGTTAAAGAATGGCGTTGACATGGGTCCATTAGCAAGTAGGGAGCAGTATGAGAAGGTTCTGAGCTATATAGAGATTGGTAAGAATGAAGGTGCTAAGCTTGTTTATGGTGGGCAACCAATTAGAGGAGATGAGGAGTTTGATTATGGGTATTTTGTTATGCCGACAATATTTGACCAGGTAACTTCGGATATGAGAATAGCTAAGGAGGAGATATTTGGCCCGGTACTGGCTGTTATGACTTATAGGACACTTGATGAGGCGATAGATATCGTTAACTCCACGGAATATGGATTAATCGCTGGCATAATAACTAAGGATATAAGTGAGGCAGCAAGGTTTGCTGAAAACGTTAAGGCCGGTGTAATAAAGGTGAATAAGCCAACAATAGGGTTAGAACCCTGGGTACCCTACGGCGGTGTGAAGAGTTCAGGAAATGACGTATATAAGGAGATGGGTGAGGAAGCCATAGAATTCTTTACAAAAATAAAGGCAACATACATAGGATACTAATCCTTATTCTTAACTTGATAAAAATTATAATTTTCCTAAATTAGGTATAAAATTTAGGATGCTAAGCAAGGAAGACCTTCAAAAGATCCAAACAAAAAATGTCTTAAGACATCTTTATATATGTTATATAATACTAATACCTTAATTATTAATTTTACTCTACATTTATATTTAATTATTTCTTTGCTTAATAGCCACCGTGAATAGCCCTTTGATATAACCGATACTGTAAATTCTTCCTAGGTATGAATAGCCTGGTACGAACTCAACATCATTCTCAAGAGTCGGTGTATGATCAACCCTCAAGTACCACTCATGATCTATCTCAAGAAGTGCCTTTGCGGCTTTCACAAGGTCAGTCTTACCCTCACCGATCAAGGTCTCAACGAAGTTATACTTATCGCCCTGAACATCCCTGAAGTGAACAAAGTAGATCCTATCCTTCAACTTCCTAATTGCATTAGCAATATCATCAGTCATCAACGTGAAATTACCCATACAGAAGGTTATGCCGTTATGCTCACTCTTAACGAGAGCCATCAACTTCTCAAAGGCTTCCACACTATTCATAATCCTTGGAATACCTCTATAATCAGGTATTGGTGGGTCATCAGGGTGTATCGCTAATTTGACGTCATACTGCTCAGCAATAGGTATTATGTATTCAAGGAAATCCTTAAGATTCCTCCACAAGTCCTCGTGAGTAACCTTACCAACACGCTTAAGTATTGCCGGTTCAGGCGCATTCTTAATATCATCAATACTGAATCCTGTCACGTACATACCGCCCCTACCTTGAATATGAGTCCTAGTCCTGGACCATAGGATGCCAGCCATCCAATTATAGATCCAAATTTTAATACCCAACTTACCCATATTCTCAATAAGCCTAGCCACAGCATCCAACTCCTCTTCCTTCAACTCCCTAATACCAAGCCTAACACCATCCATTGGAGGATTATCCTCAATAGCCACAAGCCTAAGCCCATTCTCTTCAAGCATCTGTTTATAACGCATCAACGGTTCATAATCCCACGGCTTCTCCTCCTCAACCTGTCTCCAATCCCTAAACCACCTAGGCAAAACACCATCAACATAGTCAACACCCAACTGCTTAAGAGCACGCCAAAACCAACTGGGCCTATTCTCAAGTATTATTTCTGCAAATTTAGGTTCCATATACTAAACCAAGCGTTTAATAAGTAAATCAGAGATATAAATATGTAGTTTAACCGGTGAACAGTACAAGTTAGGAGATAAGTATCATTAAACTTTAAGTGACCTCTTAAATAATCCTTAATATTCCACGTTAATATACTCTTTTAAGTAGCGCACTATCTTACCACGAATTATGAAGTTATATCAATTAAGTATCTTAGGTATTAAATGATACATTTATGATTATGATAATATTATATGTAAGATAAAATCCTTAATAGGTTTAAGATATGCTTCAGGATAATGGCACTCTTCGGTTGGGTTGGTAAGGTGTTATATATTGATTTAAGTAATGATAAGGTGTGGATTGAAAATGTTGATCCCGAGATTTATGATAAGGTACTTGGTGGCGAAGGTTTTGCTGCCTACGTGATTTATAAGAGGTTGAGGGAAATAAAGGGTCCGCTTAATCCGTCAAATGTGTTGGTATTTGCGAGTGGTCCTTTGACCAGTGATTTGATTCCGCAGAGCGGTAGGGTTTCTGTTGGTTTCATATCGCCGTTGACAGGCATATGGGGCTCTGCGCACATAGGTACTAGGTTTGCATATGAGATGAAGAGGGCTGGCTTTGATGCGATTGTTGTACTTGGCAGGGCTGAGAGACATGTTTATGTTTATGTTAAGGATGACATTGCGGACATTAGGGATGCCAGTAAGTACTGGGGTTTAGATATTATTGAGACCGTTCATGCATTAAGGAGAGACCTTAATGACCAATCAATTAGAGTATTAGCTATAGGGCCTGCGGGGGAGCACTTAGTTAAGTTTTCAACAATAGCTAATGAGGAAGGTATTGGCGGTAGGGCAGGTGGTGGTGCTGTCATGGGTAGTAAGAACCTAAAGGCAATAGTAGTGAAGGGTACAAAGCCAATAGAGTTTGCCTACCCAGAGGAGTTGAGGAAATACGTTAGGGATCTAAACGCAAGGCTTGGTAGTTCCGCCAGAGGTGTGTCGCTTAGGAAGTTTGGTAGTGCTGGGAGCGTTGGGATCTATAACGAAATCGGCAACATACCAGTGAGGAACTTTGCCTGGGGTAGGTGGGATGATAATGAAGTATTCAAAATAACTGGCGAGACCATGGCAAAGACAATACTCGAGAGACCATACCCATGCACCACATGCCCAGTGGCCTGCAAGAGATTCGTCAGGGTAAAGCCAGGAAAGTGGTTCGATAAGGAATTTAGGGGTTTAGGGCCTGAGTACGAGACAATATCACTATTCGGTACAAACCTACTACTCAGTGATTTGGAGGCCATAGCGAGGATGAATGAGGATTGCGATAGACTTGGTCTCGACACAATATCCACGGGCAATGTCATAGGCTTCATATTTGAGGCTGCAGAAAGGGGATTAATAAGTAAGGAGATTGAGGGTTTAAGGCTCGAGTGGGGTAATGCGGATACTGTAATTAAGCTAATACGAAAAATAGCGTATAGGGAGGGTATCGGTGATTTATTGGCTGAGGGTGTTAGAAGGGTTTCGGAGAAGATTGGTGGGCAGGACTTTGCAGTTCATGTTAAGGGTCTTGAGATGCCTGCCCATGATGGTAGGGCATTCTTCGCCCATGCTCTCAGCTTCGTGACAATAAATAGAGGCGCTGATCACCTTGGATGGCCTCACATGCCCTGGAGAGGAATCGCAGTACCCGAACTTGGTATTGATGCTCGTAATGATAGGTACAGTGAATCTGAGGAGGTCGTAGATATAGTAATCAAGATGCAGAACTTAATGACAATATACGACTCACTCGTTATGTGCAAATATGCCTTTACGGCAGGACTAACCGTAACCGACATAGTAAATCTACTGAAATACACAACCGGCAAGGAATACACAGTTAATAAGTTAATGGAAATGGGGGATAGAATATGGAAAATAGAGAGGTGGATAGATAATCAACTAGGAGTAACGAACAAAGACGATAAATTACCAAGGAGAATGCTAACACCGCACGCCAATAGAAATGATACAAAAGTACCATATATAGTCGAGAAGTGGTTACCAATATACTACAGAAAGAGGGGTTTAACAGAAGATGGCATTGTTAAGGAACTAGACGTATAACTATCCGGTTGTAGATAGTGTACCACCGATGATTAGCATTATGGTCCAGAAACAGAAGGCGTTAGTTTAAGAATATCAGGTGCATGAGTGATTTAGGTTGACTTAGCGGCCTTTACAGTATTCCCTTAAAATCTTCATTAGTGCTATTCCGTCTTCACTTCCATAGCCTTTACTACTGGCCATTATGTAGAACTGAATGGCAAGACTAGCCATGGGTAATGGACAATTAATGTTTTTAGCAGACTCGAGTGTGTACATTAAATCCTTTATTATGAAGTCCACTGGGAAGTATGCCGAGTAATCCTCCTTAAGGATCTTCTCACGCCTTGCATCAAACCAATAATTATAGGCTGCTGTATCCTTGGCAGCTTTCAGAAAGTCCTCAATGCTCATACCGAACTTAGTGACAAACTGAAGGCCTTCGAGAAATACCAATAATTGTGCGAAGCCCATTGTGTTCGTTATTAGTTTAAAGGCGACAGCGGTCTCGATATTGCCCATATAGTAGATTTTACCTGATGATAGGTCCATGAGTAGTCTTTGTACGTTAGGGTTCTCAAAAATCTCCTTAGGTCCACCAACAAAGAGCGGTGTTTCTCCTCTCTCAGCTTGAGGTACGGTTAAACCCAGCATAGCTACGAGAAAACCAACACTTTTTTTACTACACTCCTCAGCAAGTTTCAGCTTGCTTGGTATATCCGTGGTGGTGGTTTCGATTGCAATTAGCCCAGGTCTAGGGGCTTTAAGGATGCCGTTCTCACCAAGATAAACGTTAAGCATGTCCTCGGATTTAGGTACATTAGTCAGCAGTACATCCACAATCGAGGCCATCTCGGCAGGTGAGGACGTGCCTTTGGACCCAAGTTTGGCGAAATCCTCAATCTTAGACTTAACAAGGTCATAGACATAAAGTTCATATCCCTTCCTGAGTAAATTTCTAGCCATTGCGCCACCCATTCTACCTAAGCCTATGATACCTACCTTAATCATAGTAAGTCATTTACTCTTTATTATTTATTTTAAATATTGTATATTACAGGTAAATAAAAATATTATGTCCTAGCATTGTTAACATACGTACTAATGATCTTTTTAAGGGCGTTTCTTAGATGAATATTTACCGTGGCTTTACTCATATTGAATTCCTTCGCTAAGTTGTTTAGATTTGTGCTTCTTGGATAGTTGAAAAAGCCATCATGGTATGCCTTAAGAAGTATTTTCCTTTCGATATCGGTTAATTCATACATAGGTGATGTAAAAATTACTGATTTAACTGATCTAGGTACCTTAGAGACATTAAATGTTATAATCCTACCATAATTATTAAATTTGTCATAAAGATCTTTAAACATTGCAGAGGAATATTCGTAATCCTTTGTAAAGAAATATGCCGTAAAGTCCTTAACTCCATCTTTAACGTAAGAACTCACTACGATACCTCCTTGTTCAAGTATTAGGTATTTTAACATTCCATTTATGTCGCCTAAGAATGTTATTTCATAGTTTCTATTGTTTAATTTATTTACAGAAACTACGTCAATTATATTCTTTAAATTTCTAAATCTTCTAATAAATGATTTGATAACGTCATTTTTCCTACTGCCTACGGAAATAACTTCAAAGCTATAGCCCCTTTCCCTATAAGGGTAGTAATATTGCATTACGGTCATTAATCCTTCGTAATCCTTAGTGTAATAACTCCAGTCATCAAAATGCTCAATTCGAACATAGAGCCTAACCAGTTTCATGGACCCGCATTATAAATACTTTATTAAAATCAATTTAAATTTTATCCGGTAATTAATTTTAAGTTTAAGATTTAATGTTGGCTATTTAGATCATGAAGCCTTTGCCTCTTCTGTAAGTTCTGGTGGGTGATATGTACGTGCATCATATCCAATTATTAAGCCAAGTATTGCCGTTAATATGGCATATATTGATAAAGCAAATAGCGTTCCGGATACGCCGATCATGGCGAACCACGTGGGTGCCCAGAATGAGCCAACCACAGCGGCTAGCTTTACGAAGAAGTAGCCCCAACCAGCTGCTGTACCTCTCTCGCGTGCTCCAAAGAATGCGTTTATTGATGTCATGCCTTGGCTGGCAGGTCCTATTACGTGGAAGAAGAAGAATGTTGATGCCCATAGCACAACTAACCAGAGCGGCCAATGATACTTTAGCGTTAGTCCCAGTAATGCCATTGAAATACCTGTCATGAATGCGCCCATTACATATTGAGCCTTAGTACCTATCCTGGGCGTTAAATATGCCGTTAATATTCCTGCAACGACACCAGCACCATAGAAAATAGCCGACGCCTCTATGGTTGCTAACGGTCCTGCCAACTTAAATGTTAATAATATATAAGGTAGGTAAAAGCCCCATGAGTAAAACTCAAAACCTTGTTCATAATTACCATTGAAGCTATAGACGAGTTCCCTCCACTTACTCCTCCTAAATATACTGAATGCGCTCCTAAGGCTCCTTGCAACCTTTCTCAATTCTACGTCTACATCGGGTACATCTGGAAGATCTATGCCATAGGTTTGCTTCAAAATTCTCTTGGCTGTGGCTAACTTACCTTGATATGCAAGCCAAAGAACAGATTCAGGAATCCTAGCTCGAAGCATCAGAACTATGAAGGCGAAGACACCGCCTAAGATCATTATTATTCTCCACATTATTGGATGCGTCAAAGAATGCAGTATGAAATAAAGAGGTAAGACAATAAATGCTATCGTAACAAGGTACATAAGGTACCACTGAAGCTGCCATAAGTTCGACCAGAATAACCTTTGCTGCTTCTCGAGGTACTCAAATATATATGTGAACCCTGTAGCCGTATCGGCACCTAGAGCAAAACCTAATAGTATTCTGAATACTGTGAATGTGTATGGGTCTGGTGCAAGTCCTGCGCCTATCGCCATTACTGTGAAGAGTATCATGTTAAGAATAAACATGTTCCTTCTACCAATCCTGTCTGTCAACCAACCACCAATAATAGCGCCAACAGTGGCACCAATCTGAATAGCAGCTATTGATAATCCGAATAGGTATGTTGACATCCAGGGAAATGTTGCTTTAAAGGCAGCAGTTGCGAAAGTGAATGCTGCAAAATCGTAGGCGTCAATCCACAGTGAGGCTAAAGCTAATATCACTATGTATCGTGCAGTTACGTTCTTAGTGGACAAAACTGTTTCATATATTTTGGCTATACCGCGTTCTATCTCCTCCTTTGAGTACGTTCCACTCATTAATCGTTTAATCTAGGTAATAGCTTTAATACCTTAATTCTTACCTGTTAAATTTACTGAACAAGTATTACCTTCATAGCAAATTAATTAGGTAAATTATGAGTATAAACTTAATAATAAGTAAATTAAAGAAGTTAAGAATAGAAACGAACTTTAAGGAAATGCATGGTTTTATTGGTTTTAAGGCCATTCCAATGATCATAATGTACCCCTATAATGAGGATGATATTATTAATATTATTGAGATAGCTAGTGAATCTCATGCACCGATTAATCCTTAGGACACAGGCACTAGTTTAATAGAACACTGTGGCTTGTAATGACTGCATATTAGTTAACATGAGGAAAATGAATAATATCCTTAGAGATAAACACGGTTGATTAGTACGTTCGTGTTCAACCTGGTGTGGTGCTTGATGATTTAAATAAAGGAGATTGATCAATACTTGGCTAGAAATAATATAGGAACGCTGGAGATTATGAAAGAAATAAAGGGATTACTAGATTTCTTATGATATTATGAATCCTAATAAAATATTTTGATTAACAGTTTTCTATTTCTCAACCACTATTAAATCTTATTTATCCTTGTCCTTTCATAGTTTATCATATCTAGAAGCCCGCCTCTTAACCCATACTTCTCTTCAAACCCCAATTCTTCATACAGCCTAGAGCAATCAATCTCAAGACCGGCTGGCCCTGGAATTCGCGATGAAGTATCAGTGGGCTTATTCAACGGCATAAAATCAATCTTAGCATTAGGTAATAACTCCTTAATTATGTTTATCATATCAATAATATTCCATGCTTTTTTACTGCCCACATTATAAACCGATCGCCTAATCTTAGACTTTTCAACCAATGCTATGTGAGCAAAGGCTCTCGCTCCATCCTTAACATATAACCACCTCAACTTAGCATTAATATATGCAAAATCTTCAGGTACTTTAGCAGTGCCATTTATTATTAATTCCCTAAGGAAATTATTAAATTGACCCGTATAACCTGTATAACGGCCAGGACCCCACACGGAAGTAAGTCTTGACCCAATAATGTCTATCCCATACGCCTCCCTGTAGAAAGTGCCGAAAGCCTCATTCACAAACTTGGATATGGGATATGGATCTGGAGGTGCTAACGGGTGGACATCTTCATTTATTAGCTTTAAATTATAATTAGTTGGAGAACCAAGCACAGCCTCAGAACTGGCATAAACAACTCTCTTTAAATCCATTAGTCTTGCGGCTTCGAATACATTTAATGCACCCATTATATTTACCTTAGCTGCCTTTAGTGGTCTTGCCCTAGACTCAAGAAGAACTAGGGCTGCTAGATGGATAATCCTTTCAACATTATACTTCTTAATAGTATTCAGTAGTTCTTCGATATCAGCAAGATCACCATAAATAAGCTTAAGTTTATCATTAATCTTCGCCTTATCTAACAATTCTTGATCAAACCTTACATCAAATGCCACCACATCATGACCTGAATCTAATAATTCACTAACTAAAAATCTACCAATTTGACCACTAGCGCCTGTAACAAGAACGCTCATATTATTTCACCCACCTAAGTCCTCTAGTTAGGGCAGGTGCAGCTGCTATTAGTATTATTCCTATAATTATCTCTTGAATCGTATATTGGGTAATCCCCATAATAATAAGTATATCTGTTAGTATTGTTAATATTAACGCACCGAAGAATGGACCTATTGGATGCCCAGTACCTCCCGTTAATGCAATGCCTCCCAAAACAGCCGCAGCTATGGCGTATAATTCATAACCATAGGCAGTCCAGGGATCAACAACGTAGCCTCCAGTAGGTACTAACATAACCCCTGCCAATCCATAAAGTAAACCGGCTATTGCAAATGTTAAAAATTTTGCTAAGTCAGCATGAGTACCTGCTAATCGAACAGCCTCCTCATTACTACCAATACCATATATTATACGCCCCCACGTAGTCCTTGTCAATAAGTACCAAAATACCAGGTTAATTGCCAACGCTATTATAAAAATAAGAGGTATAAATGTATGAAAATCATTCATGAAAAAGCTATATTGCGTAAGCCCATATATGGGTGACCCTCCTGTTATCGTTAAATCCACTGCCCTCCATATTTCAAGCCCAGCGAGCGTTGCTATAAATGAATAGACCTTAAATTTACTAACCAAAAGTCCATTTATACTGCCTACGGCAAGTCCAGCAAGTACTGCTATAGTCATTGCTAATACAATATTTCCAGTGGATAATGTAACAAGACCCGTTATTAATGCAGAGAGACCCGCAACCGAGCCAGGGGTTAGGTCTATACTTCCCATTATTATAACCATGCCTTCACCAAGTGCTAACAGAGTTATTGGCGCAGATTGAAATAGTACAACCTTAAGGTTAGATGGAGATAAGAAATACTGCGGTGATAAGGTTATTGATGCTATTAATATTACTATAAAGGGAATAAGAGGCCTTGCAATTTCCTGCTGATTATAAAAGTCTAAAAATCTCCTTAAAACACTACGTTGTGTCTTCCTTTTCTCAACGGTGACTGTTTCTGATTTACTATCACTTGAACTCATCGCGTAATTTATGTTAACATGTTTTTAAGGTATATTCCTAACTAAGTTAATTGAGCATTATATGTAGGAAGACACCTGGGCTAAGTCTTCTATTACCTTTTTACGTACATCCTCAACATTATCTGACTTTATTATGTATTCCTTTAATACTGTGCCTTCATGCATGAAATACAATCTGTCAGCAATGCCTAATGCTTCATCAAGGTCACTCGTCAATACTAATACTGAAATATTATCTTCTTTAGATAGTTTATAAATGGTTTTCCTTATTTCTATTTTAGCTCCTATATCAACACCAACTGTTGGCTCATCAATTATGAGCAATTTAGCTCTACTTGCTAATCCTCTTGCAACAAGTGTCTTTTGTTGGTTTCCGCCACTTAACGAAGTGATCTTTACATAGGGTGATGCAGTCCTTATATTGAATGATCTTATCATTGTAGTAGCTAAATCATGTTCTCTTCTTAAATCCAGTAAAAACTTGGCCTTTGATATTAGGAATAAAGCCGATACTGATATGTTTGATGCCACTGAGTAGTGCGGTATTATTCCATCAGTTTTCCTATCTTCAGGTAAATAGGCTATTTTGTACTTTTCCAGCGCATGTGTAGGCGATTTGATTTTAATAGATTTACCATAATATAGAATTCTTCCTTTGATAATTTTTCCTAGACCTACCAACAGCCTACCAAGTTCTGATTTACCGGCACCAATTAAGCCAAATACTGCAATTACCTCTCCGTCATAGATCTTCATGTTAACACCCTTTAATGGTACATCAGTGAGCTTTATAGGAACTGTATATACATCCTGTAACTCAATAAGTGGGATTTCTGATTTCTTTCTTTCTTTTATCGCATTACCTGCCCAATCCTCCTTAATTAAGTAAAATTCCTTAAGCTTAGTTCCTAGCATCATTTCTGCTAGATCCTTTTCAGTTATATTGGAGTTATTTACAGTGCCGATTGCTTTACCATTTCTCAATACTGTAATTCTATCGCATATCTCAATAGCCTCTTGAATTTTATGCGTTACAAATGTAATACTTATTCCACTCTTTTTAAGTGACCTAATTACATCAAGTATTTGCTCAGTCTCTCGGAGCGACATGGGGCTTGTTGGCTCATCAAAAAGTATTACTTTAGCGTTCATGCTTAGTGCAGCTAATATCTGAACAAGCATTTTATTTGCCGCATTTAACTCACGTACCTTCAACTCAGGATTTAACTCTATACCATATTTATCCATTAAATCTTTAATTTGATACTTAACATTATTCTTGTTAAAACTGGAAAACGCTTTACCCCATAGAAAACCTAATAGAGCAATATTCTCATATACAGCAAGATGAGGCATTAACGTGATTTCCTGATTAACTAATATTATTCCATATTTACGCGCATCTGCCGTATTGCGAAATCTCGTCTCTCTTCCCTGAATTATTATCTTACCGTTATCAGGCTTATAATAACCATACAATATTTTTAACAAAGTTGATTTACCAGCGCCATTTTGTCCAAGTAATCCATGCACCTCTCCATACTTTAAATCAAAGGTTACATTATCAAGTGCTACAGTACCAGGGAACCTCTTTGTTATGTTTTCGGCCAGTAACAATACATTATCCTCATTATTAGCATTAGTAGGCATCATTCGAAATAGTACATGTAATCTCTTATAAATATTCCCTCCTCAAGATTTTAATAAAACTTAGTTAGGATTTATATTTATAAAGAACATAAACAATAAATATGACGATATGAACTGGAAAACCTTATCCATAGGGTTAATAGTAATAGTAATAGTACTGGCTGCAGTTGCTGGCTACTTAGCTATGTCGGTGCATCCATCTAAAACAGTTGTGACCGTTACAGCACCCTCTTCCACCAGTAATAAGACAATTACCATTTTCTTCTTCAACCCAGCCCCGGCGAACTTTTGGTACAACCTAATAACCCAAGGTATACAAACCGCCGTTGCACAACTTAGATCATTAGGTTATACAGTAAATTATGAGGAGTTTGATGCAACAACCGTGAGTCAACAAATATCCCAATTAGAGGAGGCAGCTGCATTGCATCCCAACATAATTATAATAGGCACCGTTTCAGACGCTGTACAAGGTGAACTTCTCAAGCTCCGTCAGGAGGGTATAATCGTAATTTTAGTTGACAGAGATGTGCCAAATCAAGCCGCCAGAAATCTATACATTGGAACCAATAATGAAATAGCGGCTGAAAAGGAATTATTATCATTCTTAGCTTATCTCCGTGAACAGCATGTACCTACGCCGTGGAAGTTCGTATTAGTGACTGGATTACCAGGAGTAGAAACTCTAGCATTAAGAACGGAGGGCTTTGAGCAAGTACTTCAACCATTAGAGCAAAACGGTACTGTGCAAATACTAGGAGTCATTCAGGCGAATCAGGATGACCAGGCACAGGCCTATGCTACAATAAGCGAGGTGGTACCTAAATATGGCACGTCAGTAACTGCATATTTAGATGCTAATTTACTAACGGCTATAGCGAATGTAGAGACATTAGAGGCTGCCGGATACAAGATAGGTAATGGAGGCATTTACATACTTGGATTTGATGCGCAATTACCAACATGGCTTCAGTTGATTCAAAATGGCACGGTGATAATGACAATACAGCAGGTACCATTCACCATGGGTTATTGGGCAACTTGGGCTGGATTTTACATATATACAGGGCAATTAAATCTGCCTGCCAACGCCACTATATTCTCACCGATATATACTGTAGTTTCATGTAATGCTACGTATTCAATGATCCTTGACCACATAGCACCACCACCAATATACTTATTATTACTTGCTCAACAACTTACTCCACAGAACCCCGCAATACAGGCGCCATCATACTATGCTTATGATTGCATGGAGAATACAGGATTGGTACCAGCACCGCCTGGATTAAGCTCTCCATGGCCAGTACCCGCCGGTTCGGATCAATCATTTACTGCAACAGGTTTCCACTGATCGAATCACGTAACAAATTTGAAGTTAAAATTCCTTCTTCTTTTTCCTAATTCAAACAAGGTTAGGATTATGGTTTAAATATGTTCTAGAACTTTTATTATTAGTATGGATGTACTTAATGCCGTTTTAATAGGTGGCAAGGGTTTTGAACCATATGAAGTACTATACAGCAAAATATCTGATTTTGAACATAAATTCTCAATAAAGGTAAATATCTTGCATAGATTCTCCCATCCAGAACTCAATGCCTTTAAGGACAACCTTAATAGCAGTAATGATATAGATGTTATTTCTTCTCACACTAGTTTTCTTAGGTCCTATAAACATCTTTATCTAGATCTTATTGAAATAGACCCGGAAAATGTAAAGATTCTGCTAAGCGATTTACCTGGTCTACTTAGAAGAGCAGTAACCATCAAGGAAGAGGTACTTATAGCACCGAGATTTATTGATGTATCTTCGCTTCATTACCGTATATCGATATTTAACAAAATAGATGAAGAACCGCCTAAGACGTGGGATGAACTATTGCAAGTAGCTATTAAAATCAAGGAACGCAAAATTAACACGCATCCATACACCTTTGCTGCTCGTGGACATGCATTAGTTGGACGATTTATGGAGATCCTTCATTCATTTGGCGGTAAGATGATCGACCGTGATCAATTCGCGTTTTACTCTCAAGAGGGTATTGAAGCTCTTCAGTTTCTCGTTGATTTACATGCAAAATATAAAGTAACTCATCCACGAACACCTGATTTCTTTTATGATGATGTAAGCCAGGCATTTAAATCAGGTGAAGTAGCTATGGCTCTTGATTGGCCTGGCTGGGACTATGTATATAGAGATCCGAAACAATCAAGTATATGGGACGATTTTAGTATTGCTCTGCCTCCCCGAGGAAGAGGTGGCTTATGGGTTTACGGTGGTTCTCATGGACTAAGTGTGATTAGGTGGAGTAGAAAGAAGACATTGGCAACAACTTTTGTCTTATTCATGGTATCTCCGGAAAATCAATACTTTGAGAGCAAGTCGCAGGGCTTTTTACCAGCAAGGTCAAGTGTATTTACAATGCTTCTGAAGGATTCTAAGGATAATTATTTCGAGAGCCACAGACTGAGTATTTACAGGAAAATAATCGAAGAGGCTTATTTACCTGTTAAAATAGTTAAATGGAGAGAGTTTACGGAAATTCTATGGCCAATATTAAATAATGCTATAAGAGGCGAGATTAAGGCTGAAGATGCGTTAAAGATCGCGTATGAAAAAGTTAAGTATCTGGAGAAATTCCAGGTTGAACTAGGTGAGTGAGGATGGAGAAGGCAGTTGGTATTGCTGTATCAGGCCTGGGTGAGATATCGCAATTACATATAAAGGGTATCCTAAGGTCTAAACATGGTAAGTTAATTGGAGTTTTCTCTCATTCACATGAAAGAGCAAGAGAAATTGCGAGAATGTATGGCATTAAAGCTTATTCTTCATATGAAGAATTGTGCAGAGATAATGATGTTGATGCTGTAATAATAGCAAGTAAGGATGAAGACCATTTACCACAGACCGTAGAGGCAGCAAAGGCTGGTAAACACGTATTGGTGGAAAAACCACCTGCATTAACAGTAACGGATGTAGAATTCATGAACAAGATATGCAAGGAAAATAATGTAATATGTATGCCTGTACATAATTACATCTATACTCCACAGATGATGAGACTTAAAGATATAATAATGCGTGGAGACTTAGGGAAACCACTTTATGCATTTGCAAGTGTATTTCATAAAATATCTGAGGAAAATGCTAGGAAATACCATGGTACATTAATAACGCAAGCATATCACTTAGTATATTCGTTGTTGTTTTTATTCGGTGATGCAGAGTACGTAACAGGTTACTTAGATAATGTGTCATATAAGGAATATAAGAATATCGATGATCTTGCAATAGTAATTCTTAAGTTTAAGAACGGAGTCGTGGGCCACATATTAAGTGGCTGGTGCTGTGATGATCCAACGCCAACCTCCTGGACTTGGATGGTCAAGGTATTTCTTGAGAAGGGTGTATTTACATTCAATTCCATGGAGGCTTTATCATATTCGCAAAGTGCAAGTTACTATCAATCAAGGACTATAGACTTCCAAGAAAGTTTCTTCAACATAGTGTCATATTTCATAGATAACGTAATTATAAATAAGGAACCTCCTTTATCTACCATGGAAGACGCTATTAAGACCTTCAAAATACTTGAATCAATAAAATCCCATAAAATCGATATTGCCAGAATCTAATTCCTTTAATACTAATTTACGAATTGCTCTTCTTAATTCTTGAATAAAAGTAACCTTATTTATATTAAGGGATTTAGAGATCTCTTCGGCATTTGCATTCTTAGGCCACTCAAAATATCCTTGTTCATACGCTGCCCTTAAAATTTTATGCTCATTATCAGTAAGGACATGCCTAGTATAATTTTTGAATATATTCTTAATATCAACATGATAATACGATAGTACTTCGGCCTTTTCTTTTATATCTTGAATAAGGATACCCTCTGTCGATTTGCTATTAATAAGAAACGTCCAGTATTCCTTATTATCATGTATATGCTCACTAAATATTGCTGACGTATTAACTGCTATTTCTGTAATACTATCTGTATATTTTGCTAAGATACTTAATAAAACCATGGCATAGCTTCTCGTTACTGCATTACCAAGTACTTCTATATTTTTTATACGTTCATTTTTCTTGATTATGTATAGTGTTTCCTTAATGGTACGTGTATTAGGGGCTTTTATTAGTATTAATGCATTAATGAGATCCTTATTTCCATTAGGAATACTTTTTATAGTTCGCGCCTGTACATTACTAGGAATAGTACTTGCCCAATCATCATGTTCTAGAACGAGTTTTATCAATCTCATCAAACATAATATAATTTAGGTAGGATTTTAAAGATTACCTATATGAATTTATCGTTAATATAAATATATAGACTTGAAAATAATGTTCAAATTAGAAAATAAATCGAAATACAAATTTCTAATAAACTTCACTAAGTCCTTCGTTCAAACTTATAACTCACTAATATTCCTCCATGACCCATTGCCGCTATCTCCTCTCTGCTGGGTATTAAATCCGCCATGAGTCTTGGTAGGAAAACGTCGATAGCATTGTAATCGCTGTAGTATATTCCTCCCGCTGATATTGCGAGTATTGGTGTCCCATTGAGTAGGGCTATCATTGTCATTGTTGTTGGTTTGATGGGTATTCCATAGGCTATGACCTTAGCTCCCAGGTTCCTAATTGCTATTGGTGTCTTGTCTGTTGGGTCTACGGACATACCTCCAGTAACTACTACTGTCTCTGCACCGTTGTTTATTGCCTCCCTTATTGCCGTTATTATTTTCTCCTCATCGTCAGGAATAACCGTACTATAAACAATTTCCCATCCATATCTATCAGCCTTTGCCTTTATCACTGGGTGGTAAAGGTCCTTCTTCCTGCCTTGGTATATTTCCGTACCTGTTATGACAATGCCAATCCTCCTCCTACTAAATGGAACAACACTGATCAAGTCCCTATACTTGAGTAATTCATTAACATCCTCTCTCCTCATACCCAGCGGGACAACGTCAACAATACCAATAAGCTCGTCCTTAACAACGCCAGTCATGCTTGTTTTCGTAATTAAGAACACATTACCATTTAGGTTAAATTCCCGAAGTCTATCTACATTTATTTTTAAGACCCCATTAATGCTTGATAGTATCCAGGCCGAACCTTGTCTCGCTGGTTTTACGTATGTATTCTCACCAGCCAATGCATTAGCCACTACCTCAGCGATCTCCCACTCATACATCAAGTTACTGCTCTCTTCATTACCCTCAATCCAAACGAAGTAAACCCCCGAGTCTTTAAGTCTTTCAACGTCGTCATTAGTAATCACGTGGCCCTTAGGCAGTAATAAAGCTGCTCCATCCCTACCGACATATGTCGTGTCATAACCAAGAATCTGCCCAACAGCATCCTCAACCCTAACAAGCCTCACAGTACGTATTGATTAATGCGCCTTTATAATTAAATCCTCATTAAACCAGTTATAAGCAAGATATTTAACAGGCTTACCCATAATTTAAGTAGTATGGACAAAACCAAAGTTGGGCTGATCGGCTTAGGTATTATGGGTAGTGCTATGGCGATGAATATTCATAAGGCCGGATTTCCATTGATCGTTTATAATAGGACGAGGTCGAAGACGGAACCCTTTGCTAAATTGGGAATACCTGTTGCGAATTCGCCTAGGGAGGTTGCTGAGAAATCTGATGTTGTTATTGAAATGGTTACTGATGCGCCTGATGTTGAGGAGGTGCTGTTTGGTAAGGATGGTGTTGTCCATGGGGCTCATCCTGGGTTGGTAGTGATTGACATGAGTACGAACTCCCCTGACTACGCTAAGTACTTCGCGGGGAAATTGGCTGAATATGGGATTGAATTTCTGGACGCACCGGTGACTGGTGGTGATGTTGGGGCTAGGCAGGGCACATTGACTATAATGGTTGGTGGTAAGCGGGAGGTCTTTGAGAGGGTTAAGCCTGTATTTGAGGCTATGGGTAAGACAATAATTTATGCTGGGGATGTTGGTAATGGGCAGATGCTTAAGCTCCTTAATCAAATAGTTGTTGGTATTGACATGCTTGCCGTGGCGGAGGCCATGGCTTTGGCTAAGAAGGCTGGTATAGACATGGAGAAGTTATTCACGGTACTATCCACGGGTGCTGCGAACTCCTTCACGGTTCAGTACTACATGCCTAAGATGATGAAGGGGGATTTCGAACCTGGCTTTAGGGCTGCGCATCTTAAGAAGGATTTGAAGTACGCAATTGAGACTACCAATAAACTAAATGTTCCATTACCTGGCACTGCATTAACACTACAGCTATACAATGCCCTAGTCGCCAAGGGACTCGGCGAAAAAGGCACCCAAGCACTATTGAAGCTCTACTACGAATTAGCCGGCATTAATGATGGATAGATTTAAGGCCTTTCAAATTTCTCCACCAAAAATCACGGTATTTATACCTATTGAGTTGAGAAACTATGATTATGTAGCGGAATAGAATAGCACCAGAATCAAATATCTCTCAACATCTACGTACTTACTCATATCCACTGGGTTATAGGCGTTGGGTCTTGAAATTGAGAACTGAATAATTATTTAAACCAGTTAGAGAATTTAGAACGATGGTATTATCTTGTGTATCACGAATTCATTGAAGCCAAGTAACTCAGCTCTTGTTGGTTTGCCTCTAGCCACATCAATTATTAGCTTGAATAATCTCTCACCTGCCTGCTCAATGGCTTCTTGACCAAGCGTTACCGTGCTTGCATCAAAATCCATGTTCTCACGCATTTTCTTAGCCGTATATGGGTTTGCTGTGACTTTTATGACTGGTGCTATTGGATTTCCTGTTGGTGTTCCACGACCTGTGGTGAATACTACAAGTGTTGCACCACCAGCTACCATACCAACCACTGACATTACATCATAGCCCGGTGTATCCATTAACCAAAGACCCTTACCCTTCACCACCTCTGCGTAATCAACAACACCCTGCACAGGCCTTGAGCCTCCCTTAATTATCGCACCCAGGGATTTTTCTTCGATAGTTGAGATCCCGCCGGCAATATTTCCGGGAGCTGGCTGTGTACCGACGAGGTCCACGTTATATGATGCAGCAAGGTCAACCCACTTCCTCACCATTCTAATTATTTTATCACCAACCTCCCTAGAAACAGCCCTATTGGCCAGTATCTCCTCTGCACCAATCATCTCTGGAGCCTCTGACAATATCACGGTCCCACCAAGATCAATTAGCTTGTCCGATGCATAACCAACCACAGGGTTTGATGCAAGGCCTGAGGTAGCATCTGAACCACCGCATTCAACGCCCATTGTTAGGTTCGATATGTCAACCTCCTCAGACCTTTGGGTTAATACCTCCTCAGCCATCCTCCTGAGAAGCCTAACTCCTTTTTCAATAGCCGCTGGCGTTCCACCATCCTCCTCCTGAACAACAACCCTCTCCACAGGCTTGCCTGTCCTTTCGATCTCCTTAGCTAAGTCATCAGCCTGAATCTGTTCACAACCAAGGCCAACAACTAATACGCCGCCTACATTGGGATTCTTAGCAGTATTAATCAGGGTCCTCTTGGTAACTTCTAGATCGGGCTCTAATTGGCCACAACCAAACGGATTCTCGATAGCCACAGCGCCCTTTACTTGATCCGCAATCCTTCGTGTAACAAAGCTTGAGCAAATCACCGTAGACATAACGAGCAAGTGATTCCTAATGCCAACCCTACCGTCAGGTCTAACGTAACCAAGTATTGTGGGTCTACTCATGATTCATCACCCCCTGCAAACACTATGCACGACTGTCAAGCTCTCCACATTATGAACATGCACATGTTCACCAACCTTGATATCCCTCTTAGCCCTACCTATCACGTGACCATACTTGATTACATAATCACACTTAGGTATATCCTTAATGGCGAACTTATGACCAAAGGGTATATCATTAAGAAACTTCACCCTTAAGCCGGAATCACCAATCCTAACCACAACCTCCTCACCAGCTTTCAAATCCCTAAGTGCTATTGCTACATTATCGCTTGAATTAAGCACTAAGGCCTGTCTCTCCACGATTGTTTCTAATGACATCAGGTAATGATAAAAGGCATAAAATATAAGTACTATATCAAACATAGTTAACATTATTTCTTCATACGTTAAGCTAATTATACTAAGGTCAGTATAAATCATTATTTTTATCAATACTACTTACTTAATTCTTTGAGGAATTCTATGCTTTTGTATGTATTTCTATGAAAAATTATCATAATATTAATACCAAGTAATATGAATTATCTATTTAGCAATATAAATTGGGTATACTATTATAACCCATAAAATTTATTAGAGAGAAATATAGAATTTTTTCCTGATGAATGGTCCGTCTAATGTGGGTATTTCACGAACTGCATTAATAGCGATCGTAGCCATCGTGGTGATCGTAGTTATAATCGGCGCTGTAGCTGCATGGTATTATTCAACAATAAGCCATAAACCACCAACAGCACCCTCACCAACTACTGTTGAATTCTTAACATGGTGGGGTCCTGAAGATCCACAGGGTTTGGCATGGGTTGCCGGCAATTTCTCGAAGTATTACCCAGGTTATTCCGTTGAGTATTACTCAGTACCTGGTGCTGGTGGTACAAATGCTAAGTACGTAATATTAGGTATGTTGGAGGCAGGTAAACCGCCAGCTAGTTTCCAGGCGCACTTCGCACCTGAGGTTTTGTCTTACGTTGAGATAATGCCTCACGGGCCAGCGGACTTCGTAAACTTCACGTCAATTGCTGCACAAACTGGGTTATTAAGCAAGGGCGTGACTGAGGCTGTACTTGCGGGCATGTTTAATGGAACGATGTTTGCACTACCAACTAATATTCACAGGGGCGGTATGCTTTACTTCAATCCTCAGGTTTTGAGGCAGTATGGTTTGCCTATTCCGACTACTGTTGAGCAGCTTGCTAATGAGACTCTGTATCTTGCTTCTCATGGTATGACTTGTATTTGGATCATCCCCGGTGGTGATGGTGGTTGGGATCAGCTTAACCTTTGGGAGTACGTATTCCTCGGCCTTGCTGGTGAGAAATACGGGCCTGCCCAGGCCGCCCAATTAATGAATGAACTCCTATACGGCACACTAAACCTCAACGACCCATCAATAGCAAGCCTAATAAACAAAACAGATCAATACTTCCTACTATTCACTCAGTATGACTGCCCTGGATGGCAAACAATGACATGGTCATCAGGCCTAGCCTACATAATACAGGGCAAGGCAGCATTCCAAGTGAACGGTAACTGGATAACTGAATATGCATACATCTGGTACCACACAATAACCTACCCAGCAACATCACCATATACAAGCTGGACAAACATAACACTAATGGAGGAACCATTTCCAGGAACTCAGGGCATTTACGTATTAGTTATAGATTCGGTAGCCGTACCTGCTTATGAGAATCCTTATGAGAGCGCCGCCATCAAACTGGCAGAGTTTTGGGATTCATACATAGGTATGGAGATCTGGACCTCAAGTGGCAAGGGTGTAATAATTTGGAGCAATGGTACTGATTTCTACCCAACACCAGCCCAGTGGTTTGACTACGAGCAATTAATATCAACACCACCTAATCAGTTCACAATTGCTCCTAGTGATGGTGGTTTATTTGATGATGTATTTAGCAATTTAAATACTTATGTTTCGAATCTCCAGCAAGTAGGTGCTAGTTATATACCAACGTTTAATAGTTTCTTAGCCTCTGCTGAGCAGGAGACGTATAATGAGTGGATGGCTGCTGTTAAGCTTGGGCTGGGCTACATGGGCTACCCAGGACACCCATTCGCCAACTACCTACCACCATGGGTCAACCCAACAACATACCACTACCAACCATACACACCCTGGTGGCAAACAAGCAGCTAATAACACAACCTCAACCATTAAACTTAAAAGCATAAAACAATTTTTATTTTGATGGTAAGGCAATCACTGATAATGGCAATACCTACACTATTCTTCGGAGGAATCATTGTATTCCTATTAATATGGAACTTCGTAATATCACTCGAGAATTGGTCATTATTCAATCCATTCCCAAAATTCACAGGCCTATTATCATACCTCTACCTATTTACACAGAATTTCTTTTATGCATCAATAGAGCACACAATACTCTTCACAGTTGGTCTCGTAGCAATTGGTAATATACTTGGCTTATTACTTGCCGCCTTACTTTATTTCCTGCCTAATAATACTCAACGAGCCATATATCTATCAATATTCATCTACCCAATAGCAATACCACCAACAGCAACTGCACTAGTTTGGTTATGGCTATTTAATCCACAGATTGGTATAGATTGGTTACTATCAAAACTCTACTTGCCATCTATACCTTGGTTCGCAACACCATTAAATACGCAATTAGCCCTGGTGTTAGTTGAAGTATGGGCATATACGGGCTTAGCCGTACTCTTTTACCTGGCTTCATTTCTAAGTGTAGATAGGTCAATAATAGAGGCTGCTAGATTGGACGGCGCATCTAGCATGAACTTACTATTTAGGGTATTATTACCAAACTCAATGAATGGGTTTATAATAACCACAGCATTATTATTTCTATTCTCATTTAGGATATTTGACATACCATTTATAATGAGCGGATCAGCAACAAGCCCAACATTAATGACACTAGTAACATACATCTATTACCTGTTTGCCTATTCTGAGTATTTCTCAGTTGCAGCTGCGTTGGCTACCCTTGTGGCTGTGATAGCCGCTATTGTGATTATACCATATGCATTACTTGGACTTAAGAGGTGGGTCTTCAGGAGGTGAATAAGCATGAATAATAAATACATTACTAGGGTCATTAAGTATGCAATACTTCAGTTGATTGCAGTTATGTTTGTTATTTTATGGTTATTTCCGTTATACGCCATGATTGTTGGTGGCTTCAAATCAAACATGGAAGCTGCATCTGCTCCAATCCTATTACTACCTAGGCAATTCTCGACGGAGGCCTATTACTTTGATTGGTTTGGTTTCGGTACATTAGTTGGCCTTGAATTTCCCATGATACGCCAATTACTAATTACAATTCCTGTTACACTAGCCTCAGTAATTTTAGGTAGTATGGGTGCTTACTTCTTCTATATGCAAATGGAGAGGAGACCATGGATTAGTAATGTAGGTTTTTCAATAATTTCGCTAGCCACATACTTACCTGCCCAGACATTAACCGTGCCCTTAATTGAATTAACTTCATCACTAGGGATCTACCAAACCTATTGGGGTCTTGCCTTTGCATACTTCATATTCTACCTACCAATGTCAGCACTATTAATGTCAATATTCCTACCTGTTGTACCTAATTACCTAGTAGAGAGTGCTAGGCTTGATGGTGCACGTGATTGGTCCATATTCTGGCATGTAATATTTCCACTGGTCTTGCCAGGATTCCTATCGACATTAATATTTGTATTCCTCATGGTTTGGCAGGATTTCTTTACGCCATTAATAATAGCCACAAAACCAAGCCTCTACATGCTACCAGTAGCCGCTAGGCAATACGTTGGGGGTTATGCAATACTTTATAATAGATCATTTGCGGCTGGTGTAATAACATCATTAGTGCCACTCATTATATTCGCCTTCCTAGGCAGATATTTCATAAGGGGTCTAGCTGCACTCGGTGGTGGTGCCAAGGGTATATGACCATGCAGCATTTTACTCATAAAAATCATTAAAACATTTTTACCCACAAAAAACTTAAAGCAAAGTACAAGGCATTAGAAGTCAGTTATGGTTACAGTCAGAATGGAAGAATTAACTAAGTATTTCAGGAAAGGGAAGAATATAATTAAGGCCGTAGATCATATAACATATAAAATAAGTGATGGAATAGCCTTTGGAATTCTTGGACCAAGTGGCCATGGAAAAACAACACTATTAAGGCTAATAGCAGGCCTTGAAATACCCACTGATGGTTATGTTTACTTTAATGATGAACTTATGTCAGAGCCAGGTAGAATCGTTATTGAACCGGAGAGGAGGAATATAGCCATGGTCTTTCAGAATTGGGCATTATATCCCAACATGACTGTTTACGATAATATAGCGTTCCCGTTAAAAATGGCTAAAATGAGCAAACACGAGATAGATAAGAGGGTTAGGGAGATCGCTGAGGAACTTGAACTCACACGAGTCCTTAACCATTACCCAAAGGAATTATCAGGCGGGCAAATGCAGAGAACGGCACTGGCAAGGGCGTTAGTGAAAAACCCTAAGATTTTACTACTAGATGAACCATTTAGTAATTTAGATGCGGCATTAAGGGATAGTGCAAGGGCCTTGGTAAGGAGGATACAGAGGGAACGTAAGTTGACAACAATAATAGTGTCTCATGATCCTGCAGACATATTCTCAATAGCTGATGCGGCTGGTGTAATAATAAATGGAAAATTTGCTCAAATAGGAAGCCCAACCGATATTTATAATACGCCAGCTACGACATTAATAGCAGCACTTAGTGGCGATATAAATCTGCTCTCTGCTAAGGTGGTCGAGGACACGGCACTTATAGCTAATTTAAGAATACCGCTAGTTAAAGGATTAATTAATGATAACGAAGTCATAATTGGACTAAGGCCAGATGAAATGAAAATACTCATAGAGCAGCAGGACATACATGGATTTGTTAATGTTGGTAAAATAAGGGTTAAAGTTTCAAGTTATACCCTAGGCGTCTTCAGGATAGTAGTATCCCCAATATCCGACGAGAGTGTAAACATTATAGTAGTGTCGGATGAACCGATTGAACCAGGAAGAGAAGCCCACTTACTTATTAAGCCTGATAAGATGAAGATCTTCAATAAGGAGGAGAGATTAATATGCCCTGAATTAAAGAATATAATAACAGCATAAAATTACATATCTAATGCAGGGCAATAGGACCTTAATCGTCGTTAACAATCCTGGACTCACACCAGCTAATAGGCAGGAATTAATGAATGAGTTACGACAAGTAGGGCTTAAGATAATAAATGTAAGAATTGCAAGTGATCATATTGAAATAGATCTGTACATAAATGACATGACCATAGAAAAAATAAAGTCACTTGGTTTTATCATTAGAGAATTAATAAGTATAAATAAAGAGAATGAAGATAAAGTACTCAATGAGGAAAATGCCGCAATGACGTACGTCAGATTATTTAATGAAGAACGGTTTTGGGAAGCCCATGAAGCTCTTGAGAGGATTTGGCATAGGAGTAAGGACGAGGGCATACGAGGATTAATAATATTAGCTGCAGCTTTCGTGAAAATCCAGGAAAACAACCCAGAGGCATTCAGGAGATTAATAATCAGGGCAAGAGAGTTAATCACAAGCAATGAAATACCCTGGATAAACAAGGAAAACCTACTAAGAAAAATAGACAGTGCCCTAACGACCATGAAATCCTTCAAAATCGAAGAACAGGACCTAAGACCGATACAAAAAACTTAAAATTCTCTCAAAATTATCATTCCGCGCGGCGGCCGTAGTCTAGCCTGGTCTAGGATGGCGGCCTGCCGAGCCGCAGAACCCGGCCGTGCGTCCGATTGGGCGTGCGGGGTAAGTTCGAATCCCGGCGGCCGCACCAGGTCAACTCTTTCTTTTATTTTCATGTCCATATTTATCTATGGTTATGTTTCAACCTAAACATAGTTTTTAATAAACACGTAGTTAATGTTATTATGTGAGAATTCTGGAGATAACTCGTGATGATGTACCTAAGGATTCATTGATTATTGTGCCTATTGGTTCTGTGGAGCAGCATGGTCCGCACTTACCCTTGGGTACTGACTCGATCATTGCAAACTACGTTGCTGAGGAAGTCGAGCGTAGGTTGCCGAGTAGGGTGTTGCTTTATCCTGTGATTGCTGTTGGTTCCTCAATGGAGCACGTGGGATTTACGGGTACTACGTGGGTTCGTTTTGAAAACTTAATTCACTATATCCTTGATTTTATTGAGGGGGTTTCTGCGTGGGACCCGGTTGGCGTTGTGTTTGTTAATGGACATGGTGGTAATGTTGATGCGTTAAATATCGTTGTTAAGGAATGGAATTACTCGAGGAGGAATCCGAGGATTTATCATTATTATGCGTATAATAGGCGGGTCATTGATTTTATAACGAGGTATTTCCCATCCTTTGGGCATGCAGATGCCGTTGAAACATCCTTGATAGCGGCGATAAATAGGGACTTGGTTAGGTGGGATAGGATTATTAATGTTGATGTTAGTGGTAATATTAATATTGTTAGGACAATCGATGTTAGTAGAACGGGTGTTGTTGGTTCGTTAAGTAGGGATCTCGTAAAGCCTGAGGTTGGTTCCGAAATACTTAGGTTCATGGTTAATGACATACTTAGGCAAATCCAGGACATCTATGGAATTACAATTAATAATGAAAGGTAATAGCACTTGGGAAAGTCATTAGAGTAATAATAATTATACCCGGCAACACATTTCTAACATCCATATATTAAATATGGGTTTATTCAGGAAGTAATTAATGACTGCATTAGTTGAGAAGTTCCTAAGGATTTTCGCAAGGAGAGGTAGGTCAATAATACTGGCTTATGACCACGGTATTGAGCACGGCCCAACCGACTTCATGGACAACCCTGATGCGGTTGATCCAGGGTACATAATTAAATTAGCACGTGAGGCTGGTTTTGACGGTATTGTTTTCCAGAGGGGTATTGCGGAGAAGTACTATGATGGTAGTGTGCCACTTATTGTTAAGTTGAATGGTAAGACAAGCCTATACAATGGTGAGCCAATATCAGTGGCTAACTGCACCGTTGAGGAGGCGGTTAGCCTAGGTGCATCTGCCGTGGGCTACACAATATATCCAGGTAGTGGTTATGAATGGAAGATGTTTGAGGAATTGGCTAGGATAAAGAGGGAAGCAGTTAAGTTCGATTTGCCACTTATTGTTTGGTCTTATCCAAGGGGTGGTAAGGTAACTAATGAAACGGCACCGGAGATCGTTGCCTATGCGGCTAGGGTGGCTCTCGAACTTGGTGCGGATGCCATGAAAATAAAGTATACTGGTGATCCGAAGACATTCTCCTGGGCTGTGAAAGTAGCTGGTAAGGTTCCCGTATTAATGTCTGGTGGACCAAAGACGAAGACTGAGGAGGAGTTCCTAAGGCAGGTTGAGGGTGTTATTGAGGCTGGCGCCATTGGTATTGCCGTTGGTAGGAACGTGTGGCAGAGAAGGGATGCCCTAAAATTCACTAGGGTGCTTTCAGAAATAGTTTATGGTGGTAAGAAGGTAGTTGAGGTATTGGGTGAGGTCAAGTGAGAATTGGCATACTTACTGGTGGAGGTGATGCTCCAGGGCTTAACATAGCCGTATATACACTGACTAAATTATTGGAGAGGAAGCATGAGGTTTATGCAATATTCCATGGCTGGAGGGGAATACTGGATAAGGAGGTTAGGAGGGTCACGTCTAAGGACCTAATAGACTTCGCATTCACAGGTGGTACATTCATTAGGACATCGAGAACAAATCCATTTAAGGATGAGGCTAGGGTTGAGACCTTTGCCAGGAATCTTAAGGAGCTTGGTTTGGATGTTATTGTGGCCATTGGTGGTGACGATACCCTGAGCGCCGCTGCGCAGACCCAGGCGAGGGGTTTGGCTAATGTCGTTGGTATTCCAAAGACTATTGATAATGACGTATATGGTACTGACTATACTATTGGCTTTGATACTGCGGTTAATGAGGCCATCAGAGTAACGGAGTCCTTTAAGACTACGTTGATCTCTCATGAGAGGATTGGTATTGTTGAGGTCATGGGCAGGGAAGCTGGCTGGATAGCCCTATTCACTGGATTGGCTACGATGGCTGATTTCGTCCTCATACCCGAGAGACCTGTTAACTGGGATGTCGTGGCTAATAGGGTTAAGGAGGTGTATAGGGATAGGGGGTGGGCCTTGGTTGTTGTTTCTGAGGGTATTAAGGAGTACGGTGGACCTAGGGATGAGTTCGGGCATTCGAGGCTTGGTGGCGTTGGTAATGAATTAGCTCAATATATTGAGAAAGTTACTGGCCTTGAAACTAGAGCCGTGGTTCCGGGGCATATAATTAGGGGTGTAGCTCCAACGGCATTTGATAGGGTATTAGCCGTTAGATTCGCCACGGAGACCCACAGTTTAATTGAAAATGGTGATTTCAGTAAAATGGTTGCCTATAGGAACGGTGATATAGTCAATATACCCATAACAGAGATCTTAGGCAAGAATAGGCTAGTGAGTGGTTATTGGATGAGACTGTACGAAATATATTGGGGACTCTAAACACATTGTTTCTTCCTCATTATGTAAGTCCTTAAGTATTCAGCATGACTCCAAACTAAAGGCGTTACTGACGTTGGTAATCCCTTAAACGGATCTACCTGTTCAGGTAGTAGGTTCGTGGGTGTCCTCACCTTATTAACCCATGATATTAAGTCCCTGGCCTTATAACAATCACCCTTAACCATGTAGTACTGGGTAACCCACAGGGTCGTTATTATCCATGGATTACCAGGAATACCACTGTAATCACCGGGAACCCTTTGGTAGTAATCACCCTCATAACGAGCAATGCCGCCTATGTGCCTTACCCAAAGCCTATCCATAATAACCTTAACACTACTCTCGAGCATTGGCTCATAAACATCAAATGCATTAAAGAGAAAAATACCCATGATACTTGCGTCTACCGTTTTATCGACCTCAATTACCTTACCGTTATCAACCCTGACAGACCTATAGAAGACACCCCTATCCTTATCAAATAGGTAGTTCCTAATTGCCTCTCGAATCTCCATGGCAGCCTCCTCCCACTTACTGGCACTTTCATACTCACCAAGCATCTTGGCCAAATTACTCGCAGCAAGTAAGCCAGCATATACGGATGCAACGGTATACGTATGCACGCCAAGTCTCTCCTCCCATAGGTCAAAGGATTCTAGGGGTAATTTCAATTTTTCATCCCTAAAATTAACCATGAAGTTAGCAGCCCTAGTTATTACATCATAAACCTCCCTAAGTAGGTCATAATCCCTAGTCCTCTGGAAATAGTGCCAGAAGGCGTAGATCACAGTGGCCGTCTCATCCTCCTGAATATTAAGCGACTTCCTACTCCTGACGGTCCATGGATGCCACGTCGAGCCCCAGGTACCACTTGGATTATACTTCTGGAATAGGAAGCCCTCGCCACCAAATAACCTAAACATTAATGAGTAGAGCCTTTTCGTGAATGTATAGTAACCAGCCATGTCAAGGGCCATGGCAGCAAACGCCGCGTCCCTAGGCCATAGGTAGCCGTACGTGTCCAGGTTGAACTTTATTATTGATGTGTCCAGGGAAGCAGGAATTGAACCATTAATACCAACATGTCCAAGTAATACAACAATGCTTTGCGCAGCTAATTCATCATCACCATACTCAGACGCAACATTGCTCCAGTAATTAATCGACCTACGGAAGTATGTTCGTATATTATCCTCATCCCTAAGCTCAATTATCAACCTCATAACCTTCTCATAATTATCACCGGCAATAACGAAGTAGTAAAACTCGGGGCTTGCTATGGATATTGCGGATGCCACAGAGCCTTGAGCTATTGGGTTCTTACTTAAAATGCCATCTTCACAATCAGGTAAAACAACATTAAGATCCCTCCTACCTATGGTGTACTCATATATTGGGTTTGTTGATGCTACCCCGAACCATGTTGTAGCCTTATAATGAAAAACCGCATCAAGTGAGGGATCGTAGAATGCCGTATCCCCTGCCTCATAACCATTCAACCTAAAGTCATGGTAAAATATTACCCTAATGAATCCAGGGCCTTTTATCGCAACATGCTTAATGAGCACAGGTTGTGGTATTAATACAGTATCTTCCATGTAAATGTCAAGTCCATCCCATTGGGCATGAAGCTCTGCCTTAGAACCATTGAACCTAATCTCCTTATTACTAATGTTCTCTAGCCACGTGAACCTACCATCGTGCCAAACACCAATCTTAAACATACCACTGAAGGAATGATGATGATGCTGACCAAGTAATGGATAGTAAATATCCCTTATGTAGTAGTTTTCATCATACAATACGGCCAATACACCATTACTCAGGAATACTGTCCTCATTATGTGTAATATCAAATTGAAGAATAATAAGTATTACTTAACCTATTGATATAACCTATCCCTATCAATATACCAATACGTCTTTCCCCCAACATCACTAATTACAACACCAAGTCTTCCGAGCTCATTCCTAATCTCATCAGCTAAGTCAAACATTTTCCTAGCCCTTAACTGAGCCCTAACCCTAATTAAGGCCTCTATAAGTGAAATGATGGATGGAGGTAACCTAGTCCTGTTCAATATGCCTAGTATATTCGCTAAATCAGTAAATGCCGTTAGGGCATTCATTAATGCCGTCCTTGAGAAGTGCTGAGTATTGTAAATCACTGTGGATGTTATATACCTAGCAAAGTCCATGAGTGCTGCAACCGCTCCGCTCGTATTTATGTCATTATTTAACGATTCCTCAAAGGAGTTAACAAAATCATTAACCCTACTTAGTAATTTATTATCCTCGTCACCCGTATCAGGAGCTTCATTTATGACTTCGGTCAGCATGTCGTATGCCGCGTATATACTCATTAATGAATTCCTAACCTGGTCTAGGGCATCTGGGTCGAAATCCATTGGCTTCCTATACTGAGCCATTGAGTAATACAGCCTGAGCACTTCTCCATCGTACTTCTTGAGCACATCCATTATTGGTATTATGTTACCAAGCGACTTACTCATTTTCTGGCCCTTAATGGTTACCAGACCAACATGAATCCAATACTTGGCAAAGTAATCAATGCCAAAGTAGACCCTGGCAATGGCAATCTCATTCTCATGATGAGGGAATATTAGGTCCTGCCCACCACCGTGTATATCAAAGGGTACGCCAAGGTACTTACTGGACATGACCACGCACTCAAGATGCCAACCGGGCCTACCTGGACTCCATGGGCTATTCCACCAAGGCTCACCTTCACTCCATGACTTCCAGAGCGCAAAATCTAGTGGATTCTTCTTACCTGGTTCGGGCTCAACCCTGGCGCCCGCGATTAAATCCTCAATTTTTTGCCCCGAGAATTCACCATACCTCGGCACCTTAGTTATGTCGAAGTATACGGAGCCATCAGGACTCACATAGGCAAGATCCTTACCTACTAATTCCTGGATCCACTTTAACATATCACTTATATTCTCAGTAACCTTTGGGTAGGCATATGCCCTCTTCACGTATAGTTTGTCTATGGCATCAAAGAACTCCTTAATATACCTGCTCGGTACCTCATACCACCTATTAATTAAGTCGCTCCCGAATTCCTGCTTAGCCTTGTTAATTATCTTATCGTCAATGTCCGTGAAATTAGTCACAAACCTAACCTCAACACCGAGGTACTCCAGGTACCTCCTAAGTATGTCGTAGAATACGAATGTTCTTGCATGACCAACATGCATAGAGTCATATGGTGTTAAACCACATACGTAGATCCTAGCTAGGCCAGGTCGTAGTAGGGTTATTCTCTCAAGGTTCTTTGACACGGTGTTGTAAACTATTATTGGTAACTCCCTTGAATTGGTGTACATGCCCTTACTGGGCAGATAATGGTCACCAGGCACAATTATCATAAGGATTAATAAGTATAACTTGGTAAGGAAAAGTTATTTTACTTTAGAATATAGATTTACTTCGAATGAGTGCTGAGGAATTAACAGTGCTCCTAATGCTTAAGAAGTATGGAAGAATGGGTAGGTACTCACTGAGCTCTGTTTCTGGTATGGGGGAGGGCGTCGTGAGGCGCGTACTGAATGAACTTAAGAATTGGGGGGCAATTAGGGTAATGAAGGGTGGCGCTGAATTAACGAGTAAAGGTGAAGAATTACTTGGTAAATTATTACGTGACTTCAGTATTGATGAGGTAAGGGAGGTTAATCAATTCTCCCAAGTATTTAGGTGCAATTGTAAGAAGTGCTATGCGTCGGTAATAAGTCGTAGTATTAATGAGAACGAGGTTGTTAGGCTAAGGGATATAGCAATAAGGAATGGGTCAGATGCAGTATTATTTATTAAATTCATATGCCCGCAAAATCGATTCCTAATACTCAAACTTAATAATTACTTGGATGAGCTGTCACAGGAGGCTGCTAACGAGTTACGGAAGTTAAGCAATATATCATGTGATAAGTTCATGGTTATTCTATGTGGAAATGAAAGTTATCAATTAATAAGATCATTAGTGAACATTATTATTAGTATTTAGACTGTATTAATTAGTCGAATAATTATGCGGTAACCGTTGCTTTCTGTAATTCGTATTGCTTAACTAAATTCCCTATTGCATTTACCAATTCCTGCTCATAATCAACTAGCTTCTTATACTCCTCATTCTTAACCTCCATCCTAAGCCTAGGCAGTCTCTTAACCGCATCCAACTCTCTAAGTGCTGAGGCTGGAACTCCATGGCTTATTGCCTCAAGTCCCTTCCTATAGAATGTTATGATAAGTCTCAATAACCAATACTGCTTGGGTGGCAAAGACCTAACATCGACTGGGTGATAAGCATCCTGTTTCAGGAAGCCCTCCCTAATTATGAATGCTGCATTTAATAGATGCTTCTCCTGCTCACTAAGTGCCTCAGTGCCAAGTATCCTAACGACCTCCTGAAGCTCAGCCTCCCTGGTTAGTATCCTAACAGCCTCATCCCTAAGCTCCCTCCAGTCAGGGGATACATTCTTCTGGTACCACTCGGCCACTGTGTCGACGTACCTACTGAAGCCCATTAGCCAATTAATGGCTGGATAATGCCTTGAGTAAGCAAGCTTAGCATCCAATGGCCAGAACGCCCCTACAAACCTGAGTGTATGGCTTGTTACTGGTTCCGTGAAGTCACCACCAGGTGGCGATACTGATGCCGCTATAGTCACCGAACCCAACCTATTACCCTTACCAAAAGTCACAACCCTACCAGACCTCTCATAAAACTCGGCCAATCTAGTCGGTAAGTACGCTGGGAATCCCTCCTCGCTAGGCATCTCACCAATTCTCAGGGCAACCTCCCTCATTGCCTCAGCCCACCTACTCGTTGAGTCAGCCATCAGGAACGCGTCATAACCTTGATCCCTGAAGTACTCAGCAATGGTAACACCCATGTATATACTAGCCTCCCTAGCCGCCACAGGCATGTTTGATGTGTTGACAATAATCGTTGTCCTCTCCATCAACGGTCTACCCGTGTTCGGATCAACAAGCTTCAGTAATCCCTGCAATGCATCCGCAGCCTCATTACCACGCTCACCACAAAGCACTGGGAAGACCAGCTTAGCCTCACTATACATTGCCAGGGTCCTTATTGTGACTGTCTTACCACTACCGAATGGCCCTGGTATTGCCGCTGCACCACCAATGGCTACTGGGAACAATGTATCAATAACTCTAATGCCCGTTATTAATGGTTCAACTGGCGGCAACTTCTCCCTGAATGGTCTTGGTCTTCTCACAGGCCATTTATGCCACATCTTGACCTTCACAGTGCCCTCCTTGGTCTCCACCTCGGCAATCACATCATCTATTGTGTACTCACCTTCAGGGGCTATGTACTTAACAACACCGCCAGTTCTATATATCGGTGGATAGAGTATTCTATGCTCAACGAGTGGCGTCTCTGGGACAACACCAAGTACATCACCAACCTCTACCTCATCACCAACCTTGGCAGTTGGTATCCACTTCCACTTCTTATTGAAATCTAATGGTGGTGATTTCTCATAGTTGATGCCCCTCGCAACAAAGGGTCTCTTCGTTAGGTCAAATATTAATGGTAATGGCCTTTGAACACCGTCATAAACCCTATTAAGTATGCCAGGACCTAACCATGCACTAAGTGGTTCACCTGTCCTAACAACGGGTTCGCCAGGTCTTAATCCCGTTGTTTCCTCATAAACCTGTATGAAGGCCATATCACCCTGTATCCTAACAACCTCGCCAAAGAGACCAAGCTCACCAACAAAGACTAACTCGTAAAGCAATGCTCCAGGTAATTCGGCCTTAACAACAGGCCCACTGATATAAACAATCTTACCCTTACTCGATGACACGTTAGCCTAAAACCTCACATATTTAAAAAATTAATTCTACATCATTAATGACTTACTCCGACAACGCCAAGTGAGCTAGTAAAGTCTTTATTTGGTGTTCCATAAGCCTGAGCCTTGAATCCAGTGTTGCGTCAATCCTCACTGACTCATCCTGGGAGGAGACAATAACGCCAAGTAAGTCCTCACTTGTTGTGTTTATGGTCGCATTAAGTCCTAGCTCCGATATCAAGCTCTTAACAACACTCCTGTCAGACTTGCTTGCTGTTATTACTAATTCCTGTGAACCTATTATTGACGCTGCCCATTGAATCGAATTCCTAAGGAACTTCTTATAGTCATCAGTACCTCTCATGGACTTAATCCTTTCCTTAATCCTACTAACAACCTCCTCATATGCCTTCTCAAGAATACTCAATTTTTCCCTCTTCTCCTTCATCATCTCATCATAAAGTCTATACTCCCTCTCCATATTCAATTCCTTATCAATATTCTCAAGAGTACTTGAGTACTTATCAATGATTGCCTTAACACCATCAAGAAGCTCAGCCTCAGCCCTGAGCCTAACATTGTTACTCCACTCATTAATCTCATTCTCAAGTCGGGTAATAATACCACTAATCAATCGCTCGGTAAGTTCCTGCTCAGACACGAGGCAAGGTTATTTTACGAATTTAAAAATTTTCCTTTCCCTCCCTTAAGAATTAGCCTACGTCCATTAACTAGATACGTACAGTTATTAATGTTCACATAGAACCAGCAATCCTCCTTGACAATAACCTTAATGGAACCAGTTAAGGTCAAAACCTTAATTGTCTTAGCCGTTTCATCAATGACCATGCCACTGACGCCATTTAAGGACTTATTTCTACAATTAACAGTTTCTATGAACTTAAATAATAACGGCTTACTCATTTACCTGCCTTATTTTCTTTCTTAGTCTCTTCATTTATTATGGTTAATATCCTGGCAATAGCCCTCCTGATAGCCCTAACTCTACCAGGATTATCCAGAGTACCTCGCTCCCTCTGTGTCTGTAGCTTAAGTAACTCACTCCTCAAGTCATTGAGTAATTTAGCCCTATCCTCAAGTCTCATGCCCCTAATGGTCTTAGCATTAAGTTTCTGCCTGCTCGCCACCCTCACCACCCTCTGCCTGTTGTGCCTGTGCCTCAGTAACTACCTCCCTACTTGGTGGTTTTATTTGAAACTCATCACTGAATCTAATTGGTGGTGTTATTCTAACCTCAATGCCGTAAAGACCCGGCTTCAAGAGTACTTGACCCACGAATCTCTGTACCTTCGTCCTTGAATCAAAACCATTCTTATAAATGACACCAAATACGTACTTCTCAAACCTTGACCTCTCACTGGTTAATTTACCACTGATTGTCACCTCAGCACCCTTTGCGCCACCATCCATTATCTGCCTAATGGCTATCATGCCAGCCCTCCTGAACTTAACGCCCTTAGTCATTGCCCACGCAATCCTATTCGCAATAATCTTGGGATTAAGTTCTGGACTTTGTATTGGTGTTACATCAATTATTGGGTTTTCAACATCAAGCTTCCTACTGAGTAAATCAGTTAATTCCTTGACGATAACGCCCTTCCTACCAATTATCCTATTCGGCCTCTCGGCATAAATAATTATCCTGGTACCAAGTGGGGTTTTCAATACGTCAGAATCCACGTAACCCTGCTTAGCCAACCTATAGTTTAGGAACTCCTTAATCATCCACTCCTTAACCTTATCCTGAAGTATCTTCTTATAGACAGGAATTCTTCTCTGCGTTTGGCTCATTCAAGGAAAATCAACAACCCTATGCCTATTTAAGTTTTTGGCATTTCAAAGACCCTAAATAGGCTCAAAACCAATAATATCGGTTATTGAACCCCTCCTCTCACTCTCAGGCTTGAAAACAGGTCTAACCTTAAGCCCGGCCCTAACATTATTGGGCTCAGCATTAATTATGTAATGGATAAGACCACCAACAACCCCTGGGAACTCTATGAAACCAATAATTACCGGCTTAGCCAACTTATTTCCATACGAATCCTCATAAACCACCGTATAAGTCCTGACAACACCCACGGGCGCTATCTCAACGAGGTCCTTAATCTCGGCGAAATCGTACTGGCAAAAGGCCTTTGGCGGAATCAACAACCTACCACACACAGGGCATTTACCAGCGAGTAATTTACCGGCTTTAATGCCCTCAAGGAACTTAGTGCCTATTGGACCGGCCGTGTACCTATATCCCTGTTCAATGGTGTGGAGCCAATGCCTAATATCCGTATTCACGTTTATCTTCTCGAAGGACATACCCTCTCACCTCACAGGCTCGAAGCACTCAATATCCAGTACAGACCCCGTTCTTTGATTGGCAGGTTTCCACCGAGCCTTAACCCTCATGCCAAATACCTTCATTGATTTAACATCATCGGGATCAACACATAGGTAATGCATTATGCCGGGAAACCTATGCTCACTGAACTCCTTGCCAGGCACATCAAGCTTAATCACACCAACAACCCTAGGCTCCTTAAGCGGCTCCCTCGTAGCGCTTATGTAACTAACCACCGCCGTGATTACCGTACCCTCATCCTTAGCCTCAACCCAACCATCCACAGGCTTAAAACAATACGGGCAATACATCTTAGGTGGTACAAACACATGACCACACTTGCTGCAGTACGTACCGTATATCTTACCATTCCTCAGGCCATCTAGGAATTTGGAGTAAGCCGTACCAGCGGTCACACTGTACTGGAATGGTCTCGTCCATTCCTCATGCGGGTAGTTCTTAATATCACTCTCCCTAATCGGTGTACCCCCTACCATAGCCTATACATTAATGAGGCTATATTTAAGAATCACCCTACCTACCGCAAAAAGCCTTTAAGTATAAGTAATTGGGTAGGTTAATACGCAGTGATGAGGAGGCATTTGGCTGATCAGTGAATGAGCGCTGGAAATACTGATTAATGAATGGAGAACACACTCCTAACATGGTTAATCGCGTCATTTCGGATATCCATTATCCTTATGGGTAATTCATCGACTTTAATTCTCCGGTTCATCACTATCGTAGCCATAACACCGGCTATCATACTGGCATTACCGCCAACCCTAGCCTTAATACTGAGCATTAATACTGATAATTCCTGGTCAAGCTCCACCACATCTACGTCAGTAATGAGACCGTTATTCCTTAGGTAATTAATAAACCACGAATACACACTATTAAGGATGAGCCCCCTCCTAATACCATACTTAGTACCGATGTCATTGGCGATACCGTAAGGATCAAGCAGAAATACAACACTAACTATGGGTAACCCCCTCTTAATTGTATTGACTATGCAGGAGACCTTACTATCCATTTCCCTAGTCATATCCACGGTAGTTGGATAACAACGTAGAAATAATTCTGAGTATGCATTATCAATTTCACTTGGTAAGCTCGCCACGTAACCCACGGTACCCAAGTCCCACCTGGGCATTGCCAAGCCTATGACTCTACTCATTACCTTAGCTGGGTGTTAGAACTTAAAAAGTAAGAGGGTTAGGGTTCTCACGACTATGAGCACTGCGGCTAAGGCATTAACTAAGGTGGTTGTCTGCCCACTGTGCGATTACATGGGTGAGGATGCCAATAAAGTAGTTGACGCAATAACCAAGGCCATACCAAGGCCCAAGCTGAAGTGCCCAAAGTGCGGTGCTGAGGTTGACGCAAATTCCTTCGTTACCCACATGCGTAAGCATGGTAGGGTTGGTGGTAAGACAATAACATGTGAAATCTGCGGCGCGAAATTAAATGGTGAGGGGACATTCCTTAGGCACATTAAGGAACACTTGATAGTTTCGGTTAGGCGTAATGGAATGGACGTTTACTACTGCCTCGTGTGCGGTCAGGAATTCATAACGAAGAACTCCGCGATAACGCACTTAATCAAGAGGCATAGTCTCGAGTGATTACGTGTGAGCTTACTTTGGGACTTCATAATTACGTTACTGATTATTTGGCCTCCATATGTCGCCAATGCAACGCCTGTCGTGGCCAGTAAGGTGTTTAGGCGTAGGACGCCCATAGATCTCGGTAGGAATTTCATTGATGGGAAAAGGCTTTTTGGTGATGGGAAGACGTATGAGGGTTTCATTACGGGTCTATTGGCTGGTTTCGTAATTGGAGAGTTAACGTACATCATAGTAACCAGGGCTGTGAACATTGCCTCAGAGCTCCCAAATCCATTGGCCGTATTTGTAATGTGCATTGCGGCGTTACTGGGCGACTTACTTGGGGCATTCATTAAGAGGAGACTTGGGCTGCCCCGTGGAGCATCAGCGCCGCTACTTGACCAACTTGACTTCCTACTGGCGGCATTACTAGCCCTGTGGTTCATTCAATCAAGTGTCCTAAGGGTGATTTACGTGGTCATCGCGGTGATAATAACACCACCAATACACCTGGCCACGAACACCATAGCTTATTTACTCAGGCTTAAGAGGGAGCCATGGTGATTATGTAATTAACTTTATAAATTCATTATAGTGTCTGAGAACGTGCGTGCAGTAGTGCTTGGTGATGAGCATACGGTCTATACCTTTAGGTTACTTGGATTTGAGGGTAGGGTTGTTAATGAAAATGAGAATGTAATATCAATAATTAAGGAGTTAAGTCTTGAGGAGAGTGTTGGTGCATTACTAATAACAAGCGATCTAGTGGATAGGGTTAGGGAGGATTTCGATAAGATGAGAATGAAAATGAGGAAACCAATGCTCATTGAGATACCATCACTTAGGGAAATGAAGCTTAAGGAGGTGAATTATTTAGCAATTCTTCGAAGTGTTCTTGGAATCTAATGAACAAACAATAGTAATGCGAACACTAGGTATGCTATTATCGTGATAGCCATAGCCCCAAGAGACCAAAACCTAAACCTATCCATGTAATTAGTACTCCTCAGTAGCATTATGCATATGTATATGAGGATGGCATCCGTCATTAGGACGCCTACGGACAGTACTAAGCCATAGAATTCATGAAGGGCTTGAATCACTATTAATGGAGATATAAAGACCGCAATAAACGTAAACACCACTGCAAGTATTACTGCTGATTTAATGCCGTAAACATTCGCTATAGTCTTAACACTGGCTCTAACATCACCCGCAACATCAATTGCACCCTTAACTAATTCTCTACCTATTGTGGCCAGGAAGGATACGGTAAATAATAGGTAGGGGATGTTTAGCGTTGGTGGTATTGAGGAGGTGGCGTATAATCCATATAGGAAGGTTAATGATGATGTTGTTGCCACTAGAATATTATTTACAATAATAACCCTCTTCAGCCTATAATTGTAGGAGAAACCAAGTATGATGGCCATGAGTAGTATTACTATACTCCAGGTCATTAAGTACTTCATGACTATACCAAGCGCATTAAGTAATATTGCTATGATTAATGATAATAATGATAAAAACCAAGCCTCCTTAATGGATACCTCACCACGCACAAGAGGCGCATCCGGCCTGTTAATTCTGTCCTCCTCGATATTATAAATATCGTTTGTAGTGAAGAGGAATATTTCAGTAAGTAATGATGATAGGAAAAGAAGCACCATAGCGATAGTGTTCCTGCCACCTGCTATTACGTAGGATGCAATAACTATTAAGCTAGTTAATACTCCATGCTCGATCCTCGAAAGCTTAACAAACGCCCTCAGGTTCACAGGGACACTAAAAATGGCCCATTATTAAGCTAGACCCATTAAAATGAGGATGAGTAGACATAGGAAATCCCAAGCATTTCTGCAACATCCCTATCGAGTGCTGCGACGTCCTCCGTATTGACCTCCTTAATGCCATACTTACCCAACGCAGATATTAACATCTGCATCTCCTCCTTAACAGCCTCTATGTAATTCAAAACACCTCTCTCGCCCTTAACCATCGCCGCCATGAGGAACGGCCTAGCCATGTAGGCACCGCTGGCACCAAGGGCTATGGCCTTAACCACGTGTGAACCATTATAGAGCCTACCTGCGAGCAGTAAGGATATATTAGTTATTCCTAACTTCCTGGCATCATGTATCTTCTTAAGAGCCACTATTGTTGGGTAGCCCAGGTCCTTCATGGCCACTGAAGGCGCCATACCAGTGCCACCCTCCTTTCCATCAATAACCACGGCGTGAGCACCCTCTTCATGGGCTATGCTAATGGCCCTATCAACATCCCTATAGGGACCGAGCTTAATCCAAATCCTCGCCCTTGGGTATGCCGTCTTCATGAACCTAATCATGCCCCTGAGTATGTCCTCCGTGTACGTTCCAGGCACCGAGTACCTGGTTATGTACTTAGCCCTAATCTTCTCAGGATCGATCTCAAAGTGATACTTAGCCTTGAGTCTTATTGCCTCCTCCTTAGGAATCTTGATCACACCACCAAGCCCAGGCTTTGCCCCCTGCCCCATCTTAATCTCAAAGCCAATCAAACCCTCCTCAATGTAGGGCTCAACATCCTTATCACTATACACCCTATTCCAGAGTTCGTCATACGCATCCTCAACATTTTGCTGAATTATGACCCCACCATACTTATCAACATTCGTTAAGTATGCCATCAACCTCTCCTTAAAACTTGGGTGACCTCTTGTATATCTTCTTGAGTAACCCCTTACGGCGGCCACATTCTCCCCAATACCCATCACAATACCTGCCTTAGCAGCTGCCCTAGCAATATCAAGGCTGAACCTACTGGCTACTGTTGTTGATCCCATCGAACCAACAACTATGGGCATGGAAACCTTAAAGCCGCCTAATGAATCCTCGAGGTTCACATCCATGAAGGTTGGCTCCCGAAGTAACTCAGTCATCTTCTCAAGTCTCCTTGGTGTGAATGCCGGTGGCAACAGTATTATTGAATTGTCTAGAGTCTTAATACGTGGAAATCCCCTTCTGTCATAAACCCCGGAACCAAGTATGGCAGAACCATAAGTAGCGACTTCACCAAATGGATAAACCGCATCACGGCCCTTAATAGCCTTAATCGCAATCTCATCAAATGGATAATCCTCAATAAACTCCCTAAGGCCTTTAATTAACGCCCAATAAGCCTTAAATCTAATAATGATTCTGGCTAAATCAATGATCATTAAACCAGAGAGAATCTAGGTACTTAAATACTTGTTTGTCGAATCACCAAGTAAATTACGGAAATAAATGCAATATTAATAATACTATTCTAGGATAAATTAGATATTATGACACTAAATCATTGTATATTTAAGTTAATAAGTCATGAAAATCAAAAGACCTGTATGAACATCCGTATCATTATCACCAAAGTAATTAATGATTTATATTACTTATATATTATGATTTCTTAATTGAAATAACAATTTACTTATATAAATGATAATATTGATAAAAAACCATGTATTTCATAAGGTAATGCTTTAAAATTCAAATATAACCATTAATACATGGCAGTTAATCAAAAGTTCTATTCCTTAGATAGGATTAGGCGAATTGCTATTGAGGCCGCTGAAAATCCAGCTAAGTTCTGGGCTGATAAGGTTGATTATTTAACGTGGTTTGAGAGACCGAAGTCAATACTTGAAGGTAAGGCGCCCGATGTTTATTGGTTTAGGGGTGGTTACCTAAATATTAGTTATAATGCAGTTGATAGGCATATACCAGCTAGGGCTAATAGGGTTGCTTTTTACTATGAGAATGAGAGAGGCGATAGTAAGGTCATTAGTTATTGGGATCTTTATAGGGAGGTAAATAGGGCTGCCTATTTACTTAAGGAGCTTGGCGTTAGGAGGGGGGATACAGTATCCATGATGATGCCGAGCATACCGGAGGCTGTTTACTTCGGTCTTGCCGTACATAGACTTGGCGCTACCCTCGTGATTCACTATGCAGGTTTAAGCGAGGAGACACTTGCATATAGGCTTCAGGATTGTGGGTCAAAGATTTTCGTGGTTGCATCAAAGGGATTTAGGGCTGGTGAGGAGGTCAGGATGAAGGACTTAATTGATAGGACACTCGAAAAGTATCAGACACCTGTGGAGAAGGTACTCGTAGTCTCCAGAGGTTTTTCTGACTTTAATATTAAGCAGGGTAGGGATATTGTGTATGAGGATGCGGCTCCCAAGGGCAAGGTCTATGTTGAACCCACACCGGTGGAGGCGAATGAACCAGCCACGATATACTATACATCAGGTACGACGGGAAGACCTAAGGGCTTATGGCAAAGTAATGGTGGTTACCCAATAGGCCTTAATTGGACATTTAGGGCGTTATTTAATCCGCAAGATGTAGATGTTTGGTGGACAATAAGCGAACTAGGTTGGCCTGTGTGGCCTATGGCTAATTTATATACCGCACCCGTGATGGGATTAACGAGCCTTTTATTCGAGGGATTTATTGGCTATAAGAGGGATTTATTCGCTAGGATTATTGAGAAGTACCACGTCTCACTGATTTGGAGTAGTACAACTACACTTTACACAATTAGGAGTATTGGTGAGGAGGCCCTTAAGGGAGATTTATCGAGCCTAAGGATAATACTCAACACTGGCGAGACTCTCAATCCAAGTGTTGCTGAGTGGTATATTCAGCAATTACCGAGCACAATAATTGCAGATGCCTATTGGATGACTGAGCACTTAATACCAATAGCCGCAACACCCTATGGCCTTGGTGAAATACCGTTTAAACCTGGTTCGACGGGTATTCAATTCCCAGGTAGTAAGTGGCTTGTGGTTGATGATGATGGTAACCCACTACCACCTGGACAGAGGGGTTACATAGTCATTGCTATTCCAAACCCAGCAATGGCTAAGATGTGGAATGACCCCAATTATGAGAGATTAATAAAGACGTATTGGTCCAGGTTCTCTGGTTACTTCTATACAGGTGATTATGGATTTTACGACACCGACGGCTATCTATACGTACTTGGCAGGGCAGATGACATACTAAGCATTGCTGGTGAAAGACTTGGTACAATGGACATAGAGGGCATCCTCGCAAGGCACAGGGCAGTTGCCGAAGCGGCAGTTGTAGGTGTTCCAGCACCTGGCGGTGGTGAAAAGGTCCTGGCTTTTGTCGTACTAAAGTCTGGGGAGATACCATCTGAGACCTTGGTTAATGATATTAAGGAGTTCGCAAGGGCGTCAGGGACTAGGGTGGATGATGTAGTAATAGTAAGGAGATTACCAAAGACTAAGTCCGGGAAGATAATGAGGAGGTTATTGAGGGCATTGGTGAGGAATGAACCGTATGGCGATGTATCAACACTGGATGATATTAGGACATTAGATGATATAAAGGCTGCCTTAATGGAGCGTGGTTACATAAAGCCGTGATGCCTATGTCGACAGAATTGAATTATCCTCATCAAAACCCTATTGATGCATTACTTGGGTATTTAAGGGATCGTCCTAACGATGTATTATTAATTGACGAACATGGCTTATCACTAACGTACGAGGAACTCTATAATAAATCAGTTAAGTTAGCGAACTCTCTCAATAGGCTTGGTGTTAATTATGGGGATAGGGTTGTAATAATGATGAGTAATAGTGTGGAGACCGTTATCTCATTATTTGCAGCATGGATGCTTGGCGCTGCAACGGTTATGATAGACCCATTAACAATATCTGAGGATCTCGATTATCAATTAAGCGATTCTGTACCTAAGGTTGTTATTACCGATAAGTCAGTCATCGAGAGAGAATCAACCGTCTTATCGAAGTATAAAGTCATCAGTGTTGACACGGCTAAGGAAAGCATACTAAGTTTTCAGGATTTACTAAGCGCTGGTTCATTGACTGGTTTCAAACCCGTAGAGGTTAAGGAGGATGATGTTGGCTTAATTTACTACTATGCTGGTATTGCTGGAAGGACCATGCAGGTTTGGCATACATACTTCAGCTTGTATTCGGGTCCATACGCATTCGGTGAAGCAATAGGGCTTGGTCGAAGTGACTCTGTCCTAGTGGTGGCTCAATTATCCCATATACTTGGACTTACGGAGTTCATGTCAGCCTTCGTTAGAGGCGCTAGGATTGTTATTGCCAGGCGTTTTGATGCTAAGGATACGCCTGAGTTAATACATAGGTATGGCGTAACCGTATTCGCAGGAGTACCCCTAATGTTTGATCAAATCCTTAATAATAAGGATCTGAGTCCAGGCATGTTATCATCATTAAGACTAACACTTTCAGCGGCTGCACCATTATCGCCATCAACACAACTAGGTTTTTACCAGAAGTTCGGTGTACCGCTTATTCAATTCTATGGCTTGACTGAGGCATACGTACTTACCGTACAACCAACCAAGTATAAGGACGTGACTAATACCGTTGGTTCCGCAATACCTGGTGCTGAATTGAAAATAGTAGATCCTAACGATCCATCCAGGGAATTAGGCATGGGTGAGGTTGGTGAATTAGCTGCCAAGGCGCCCTGGATTATGAAGGGCTACTCAGATCCGGAGGACACTAGGAAAGCTTTCTACAATGGTTGGTTACTAACTGGTGATTTAATGATGATGGATGACAAGGGATTACTGTATTTCAGAGGCGTTAAGAAAAGAATGATTAAGTACAAGGGCTACCCAATATTTCCACGAGACTTGGAAATAATGCTAATGAAACACCCAGCTGTTAAGGAGGTTTATGTAACTGGTGAGCAGGCTGATGACCCAAGCATTGGCCAGTTACCTGTTGCATATGTGGTTCTTCATGATGAGTATAGGGATAAGATATCTGATAAGGACCTTATTGACTTTGTAAATTCTAGGGTTGCATTTTACAAGAAGCTTAGGAAGGTGTACTTCGTAGATAAACTACCCACTAAGTAGTTCTATCTGTGTTGAATATTAAAATTAAAATCATTGACTTTTCCAAATAATCTCATCAATATCATTGGGAACCCTATAGCCAGGTAATCTCTCAAGGGCCTCCTTAAACTCATTACTTCTCAACATGCTTAGGAATGCCTTAACACTATCCTTCTCAAGCCTATCAATTGATATTGCAAAGTCATAACTCTCCCAACCAAGTGGTATGAAGTCAAGGCTGTACATTGCGGCCGCGGCCCTAATACCAACACCAACATCAGCCTTACCCTGAGCCACCGCCGCTGCAACTGCCGTGTGTGTCTTAACCTCGTAATAATAACCATTGATCCTCTTCACTAAATCCTCAAATTTAATGCCCATTTTTGAGGCTATCTCCTTCAATTTCATATCAAGTAGAAACCTAGTGCCTGCACCCTTATTCCTATTAACAATCCTCACATCATCCCTAAGTAAATCCTCAACACTCCTAATATTCTTGGGATTACCCCTGGGTATTATGAGTCCCTGCTCCCTGGAGTAACCCCTAATTAGCACAGCATTATTAACACTATATTTAATCATGTACGGTACATTATACTGACCAGTCTCCTCATCAACCAGGTGTAAGCCGGCTACATCAGCCTCACCACGCTTAACAGCGTATAACCCACCCATAGAACCAACATTGATTACCCTAGCCCTAATGAAACCTGGAAGCATCGGTATTAATACGTCTAGTCCAAGGTCATGGCTACCGATTATATATAGGTTAGCCGGCATGTACTGGTGTGTGAATAGTGCCACCTCAACCTCATCACCACTATCCAGGTACTCCACAGTCTCGGGGATCGCTATATAACCATCGGCAAAGGCCAGCGTACTTATGGCACCCGACTCAGCAGGTAATGGGTAGGCCACAATACCATGACCCGTATCAACAAGGCTAACTGGGTATAGTGCCCTCCTACCCTTTGCACCATCAGCCCTAATCGCCAGCCTTGCCCTAACCCTTACCTCATCAATCCCCATACAAAGCATTTTAGCCAGTATTGGCTTAACAATTATATTAAATATCATTAGAGCGGAACTTGGGTAACCAGGCAAACCAACAATTAATTTGTTATTCCGCGATACCGCAATAACCGTTGGCTTACCAGGCTTAACCTTAAGTCCATGAACTACTATGCCTGGAGGACCTAATTCATCAAGTACCTTGTATGTTAAGTCAGCAAGCCCAGCGGATGTACCACCTGAAAGAAGCACTAAGTCACTAGTGCCTAAGGCATTGCTTAACATACTCCTCATCTCATTAATGTTGTCCCTAACGATGCCCATGATTATTGGCTCAGCACCCATTGACCTAACGGCATGCGCTATTGTGTATGTGTTTATGTCGTATATCTTACCACGACCTAACTCCTTACCTGGACTAACTAATTCATTACCCGTGGAAATTATTGAAACCCTAGGCCTCTTAATCACCTCAACATTATCAATACCCACAGCCGCAAGTAAGCCAACCTCCCTCTCCCTAATAACCGTGCACCTCCTAAGTATTAACTCACCCATCATCACGTCAGAGCCTGCTGACATTACGTTCTCACCAGGCGTTACTGAGCGGTATATCATTAACTCATTGCCATCCCGCCTAGTGTATTCAACCATAACCACAGCATTGGCGCCAGGCGGCATGGGCGCTCCTGTGGCTATTTCAACGGCCTCACCGTGATTAATCTGCGGCAACTCCTCAACCCCAGTCTCCACATTACCAATAACCCTTAACCTAACTGGATTTAACTCATCAGCCCCAAACGTATCCTCAGCCCTGACAGCGAAACCATCCATTGTTGCCCTATCAAATGGTGGCACATCAATCCGTGAATATACATCCCTCGCCAAAACTCTCCCATAACTCTCCTCAATCCTAATAATTTCCGTTCCCAACGGCTCAACCTTAACTGCACTAAATACCTTGCTTAATGCCTCCTCAGGTGTGAGTAATTCATGAAATATTACCCTCTTACCTGTCTCAGACATTGTAATGCCGATGCAGTACTTAGCTTTAATAACTTATTAGTCCATTAAATTTAGTAAACTATGCATTAATTGCCCTAATTAATTGGTATTTAAGAGCAGTACGATTCATTGCCTATGATGGGTAGATTAACTAGAACGTGGTTGATACTAATGCTAACCTTTTCATTAATAGGCTTGTTCGCATCATTCATCGTCATATACACCTACTACTACCTACGTAAATTACCACCACTCTGTACATCATTTAAATCCCCATTTCCTGGAATAACCATTGATTGTGAGAGAGTACTCTCAAGTAAGTATTCAGACATAAATGGTGTACCACTTGATTTACTCGCTGCGATTTGGTTTATCATAAACATAATCCTCGTCGTAACCTATGACCTAGGACAAGGCAGCATAGCCACATTATCCATTAATGCACTATTTTATTGGAGATTTCTTGGAATTGCCATAGTTCCATACCTAATATTCGTAGAGACGTACCTACTCCATGCCCTGTGCATTTATTGCACGGTAATGCACGTAATGATAATAATAGACTTCACAATAATAACCACTTACTTCATTAAAGCGAGGAATCATTAGGATTACTATTGAGTATTTTTGGAATTGCCATAAGTACTTCCTGTACGTCCTTAAAGGAGTACGTGGGTTTAATACTGGATAGATCAATACCCCAAATATCCATTACATACCTCAGTCTCTTGTGCCAATCACCAATAAATATAGTCGTTAATCCAAACATTAATGGATAGTAAACATCAAATAATGGATTGTCACCAATCATTACCTGGGCATCACTGAAGAACTCGCGACAATTCTTAGGGCAACCTATCATGTCAGGTGTCCTAACCCCATCAATAAACTTCGAAAATCCCAATTCCTCAATAACCACTGATTGATACTTATATAACCCATTGGTGGCGATGACAATCCTATGCCCTAATTCCCTGATTAAACTAAGGAGTTCCAAGGCACCGTTAAACGGTTTGAAATCACGCACATACTTTACTAACACGGTATTTACATCAATACTCATCGGAACACCAAATCTACGAGCAACCTCAGTAAATATGTAGTCCCAATCAAAGGCCCTAACTGTAAATTCCCGCAGTAACTCTTTGTTGAGATCCTTTGCCGTATTATGAATGACCCTCCAATCAACATTAACCTTACTTGCTATTAACATACTTATGTCTTGAAATACAGGATCCCACGCCTCGAGGGGTAATAGTGTACCGTCCAGGTCAATGAGAATGAGCACATTGTACGACTAACTAATCCACTATTTAAGGATAATACTTTGAGTTTCACTTTGTTTCATTGTAATTTAGCGTGATTTTTCAGGGAGATTCCTTATTAAATGATTAATCTATGATTAGGTGATGAGTATGAGAAACAGAAAAATAACAGATATAGGAGTAATAATGCTGGTCACGTCGCTAGCACTAGTACTAGTACTAACCGTGGTCATGGCAGCAAACCCACTATTAGCCTCACAATCAACTAATGCCACGAACTCGACAGTTAGTGTTAATGCAACATCCGTAAGTAATGTGACTATGACAAACGTAACCACATGCCCACCCGGCCTACTCACTGCAGTACAGGCTAACCTATACATTGATGATATGTGGTTGATGAGGGTTGGCGCAAACATGAGCGGTTTTAATACAACTTCATTCGTCATAGTTAATGCCACGGGCCTTAATGAGACTACCATAAACGGCACATTCACAGGATTCAACATAACCAAGTTTAACATGACTGCGTTCAATATAACTGGTTTCAACCTAACACCAGCAACTCTGCAAAATATTACTAATTATTATATTAGTAAGGGTGAGTGCTTACTTGCACTTCAATTCCTAGTACACCTTAGGCATTATTTAGTTCACGTGTATGTGCTTGAGAAACATGCCGAGATACTGAATAGAACACTGACCTATAGGCTAATGTTACTCAATGGGACGCTGACGAGGCTTGAACAGCAGGGACTACTGAATAGCACACAGGCAAGCCAAATCTATAGCCTACTGAGCCAGTTGAAGGAGGCAATAGTCAGTGGTAACTACTCAGAGGCAATGGCATTACTCAGTGAGTATAAGTCATTATTAAGTAATATTAGTAGTCAGTACTATGAGGAGCAGAAGATAGGCTTTGCAAATAGGATTAACCATGAGCTTGAGCATTACGTGATGCAGATAATAGGGAAATCAATAACACTAAATGGCACTCTAAGTCAATTGGCCATGCTAGATCATGAATTGGGTATGCTAACGAACGTTACTGGGCTTAATATAACAAGCGTTAAGGAGCTGCATGAGCTTTTCAAGGAGCTTAAGATGATGTACCCATTAATACAGGGTAATGAGACAGCCCAGCAACAGCTACTGCAGTTGCTTAAGCATGGTAAGGGATTCAATGACTGGCTTAATGTAACGCAGCAGTTTGGTCAGGAGGCAAAGGGTTGGCAGTTACATGGGCAAGGACATGGTAAGGGGCAGCACGGTCAAGGAAATGGAGGACAACATGGACAGCAAGGACAGGGAAATGGAGGACGGGGTCAAGGCAGTGGTTAGTAGGTCGTTAATACCATAGGTTCGTTTTCCGTTAAAATTATTTCATTAATTTCGTTCTCGTCCTCTAGGGGTTTTCATTCTATTTCTCTTCTTATTATTAAGTGAATTAATAAAGTTTTTAAGTCATAGGCATTACTTTATGATTAATGCTATTAATAGCATTAACCACTGTATTCATGTACTTGCTGAGCAATGGATCATTAATTAGCATAAATGTAACTACCATGCAAAGCACAGCCCTACTAAATGTAACATTACCCGTAAGGCCAATGGGACCCATAATAGTTCAGAATTCAAGCGGATCAACAATACCAGCAATACTCATAGGAAATCACCTAGTAATACCAGTCTTTGGTAATGGTTCGTTTATTATTAAGTACGTACCTTACATAGCGTCATTACCCAGTGGTTACCTTGCCATCAATGTTTCATCACCATACACCATTAATCTATTCGTAAGCAACAACATATTATTAACACAACTACCCATAGGCTTAATAACAAACTTCACAAAGATGAATAATGGAATACTACTTCAACTAGCACCAGGTAATTACTCAATAGGCTTCATACCTGAATTACCGACAACCACGACGACAACAACCAGTGCGAATAGAAGCAGTACCATAACAACCACGACCAATACAACAACACCAAGTACCACTAAGACTACTACTTCATCACTTGGTATAGGCTCAGTGCTCTATTACATCATTACTGCAGTAATCATAGTTACGGCAGTACTGCTTACCTACTTGTTTGTAATTAGGCATAGAGGTCCTGAGATAAATCCAGTAATTGTTGAGGGCTTGAACCCAACGGATAAGGATGTCGTTAAAGCCTTAATCGACATGGGCGGTGAGGCTTATCAAGCTGATCTCCAGAGGAAGCTGAACATGCCCAAGGCAACACTTTGGAGAGCAATCAGAAGACTTGAGAGTGCAGGTTATATACAGATTATTAAGGAGGGTAGGGTTAATAAGATTAGGCTCATTAAGAAGCCTAAGCTTGATTAATCCTCTCTAAGCATTAGTACTCCATGATTATTTCTAGACCTAAGCATGTCAAGGGCTTCAGTAGCTAATTTCATCGCAGCCCTACCACTACTTGCAATGCCAATACCTATCCTTGAATTTACTAGGTTGGCTAATGGCTTGAGGTCATCCTCATTAATTGTTGGTTGTATTATTGATACTATGTTATCACCACCTAGGTAAAGCGTGATACCACCATATTGCGCCAGGTGAAGTCTCACCTGGTTAACTACGCTCCATACATGCTCATATAATTGATAACTGGATGTCCACTCAGTACTGGATGTTGAGTCAATAAGATCAATGTGGGCAATAGCAACAGGACCATCATCAAAGTCTCCCATTAATGATACACCAGGGCCTGCCTTTATGGCAAGCCTAAATGCCTCCTTCTCGGCAACTCTAGGATTAACATCAGCATATGTACCGCTTGATAACGGCACTGGACTATAATCAGCAAGTCCTTTAATAATCCTTGTTAATTCATCATTACCCAAACCATTGGTTATTGCGAGAAGGTAATCATACCTGAGCGGGTGAGCCCAGGCGTTAAGCTTGGAGAATGCTTCAACCAACTCCCTATGTAATTGTGCCTGTACGCGTTGAATAATGTGCTCCCTATCTGGTCCGAGACTCTCAGTCCATTCTCTATACCCAATTAATCTAATTATTGTTACCTGAACCAAAGGTTTAACACCGAGACCGAGCTTAAACCTTTAGTTTAAAAACATAACCCTTCAAATGAGTAGGAATACTTAAAATAATGTGATTGAATAACAAATTAATGAGCTTAAGGGTTATTACATTCGATGCCTACAACACGCTGATAAACTACGGTAAGGAATTAATAGAGGAGATAGCCATGAATATCACCAAGTACCTTAAGTCATTAGATATTGAGGCTCATTTCGATCACGTTTACGAAATATACATGGGCCTTGATAGGGAAATTAGGCTTAGGAGGGTTGTGGAGATGGTGTACGTACCGCCGATGGATAACGTGAGGACATTCCTGGAGAGATTAATGCGTAAGTACAATATTGAACTTAATGAGAGGATGGTAATTGACGTTGCCAATATAATAGCGAATACATTACTTGGATCAGGTAATGTAAAGCTCAATGAGGATGCTCAATATGTATTAATGGAGATGAAGAGCGATGGATTCATGATAGGCGTAATATCTAATGTAATATTTTGGAGTAGTTCAGTAACTAGGAAACTTCTTGATAAGTTTGGCCTAAGTAGGTTCATTGACGTGCAGGTTTATGCTGATGAGGTTGGTAGGGCCAAGCCTCATCCAGCCATTTTTGAACGAGCGTACTCGTTACTCACGCATGGTGTTGAGCCTGATGTCGCTATACATGTCGGTGATGGATTTAAGGAGGACTTACTTGGCGCATTACTTGATGATGTAATAGGCGTTTACATAGATAGGACAGATTCTGTGGTTAGTAGTGGTAGTCCCACGGAACTCATTAGGTGTAGGGCCTATGCTGTTAGGAGATTAAAAGAAGTATTACTAATACCCCACATAGTCTCTGGTTGTTCGTGAGACTCGAATGAAGAAAACATTTTAATTAGTGAACCGAGGTGAGAACCGTGATAACGCATTTTAAGTGCATGCCAAACTGCGGCTATTGCTGCGCAATATCGCCAGTGACGGTATTTCCACATGAAATGATAATACTAAGTAAATTAGCCGAGGAGCTTAACGTAAATGACTTAACATTCAGGCCTGGCTATGTAATAGCGGATATTAAGAATGGTGTTAGGATCGCATTATCATACCTAATGCAACTAAATGATAAGGGAATATGCCCATTCCTAGAACCAAGCGATAAAACATGTAAGGTGCACTCCCTCTATAAGCCGTTAACCTGTAGATCCTTTCCATACCTACCCAGGGTAATTAGGTACGTAATTGACCCAGAGCTAAAGCTCGTAGACTTCACCGTAGAGTTCGTAGTATCCACATTATGCCCGGTCATTAAGAATAATTATACGCAGGAGGATTTAGAGATGATGATAGGTAATATTAAGATTGCCGTTAAGGTAATGCCTAAGGAAGTGGCGGCTGCCAAGGAAGCAATTAAGGTTAGAAAGACTTATGCGGAGACATTAACGGCATTGTGGAGAACTGGGTATGTGGAATTAAGGGGAAATGAAGGCAATAATACAAATTGGCCAATAGTCAATGCCTTCGAATACATTAGGCAATTCATACCCCACATTACACTAGATAATTTTGTACCAAATATATCCCAGGTAATGAGGAGGATTGATGCGTAATCGATTATCCGATATCGATTTAGAGAAAGATTTATATTTAAGGTATAGAGCGGCTTACATGACCATCATGGAAGCAGCAATTAAAGCAATAAACTTAACAAAACGTTATGGAAACTTCACAGCCGTTGATCACATAAACTTTGAGGTATATTATGGAGAGATCTTCGGATTTCTCGGCCCGAACGGCGCAGGTAAAACAACAACAATAAAGATGCTAACCACGGTAACGAGACCAACAGAGGGAACGGCAATAGTTAATGGCTATGACATTGTTAAACAACCAGCCAAGGTCAGGGAAAGCATAGGTACCGTGCCTCAGGAATATACTGCAGATGAGGATTTGACGGGCTGGGAAAATTTAATGCTTATTGCTGCCTTATACGGCATACCTAAGAAGGAGGCTAGGGAGAGAGCTGCCGAGTTACTTGACTTGGTGGAACTTTCGTATGCTGCTGATAGGAAGGTGGAAACCTATTCTGGTGGTATGAGGAGGAGGTTGGAGATTGCCATGGGACTTATTAATAGGCCTGCCATATTGTTCCTTGATGAGCCGACCCTTGGCCTTGATGCTCAGACCAGAGCCGCGATTTGGGATTATGTGTATAGGCTTAGGAAGCAGTATGGCGTAACTATATTCATGACGACGCATTACTTGGAAGAGGCTGATAGGTATGCTGAGAGGATTGCGATTATTGACCACGGCAAGATACTCGCCATTGGCACTCCTAAGGAGCTTAAGGAGAAGGTTGGTGGTGATGTTGTGACGATTGAGGTTAATGGAGATATTGGTCTCGCCAGAAAGGTTATTGAGGGTATTGATGGTGTTAATGGGGTTACTGTGAATGGCAACACGATAACCTTTAAGGTTAAGAATGGAAATACGGCAGCCCCAGCCATACTCGAGACACTTAATAAACTTAGTATAAGGGCTACGAGCATAACCATTAAGGAACCAACAATGGATGAGGTATTCCTTGAATTCACAGGTAGGAGACTTAGAGAGGAGGAAGGCAGTACAGAGGAGTTCATGAGGTTTAGGAGAACGGTGGCTAGGGCGAGAAGGTGATGAACATGGCAGTGAGACTGCATCCCCTGCACGGTCTTTGGGCATTAACAAACAGGGAACTATCTAAGTGGTATAAGGCGCCAGTGATATTAATAATTTCATTGATACAACCAATTGTTTGGCTTGCATTCTTTGGTAAGTCCATGAACTTCGCAACGATGTTCACAAGCGGACTAAACATACCTGGATTAAACATACCTAAGCAGGTAATTGATGAGATAGGTTCCGAGATTCTTAAGGCGAATTTTGGAACTACGGACTACTTCTCATTCCTTGCCGTAGGCATGCTCTCCTTCATAACGCTATTCACATCATTGCAAAGCGGTATGAGCATAGTGTGGGATAGGAGACTTGGTGTTTTAGGTAAGTTATTAACAACGCCAGTGCCTAGGGGTAATATTGTAATGGCTAAGGTACTTAATTCCGTGATTAGATCCCTAACTCAAGCAACAATAGTCCTAATAATAGCAGTATTACTAGGTATGAAGTTAAACCCAAGCCTTAACCCACTGGATATAGTGGGTGCGTATGCGGCATTGACATTAATGTCCATGGGCTTTGCATCCCTATTCGTGATGCTAGCCCTAAGGTCAACCTCCTGGGAATCACAAATGGCCATCATGAACCTACTAAACATGCCACTAATGTTCGCAAGCAATTCCTTCTACCCAGTTAAGTCAATGCCCTGGTGGCTTAAGCCGATAGCCTACGTGAATCCACTCACGTATGTCAACGATGTCAATAGGCAACTACTACTTGGTGTAACTGGACATAGCTTACTACTTGATTATACGTATCTAGTGATCTTTGCAGCAATATTCTCGATAATAGGCATAATACTTTCGTGGAGGTACTTATCTGAGGCGTGATTTTAAATAGAACAAAAGTAAATACAAAGTGTTATCTTGAGTAGGTGCCCATGTATTCTGCAGTACCAATTATATTATTCTTTATGATCCTCAGCACTTCATCCTTAGACGCCCTCTGCTTTATGTTAGGCACGGTATTCAACGCGTACAACCTGAAGAAGTATCTATGAGGTTTATGACCTCTCGGTGGGCATGGTCCACCATAACCAACCCTACCAAAGTCATTTACGCCTTGCATGCCTATGCCCTCAACCACGAGTGTCTTCGGAACATTCTCAGGGAGTTCTGTTTTATCAGGAGGAATGTTATATAATACCCAATGCGTGAATACTCCTATCGGTGCGTCTGGATCCTCCATTATTAGGACGAGGGATTTCGTACCAGCTGGTATATTTGACCATTGCAATGGTGGGCTTATATCAACATCATCACAGGTATATTTCTTGGGTATTCGTTCACCGTACTTAAAGGCTGTACTCATTAATGTGAACGACATACTAAGTCACTACTGCTTCAAACTTATTAAGTATTACGTTAATTTCATATATAACATGTTAAATAGCAAATTAATTAGTAGGATTAAAATAAGCAGTATTAATGGTTAAAATAAACCTCCGTAGTCAGGAAAGATACGGCGGAGCCTTAAATGCTCCGCATAGGGCCTTCTTGAGGGCTGTTGGTTTTACTGATGAGGATATTGGTAAACCATTGATCGCAGTTGTTGCTGCATGGAGTGAGGCTGGTCCGTGCAATATACATACACTTCAATTAGCTCTGCATACTAAGGAGGGTGTACGTAGGGGTGGTGGTTCACCACTTACTGTACCCACAATTGTTGTTAATGATAACATTGGTATGGGTACTGAGGGCATGAGGTATAGCCTAGTGAGTAGGGAGGTCATTGCTGATACTATAGAGGCTCAGGTTAATGCCCATGCATTTGATGGGTTCGTCGGTATTGGCGGCTGTGATAAGACAACCCCTGGTATTTTAATGGCAATGGCTAGGCTAAACATACCTGCAGTTTACCTATATGGTGGAACTGCAGAACCTGGTTTCTATGGTGATCGTAAGCTCACGATTGAGGATGTGCATGAAGCCGTTGGTGCCTATTTGTCGGGAAGGATTGCTGAGGATGAACTTTATGAAATAGAAAAGAGGGCTCACCCAACTTACGGAACCTGCGCTGGCATGTTTACCGCAAACACCATGGCAACACTCGCCGAGACATTGGGTATGGCACTACTCGGTAACGCATCACCACCAGCGACATCTGCTCGAAGAGTAATGTATGCCATAGAAAGTGGTACAGCGCTTATGAAAGCGATAGAACTCGGCATTAAACCTAGGGATGTAATGACTTATGAGTCATTTGAGAATGCAATAACCGTACTAATGGCAATGGGTGGATCAACAAACGCAATACTCCATTTATTAGCCATTGCATATGAGGCTGGGATTAAGTTAACCCTTGATGATTTCGATAGAATATCCAGGAGAACACCATACATAGCTAGTCTGAGACCAGGGGGTGATTATGTAATGGCTGACTTAGATGCGGTTGGCGGAGTCCCGTTAATCATGCTCAAGTTACTGAAGGCTGGTTTGCTCAATGGTAAGGTACTAACAATAACTGGTAAGACAATGGAGGAGAATTTAAGGGATTATAAATTCCCCAATGTACCGCATGACCACATTGTTAGGGATGTCAACAATCCAATAAAGCCCTGGGGCGGAATTAGAATACTTAGGGGTTCATTGGCACCTGAGGGTGCCGTCATTAAGGTTGCAGCGACTGAATTAATGAAATTTGAGGGTAAAGCAAGGCCATTTAATAGTGAAGAGGAGGCATTCCAAGCAATTAGGAGGGGTGAGATTAAGCCGGGTGACGTAGTTGTCATTAGGTACGAAGGTCCCAAGGGTAGTCCTGGTATGCCGGAAATGCTTAGGGTCACGGCAGCCATTGTCGGTGCTGGGCTAGGTAAGGACGTCGCATTGATCACTGACGGTAGGTTTAGTGGCGCTACCCGAGGATTCATGGTTGGTCATGTGGCTCCTGAGGCGGCCGTTGGAGGTCCAATAGCGATTGTTGAGGATGGAGATAAAATACTAATTGATGTAGAGAATGGGCGTTTAGACCTACTTGTATCCGAGGAGGAGATTAGGAGAAGGTTAAAGAATTGGCAGCCACCACCGCCTAGGTATACGAGGGGGTTACTGGCTAAATATGCATCGTTAGTTACATCGGCATCAATAGGCGCAGTGACTTTACCAAAACCCTAGTGAGTCATTAATTGTTTAATTACGTTTTCAATACCCTCGTTCTTGAGAACCCAGTGGTTGAACCTTATTATTACTTTAATAACGTCGTCACCATCATCAAGTCTAGCCACGCCATTATACACCAGCTGCTTATTAAATCTGAGGTATAGTTTACCATCACTGAACCTGCTATTAATGGTAACCAGAATTATTTCCCTATCCAACTGATCAATAATTGAAAACATATACTTAACAATCTGCAGTGCATCTTCACCCTTAAATTGCGTTTTCACAGTACCTATATTATTACCGAAGTGCCCCTGCCCACCGCTCCTCATTATATTCACATTATCCCTATACTGCGGTGGTAATAAGTTAAGTAGGGCCTTTACGACCTTAAGCTCGCTCTCTGTGGCATGTACATGGGTACTAATCTCAATATGCTCCACGGGATTCATTACCAAGTTAATTAGTAATACCCCTTAATATTCCTTAACCAGAACTATCTTAGGCACCTTACAATGAGTTGACCCCCTTAACTCCTTCAACTCATCATCACCTATACCGCCAGACCAAGCTTCCGTAACCATGTACAAGTCCTCGTCCTTAACACCCCTAACCATAGCACACATGTGAAGGGCACAAACCTTAACATAAACATACCTCGCATGCAGTAGCTCCTTGAGTTCATTAGCCAACTTACCTGTAAACCTCTCCTGAAGCATTGGCCTCGCAGCAAGCCACTTAACGTACCTAGCCACCTTACTTAGACCGGGAACCTCACTATTGAATGGTTCGTAAACTACAGTGACGGTGCCCATGACAGGCAACAAGTGATGCTCACATAGTGATATGAACTCAATATCATTAACAGAGATACGCCCAACATACTTACTGCCTTCCATAGGGAAAAACTTAACCTCGGGTGGTGATTCCCTCAAGCCATGAGTTAACTCAAGAAGTGCGCTCAAAAATCTCCTAGGTGTTTCTTTTAATCCAGGTCTATCTGGGTCATCACCTAAAAATTCTATTATCTTTCTTATGTATTCTTCAATTTCTAACATTGTATCATTGTAACGATCATTCACAAGATCAGGTGGATAATACCCCTATTTAAATAAAGCACCCATGCCTATTAAAAATAATTGCTGAGCGTATTATTAACGAAGTCTTTTCATTAATATTACTATTAATATTATTGATGCTATAATGCCGATTACCGATAAGTAATAATCATAGTAATTACTCAATATAACACCAACAACCTTAGAACTTGCTGACTCATTACTTGGGACCGTGGTCATATTTATGAGTTGCGTCAAGTATTGTGTATTTATGATTGACGGCATGTTTATGATAAAAGTCTCCTCCACAGTCACGTCGACATTAACATTACTATTATTGATGTACAGATAATTGAGGTATTGCCTAGCTAAGGCAGTAAGTACTGCCTTCTTAACCTCGTCTCTCATGATCATGCTCTCAACCTCACCCTCATACCCACTCACTTTGGTGATGTATGATAAAGCCCTTGTTTGATATGATGATATGTTTATATACGTAATTAGTAGCTGGTTCGTTAAATTAAGCAATTCATTGTGCAACAGGTAAAGACTCCTTGATATATTAATTATTAATAATTCACTCTCATTAGCCGCAGATATCGCATAATTAAGCCCCTCCGTAGCCTGATTAACCTGATTCCGCGTTGCTGAGAGCTCACCTTGAATAGTACCAAGGTTATTATATACCTGAGAAAGAGTTGTTAATGCATTCTCGAGTTGGTTTATTGTCGTTATTGCATTATTTATTTCATTAGTAAGCGTACTATTGTTTGTGGAACTCTCTATTTGTAGTAATTCCTGCTTTAATGAATTCAGTGAATTCATGTATGATTGTTGATTACTAACAAGAGGACTAAGCGAATCCCTTAATTGGGATATTACGTTAGTCTCAGTATCCAATACCTGACCTCCCGCGGAAAGTGCTACCTTAAGCTCAATTAATTGAGCCTGAAGTAGGCTCTCAACGATGAGCGTCGAATTTATCAAGTATGCTGATGCACCGAGTACCTGAGCCGTCTGATTAAGTAAATCTATTAATTGGAGGAATTGCGCCGTGTAGTTATTAGCCATTCCAGATGCGTTAATTACAGAGTTCGATAATGACCTTAATTGACCAAGTGTATTATTTAGGCTATTAATGGCCTCATTCAATGAGTTCACTGATTCATTTAAGTCAATACTTACCTGGACAGTTATTGGATTTATCCTAACGCTATGCCATGGACCCATATCCTCAACAATCATGTTTAATGACAATGATGACGAGTTTTCAGTATTGAATAACCAATAATTAACCTCATAACCAAGTATATTTTGTGTTATTGTTGGTGTGATGTTATATTCATAAAAAAGCCCTGACTGCTTGGTTAGGGATATCGTGGTCATTACAGGGAATGGCAATGAATTTGTGGCGTTTATGGAGACGCTTACCTCAGTACCAACGCCACCATTAATTACTGTGGAATTCACGTAGGAATCATTAACGAGAACTGCATAATTCATCGACGCTATTGGGAGCATTGTATAAATGGGTTTAAACCTTACCTCAAGGGTTTCCTGTGAATATGGTTGAAGTGTGATTACCCAGTCAACCGTATTAGTACCAATTACTGTTGCTGATGGTGATACGTATAATATGCTTGAGTATGGTAGTATTGTCATGGAAACATTGAGTGGTATTACGTATGGCCCATTATTATAAAGCATTAATGAGTATTCGATATAGTAATTCGTAGCTTGATTATAGGGGTTTAGGTAAGTGACGTAGTTAATAGTGAAGTATGCATTTAATGATTCGCTGGCGTGGGTTATGGTACTCATTAATGCTACTATTAATATCATTAATATTAACATGTACCTAATTCCCATCAATATGCACCACCCATATTACTTAATTAAACTTTTATATCGTTTTCATGAGACTATCAATTAAACTCCTCTTCCTTTCTATATCACTAATATCCTGACCTAGTCTCCTTAGTCTCCTCTCATCAATTTCGAGTACCCTCAAATACGACTTAATCACCGCTAATTGATCAATCCTTAATTTACTGAACTCCTCCTTTATCCTTTCAAGGTCGCTTTCCTGCATTATCCTACCACCCCTGAGGTAAATAATCCTATTACCAATTGATGCAACCTCCATATTATGTGTCGCAATCACGAAGGTAACACCCACGGCCCTATTCAACAATCTAATTAGGTCCAGGATTAAGTATGAACTGGCCAGGTCTATTGAACCCGTTGGCTCATCCATTATTATAAAGGATGGATCATTTGCTAAGGCCCTTGCAATGGCAACCCTCTGCTGCTGACCACCGCTTAATTGACTTGGCTTATTATTCATGAACTCACCAACACTCACAAGATCAAGAAGCAACCTAGCCTTCTCCCTGGCCTCATCCTTCGTATACCTACCCGTCAACAACATTGGCAACATAACATTTTCAAGCGCTGTTAATTGTGAAACCAGGTTGTACTGCTGAAATACAAAGCCAAGCTTCTCAAGTCTAAACTTCGATAGGTAATTCTCATCAGCGTCCGTAACATCAACACCATCAATGACAACCCTACCACTGGTTGGTTTATCGAGCGTACTCATTATATTCACAAGCGTCGTCTTACCAGAGCCACTAGGCCCCATTACAATTGCTATTTCCCCATACCTAATGGCCAGGTTTATATTGATCAATGCATCAACATAAACACTACTGCTTAAGTAGTACCTCTTACTAACGTTAATGAGCTTAACAACCTCCTCATTACTCTTCACGGAAAATGGTATTTAATACTAGTTAAAATCCTTATTGCGAATGATATCGAGAAAGGCACTATCAATTGCGGTAATCGTGGTTTGGCTAATGGTAATGATTTATTTAACGTATTATTCAATAAATGTATTCAATGTATTAACGTATGACGAGACGCAATTAATGCCGAGCAATATAGAACCAGTAACTGTAAGCAACCTGGTTAATAAATACATAGGTGCGTCTAACGAAACAACGCTTGTGGTCGTAGTTAAATTGAGTAGTAATGGAACGGTAAGTATAAGGAATAGGTTGAATTACGTTAATAGGGTTATTAGGGAAGTCGATGCACCCAACATATCAGTAACTAGCCTGTTAACCGCATATAATGATGTTTATATGATATATAATGAAACTATAAGTAATGCTACTAATGAAATAATTAGTAATGAAACTAAAGATATATGGGAACTTTATTGGTCATTAAATAATAAGTGCTCATTAATAATACACTTGAATAGGGAGTATTATTCAACGGTTTATGACATAAGTAATGAAATGGGGGGTAAACTCAACGCCACAATAAATTATGCCCAATTACTTTATTATGAAATTGAAAATTATTACCTGAGGAATTATCCAAATACATCACTAAATACCCTATTTGAATTAACGACTAGGGAGTACGAACTTAAGTATGGATATTATGGCAAGTACATCAATGAGCTAGCCAATGAAACCCTCAGTCAATTAATTAGTGTAATTGGTGATGATCCATCACCATACGTGTTAATCACGAGAAACATAACTGGCATTCTACTGACGAATTATGAACGTATTATTCAGGAGGAATATCCGGGAATTAACATAAATAACGTGACTGGTTACGTCTATAATCAATTAATTAATGATGGTATTAATGAATCAACACTCAAGATCGCCATATTAATAGGACCTAGTACTAACTTAAATCTCCTAAGGTTTCTATTAATTCAGGAATACCTCAATGATACTTCACCAATACTCATGCCATACATTTATCAATTAGCGTGTAACAATAATACATCGATTGTTTACTCAATAATTAATGAATTGAGGTATAGCATCATGAACGCCCTAATGCAGGAATACCCACCACCAAGTATACTTAATCTACCCAATAACTTGACGCAAAGGTTCCTGAATGGTACGTATACCGTGGTCTTCATAATATTGCCAGGTAATTATGAGGATGAGGTTTACGACCTATTAACACATAAGAATTGGATATACCCAGTCAGTACTGGTGTTATTCTCTATGAACTTGAGAAGATGGTTACTAGTGATGTGAATATAATTGATAAGTCAACGGCAATCCTCGTATTCGCAACTATGACAACAATGCTAGGAACATTAATAGGGCCAGTAATTTCACTAACAATACTTGGATTAACATACCTAGCATCCCTTGGACTCCTCCATAATTGGGCAATACAATTCAAGCTTTATTACCTCACTGTATACATGATTGCCCCAATAATCTTCGGAATAGGCGTTGACTACAGCATGCTAATGCTCAGTAGGTATCTAGAGGAGAGGATTAAGGGGTATAGTAAGGATGGGGCATTGAGCATTGTTTTATCCCGTGTTAGACCGACAGTATTAACAAGCGCATCCGTGGTTGGACTTGGACTCGGTAGTTTCGCAATATCGAGGTATGGTTATATACAGGACATTGGTATTGGCTTCATAATTGCCGTGGCACTCACGATAATGGCAACCGCAATAATACTACCCGAGATCATGAGATTACTCGGCGATAGTGTACTATGGCCTATGGGATTAAGGGCTAAGTCAATTGAGTTAAGGACCGCCTTCCTCTCAAGAATGGCCAAGCTGGCTGTTAACAAACCAAAGACAATATTGTCAATATTCTTGGTTGTAACGATCCTGGCACTCACGTACCTCTTACTCAACATTAACATAACCACAGACCCAGTACAAGTAATGCCAAACACACCTGCTAAGACCGGACTTAGCATTCTAATTAATTATTTTAGGAATTATGATTACTCAACAGCGTATCTAGTGGTTTATGGGAACAAGACGGCGGCATTAGCATTGCTTAATGAGACTAGGAATCAGAGCTATGTAATTAATGCAGCTCTCTCATATAATGGCTCAAACCTATACATAATAACTGCTACGGTAAATCAACAATCATTATCAGATAAGTTAATACCAATCTACATAAGCCTTAAGAGCATAGCCAATGAGGTATCTAGGGAGTATGGTGTTAAGGTACTTGTTGGAGGCTCACCATCATATAAGTATTACTTCGTGCTTGGCTTTGAACGTGAATACTACGGCTTCATACTCTATATAATGATTATAATTAACGTAGTAATACTTACGATTTACATGAGGTCGGTGATGATACCATTGAGACTCGTCGCAACCGTGTTAATGAGCATAACCTGGTCACTTGCATTGACAATATTCGTATTCCAGGGCTTAATGGGGATAAAGACCTATTGGTTATTACCTGTGATATTAATATCATTATTGTTAAGTGTTGGTACGGATTACGACTTATTCATAATCAGTAGGTTTAGGGAGGAGGTCATTAATGGATATAACGATAAGGACGCTATCGTTAGGGCTGTGGAGTTCACAGGGCCTGTGGTTACGGGAGCAGCCCTAGTACTGGCCATGGCCTTCGCATCACTGGCGTTATCAAGCATCTACATACTTAAGCAAGTCGCGTTAGCCGTGGCTTCATCAGTCATAATAGACTCATTCGTAGTTAGACCATTGCTTGTGCCGGCAATAATCGTGCTACTTGGTAGGTGGAACTGGTGGCCATTTATTCGTAAGAATCAATCAACAATACCCCTTTAGTAATGTATTCTGCGCAATGTAAATTAAGGGATCCGCATAGAATCTCTGTATATGAAAAATACATACATTGCTTATCTGCCTTGGTACGTGAAGCTCGAGGATGGTACCAGGTATAAAATACCACTTAGTTTAATAATGAGGGGATTACGTAGCAACATCTTCATCATTAAGATACCAAGTTATGAAATAAGGCGCGCAGTCATGGGATTAATTGAGAAGGGATTTAAACCAACGCTATTAGCGGTTGATAAGGGCGAGTCATATAGTCTCTCGATGAGGGCTTATGGCCCGTGGGAACTTCATACAAGAATATTTAATGATGGCACCATAGAGACTGAGGTTGAGATTAACAGGGATTACCTACAGCACCTTGTTGGCCCCAGGTTTAATGTTGTTTATGAGACCTATGAATCGCTTAGGAATTACGTTAGCGAAAGGAAGATATGCATTAGGCCGTTTGGTATGTGTATAGGTGATGTTATTGAGAATATCGGTATTGAGTTAAGGGCGCCCAAGGCATTAATACCTTGGAAACCCATAGCCATAATAACGGCCTCACTTGCTTTAGCACCAATACTAAACAACTTGAGTAAGGCCTATAATGCTTTTGTATGACTATTTGTTATTTTAATTATTTCTAATTCCCCCAATTACCGCCCTATCTTTCTGATACTATAAGGAATATATTTGCCTTTCTGTGAAAGTGAAAAGGAAAATCTTCTTGGAGTTTGATAGGGAATAAAGGAATGTATGCTTGAGCAGTAATGATCACTCTCCTCATAGCCATCCCTTCCTCCTTAAGTAAACGGCCATTATTGCAGTGACGATTATGACAGGAGACAGGAAAATCAGTGCACTAATGTTTAAGAGACTCTGCCAGATAGAGGGAAAGGCCACCGCATAGACACTCGCTACTGCTGTAATGGGCAAGAATAGGATTGAAACTGAGGTCAATTTCTTGATTACCTCGTTTAAGTCGTACTGCACTTTCGTGTAGTACAAATTATACAAGTCCGACAATCTCGTAATTAGTAGCTCGGCCCTATCCAAAGAGAACTTAGCATCATCCTCCACCTGCTCTTCCAGTTCCTTTGAGAGTTTTTTAACAACGAAGTAAAGTACAGTGGCGTCAGAGAACAGCTGATAGGCCTTTCTCCTGAGTTGGACTACTTCGATGCCTTCAATGGGCTCTCCCGCGATTGCCTCTTCAAAGAGCTTCTCATAGATAGCGTAGTACTCGTTCCTCTTCTCGCCAAGTATGTAAATAATTTCGTAAACTATTTCAGTGAAGATACTCCAGGGAGAACAGTCCTTGGGCTCTATTTCCTTGAAAGTCTCGAGAGCCTCTTTCGTGTGGGTGACTACTTTGTCCTTCGTAATTGTGAAGTAGTAGGGAAACCCCATTAACTCAAGTCTCACGTAATACTTGCCATCCTCGCCCTTAACTACCCTGTATATGTCCACTTCGTCTTTAGGATAGGTGCTCGGCATTTCGGAGTACTCCAGCTGGCACTTCATCACTTTAGCTTTCATAATTCGGGAAAAAATTTTCTTTTTATTTTAATTAAAAATCTAGACATTAGTTAATTGAATACCCTTGCTTCCTTGAGTACGAATGCCGCTATTAGACTCCTGCGAACTTGGTGGAGGTCGAGTAATGAAGACAAGTGGTTAACAATCACAATAAAGGTTGAATTCCTCTGTAGCTCACTTTTTACAGTAGAATAGGTGTCCCTAGATTATCATGAACATTGAAATAATACCGTAATAATCAAGTCTTGAAGAGGCGTTTAATTTTTATTTCAATTACTTAATGTTTATATTTTTCAGTTACGCAATAAATGGGATGGGTACGGAAGGAGGAACTATAGTTGGCATTGCTGGCAATGCAGATGTTAAGGATATTATTAAGTACATTGCTCACATAATTTCATCATCGCTTGATGTTAAACCTAGTGATTGCCTATTAAATAATTATGGTGCTGTTACGATGAATGCCGTAAATTCAATAATTAAGTTATTCCCTGAACTATCAAGGGAGTTAAATACACTGGCCAGTAAGTTTACGGAAATACAGGAGGCAAGTAAGAAACTTGTTGGGATTAAGGACGTTGGTGAATATGCAGATAGTGTATTAACAATATTCACTACGTATAATGTCGATCCAGGAATATACGCAGTATTTGCTGCCTTTCAGGCAATGGAGGTGGCAAAGACCTGTGGTGAAAATGATGCGAAGTTCTTCCTGGTAAGGACTTTATTAGCAGGTTCACTGCCATTTAATTTATACAGAGTGCTACTTGATTACTTAGGCATGGACCATAGATTCCCAATAAACCTACTAAAGGCCTTACTTGAAACAATATGATGTATTGGAGATAATATTCACAACTTAAAAACCACTTATTAATTGATATAGGTAGGACGGCGTTACAGGCGTTCTACCGAGCTTTACCTTAACACTGGTTTTACTTTTTATGGCCTTCTCCAATGCGAGGAACACGGATACCAAGGCACCCGTCGTTCCCGACTCCCCAATACCCCTAAGGCCACCAGGTAGTGGTGATTGTGTATTCATTTCGTTCGTCGTGATCCTATAGGTAATATCTCCCGTGTTTGGTAGGCCGTAATCCGCAAGCGATGCATGCAATGGTGTACCATCCTCACTATAAAATGCGCCCTCCCAAAGGACTTGGGCAAGACCTTGGAGCACGCCACCATGGACTTGGGCCTCAACCTCATCCTTAAGGAGTGGCTTACCCACATTATGTACCGTGTAGTAATCAATGACCCTAGCAGTTAGCGTCTCTGGGTTAAAGTCAACCACTGCAACGTGAGCACTTGGTGCGAATACAGCTATGCTAGGCTTATAATCAACCTCCTCCTCAATAACCACATCCTTAGACCTTATTGCATCGATTAATGATAAACCCATTAACGATAACCTCGAAGTAACTCTCTCGGCTAGTTCCGTAATGGCAGCCGCAACCACGGTAGCGCTCCTACTACCGAATGTACCAACACCATAATTAAGTGTCTCCGTGTCACCAGGCACAACCTCAATAAACTCCCCAGGTATTCCGAAAACCTCTGATGCATACTTCGTAAAGGCCGATATGTGGGCATGGCCCTGCGGCCTAGAACCAATAATTAGTCTCATTTTGCCGTTACCTATCACGGCCTTAACACCCTCACCACCAAGTACGCTCACGTACAGCGCAAAAACGGCAATAGACACACCCTTATCTGGGTACTTACTCCTGAACTCGTAGTAACGCTTTGCCGCATACTCAAGCATTGATTGATAATTGGCTGGGTCAATAACAAGGCCCAGCGGTGTCCTATAGGTTTCTCCATCCCTAATTATATTCTTCCTCCTAACCTCAACAGGATCCATACCAAGCTCATCAGCTAGATCATCCATTAATGTCTCATGAATCAACGCAGCCTCAGGCCTACCAGCACCACGGTATGGCCCAGAGGGTGGTGTGTTTGTGAAAACACCGACCGCCCTAACCCTGGCCGCAATCATTTTATAGGGGCCTGTGGATAGATTCGCAATGAACAATGGCGATGATGCGTTTATCGTGAAGTTATAGGCGCCTAAATTAACGATGACCTCACCCTCAATACCTAACACAGTGCCATCCCTCTTAGCATAGAGTCTCATTCTTGACTTAACGCCTCTGCCCTGAGTCGCATTGTTTAAGTGCTCGGTCCTCGTTTCAACCCACTTAACGGGCCTTCTCAATTTCATTGACGCTATTGCAGCAAGTACGTACTCAGGGTAAGCTGGCGTCTTATTACCGAAGGCTCCTCCAATATTTTTAGGCGCCTTAACCACAATCTTATCAATGGGTAGACCAAGGGTCTCAGCCAGGTCTGATCTAACCCTAAATGTTGACTGTGTTGATGCATAAACGAGGAGTTTGTCGCCGTCGTAATAAACAATGCAGCCCTTGGGTTCCATTGGATTGGCAACTAGCCTGGCCTGTTCAATCTCCCTCTCAACAACCACGTCTGCCTCCTTGAACGCATTAAGATTGCCACCCTCTAATGTGGTGTCTAGGGATATATTCGTGTCTATTTCAGGGTGTATTATTTCCTCATTTTTCAATGCCTCATCTATCGTAATTATGGGTTTTAATGGTTCATACTCAATTGATACCTCATCAGCAATATCCTCAAGTGAGTACCTGGACTCGGCGACTACCGCAGCCACTGGTTGGCCGACGAAGTTCACAGTATTGCTAGGCAGTACGGGCATCCTAACTATCCTTGCATTGGGTACGGACACCGCTGGCATCAGTAGATTACCTATGGTTTTTACCGTGAAAAATAGCAGGGCCTTAGTACCTGGCTCCTCTATTTTTAATATCCTGGCTCTTGCATATGGCGATCTAATTACGTGGAGGTAAGCCATATTGTTGAGCTTAATATCATCTAGATATGTGGAATTACCGAGTATAATGTCTAAGTGCTCCTTAATTGGCACAGCACCTAATCTAACAAATATTTTTAATGTTTGTTAGTGTTTTCCTTAATTCTTTAATTCATAAAGAATAGAAAGATTTTTAATCAAAAACTCTGTAGATTTAACGATGGAATCCAGCGTGGGTAAGGAGGTCGTGGATACCCTGGAGGAATTCATGAGTAGGGTCTTTCCAGACATCGTTGGTGCATTGGTAGTCAGGCGTGATGGATTACCCGTGGCCTTTAAGGTTAGCAATGAATTCAATGCCAAGGTTGTGAGCGCCATGGTTGCAATAGCAAGGGGTACAATAGATAGGCTTGGCGTAGAACTAAGCCTTGGGGAACCAGCAATAAGCATAGTGCAATATACAAAGGACACATTGCTAATAGCACCATTAAGTAAGGACTTAATACTAACGGCGATAGCAAAGCCTGAACCGAACCTCGGATTAATACTGCTTGAAATAGAGAAACTGAAGGATAAATTAACAAAGATACTTATTGAGTAATTAATAATTAAGGTTGTAATTAAAACAAGGTCATTATTACGAGAATATACCTATCCTCCCCTCTAGAATCATTTGCTCTATCTGCGATGGTGTTAAACCTTTCGTTTCAGGCATGAATAGGTATGACCAAAGGGCCACAAAGAGTATTGCGCCACCAAGCAATATGAAGGCCCCATCATACCCAATTTGATTAATCAGTACTGGCATATAGAAGGAGGCAAAGGCTGCACCAAACCTGGAGAACATTGCGGCAAGACCTTGACCAGTAGCTCTAACCCTAGTTGGCCATATCTCGGCCATTGCCACAGTGAATGGACCAGGGCCAAAATTCATGAAGTAGTAATATATTGTGAATAAGGTCATGACGAGCGGAAATGCCAAGGAAGTTGAGAAGAGCTTCATCTCATATAGTGCAAATCCAATGAACATGTCAATACCCATTATTGTCGACCCAAGTATTGTCACAAATCTCCTGCCAAATATATCGTAGGTAACTGCCGTTGTGTAATAACCAAGGAGCGCAATAGCCCAGTAGAGGGCTGATGCTAGGAAGGATAATTCCGTAGTTGTTAATCCAAGGCCCTTAGTAATGTATGGCGTGTACATGTTTGATCCATAGAAGGCTATGTCGGCTACAGGCCACCAAACCCATAGGAATATTGTTGTTATCCACATTTTACCAGCGAATAAGTCCTTAATCGATGGCTTTCTTACAACGCCAGGGTCAAAGCTCGCCTCCCTACCGCCAGTCATTTTCTTAACAACATCAGTAGCCTTCTCCCTAACTCTCCTGCCCAATTGCTCCTGTAATGCAGCCCACCTAGGTGATTCAAGGATACCCATCCTAAGTAAAATGACTACCAGACCCCAAATTGCCTCACTACCAAGCATGAACCTCCAGGTAAAGTCTGGATTCGTGTTTCCCCAGGCAACTGCCATGCCATATGCAGATAGGAAGCCAACGACAGAACCAATGCCCCAGAAACTATTCATTGACGCAAGTGCGAAGCCCCTGCGTCTTGCCGGTGCGTACTCAGCTACCATCGTTGGTGATAATGAGTAATCACCACCAATACCTATACCCAGTAAAAACCTCACTGTGAATAACTCCCAGAAGTTCGTTACAAAGGCCGAGAGAGCGCCGAAGACCACGAAGAATACTAAGTCATAGATATAGAGCAGTCTTCTACCCATCCTATCAGCAATTGGCCCAAATAGTACGGCGCCCAGGGCAACACCTATGAAGGCTGACGCCGCTAATAGGCCGATCTCTACGGGTGTTAACCTCCATAATGGCTTTAAATAAAGTAGTGCGGCACCTATTATTAATGTGTCGTAAGCATCCACGAATTGCCCCATGGATGCCGTGAACCAAGCAAGCCAAAAGTATTTACCAAGCTTCCTCAGTGGCAGGTCATCGTAATTAACGCCCTTTATATTACCTGCATCATTCATTGGTCAGCAATATTAACAGCTATTAATATGCATTACTCTATAGACATTCGAGGATCCGCAATAATTCAAACAATGAATTAATTATAAAGTCTGGCTTTGGATTAATGTTATCGTTAATATCTCCAGTATTTAAGGAATTATATCTTTTAATAATTCCTACGTACATCCCCACAGCCTTAGGCCCAGGAACATCAGTACTTACTCTATCACCAATATAAATCACCTCATTACCTGGCATACCCAGTATATGTAACGCTCTTATGAATGGTTCAGGATGCGGCTTTACATATTTCGTATCATCACCAGCAACTACTATTAAGTCAAAAAACTCATCAATTCCATCCCTACGTATTCTACCCCTCTTAAGACCTGGCTCACCATCAGTATTCGTCACTATACCAAGCCTAAAGCCACACCTCCTTAATTCACTTAGGGTAGGCATGACATCAGGGAACAACCTACTTCTTAAACGCCATGAATCCCAATAAACTCTAACGAGTTTATTAATTTCGTCAATACTTAATTCAACATTCAATGCCTTAGCTACCTCCTTAAACCAAATCCTCCTATCAAATTGACCAACGGACTCCATCCTGATCTCAACATCCTTAATTACCCCGAGTATGTGATCCTGATCAAAATTAGTGATTGATGATAACTCATAAGCAATAACCTGTCTCGCATAATTTCTTGCCTCACTAACGTCCATTATCGTGTCATCATAATCAAATAGTACTGCCCTCACGTTAATCTTCTCATTAAGCACCATACGTACTAACTAATGTTAATAGCATATAGGCTATATCCTTTATTGAGTCGAGTACATCATCGATGCCGAATATTAGGCTCATACTGCTCATGAACTCCACATATGTTAACTCCTTGGCATTTGAATACAACTTATCAAGGGCTGAATCCTTTATATCGTCAACCTCCTCCTCAAGCTTCTGTATACCCATGACCATAACCCTAATGTCACTAAAGCTCTTCTTATCCAGGTTATTCATTATTTCAAGAAGCATTCTCAGGGCTTCCTTACCTATCCTAAGCATTTCCAGGAATTCCTCTCCAAGGAACTTCCTGACCGGCTCAGTATTGCATAGGTAATACGTACGTCTCAACTCCCTTGATAATACGTGAATACCATCAAGTATATCATCTGACTTATTGAGTATTGTATCCATGATCGATGCTGTGGTTATTGGAACAGCCCCCTTAAGTACTGAGTCATTTACCTGCCTAACAATCTCATCACCCTCACGCTCAAGTGCAGCTATCTCCCTCATACCCTCGGAAACCTTGGTCTTACTAACACTGTTATCCTCCACAGCACTTAAGACCATGTCCTCAAGTATAGCTATTGCCCTCTGACTAAGCTCAATATGAGTCACTAACCTACCCAGGAACTCCCTCTCTCCCACGTAAAGCGGTGATAATATTTTTCCCCAAAAGTCTCGTATAAACCTCGACATCCTTAATGCCTGAAAATAACTAAAGAGTTATATATAAACCAATTTCTTATTTCCTGTAATAGGGCGTGATGAGGATGAACCCAACAGAACAATGATGCAGGACGCCGCTACTGATCACATCCTAGCAATCACTAGGTAAAACTTACCAATCTGCTTGCATATTGCTGGTACTTGGCCAATTCGTAATGCCGTGATGCATGGTTCACCACCACCAATCTTAGTGCTTATGTCGAGTAGGTACTTATCATCAACCTTAGCCTTACTAAAACCACCACTTATTGGGTATACGGCTAGGAAGTCATGACCCATATACTTAAACTGCATTTCCATACCGTAAATCTCGTAATAATGACTTACGGATGAACCTGTCTCCCTGATCCTTAACCTAATCGTTACGGGATTTCCCTGAGTATCCGTTGTTTTATAAATGACGTACGCGCCATCTCTCTCGAACATTGCCCAATCCCTACCGGCTAGGTAAACAATTGCATGTATATTGACAGGTACTGTCACAACCCTAGTTACCGTGTATATTGCTTGAACAACATCATTAAGGCTAAGCATCAACACCCCCTAATCGGCATTACCTATTGCCTTTTTAATCTTAACTTTTCTTTAATTGTAGAAAGTTAACGTAGGAAGTAATTCTCATACTCCTTAACGTACTGAACACTCTCCCTAACACTAAGGAACAACTTCTTGACATATTCAATATCATCCTTAGTGATCTCCTTGTGACCAACCTCCTGAGCCCTCAACTGGGCAGGCGCCAGTAACTGTATCGCATACCTAAGGCTCTCCTCAGTGCCTATCTTGGTTAACTCCTCAAGTGCGTCATTAGCCAGTGAAACCTTCTCCTCCCTAGCCCTAATCTTTATTATCTCCCTAACCTCATCAGCCATGTATGGCTTCGTTCTAATGATAATGAGCCTATCAAGCATGTCCAGCGGGACGCCATGTGGCGACTCAATATCCGTACCCCTAATCTTCGTTATACCCCTATTAGTGGCTAGGATAAGTATTGGACTCAACTCACTCTCCATAGCCCTACTAAGGTATGCCCACGTCTCCATATCAAGCATGTGGACATCATCAATAAACAACACACCAGGCACAAGCTCACCCTTCCCATCATTTATCAACTTCATTACAGATTCATCAACGGCCTTCCTAACCTCATTGGGTATTTCACGCTCCTCGGTGGCAAACCCAAATATCATTGCACTCAATAAACCCTGCTGTCTTGCCTGGTAAATGTCGAGGTCATTAAGTGTGAAGAACCTAGTGATCTCCTTCTCCTTATAGACAGGTCCCTTCGGTATCTCAATCTTCTTTTTAACATAAATATCATAGGCCTCACTACCCTCACCCTTACCCTGAATAAAGACCCTACCGGTCTCTTCATCAATCCAAATAACATCACCCTCCTCAATCCCGAGTTCAATTACTTGCTCAGCAATCTCAGCAGGGACTCTAAGTTTCTTCTCCTCATCCTTTGTGGCTAGGGTTATGGTGGCACTCCTGGGTATTTGGGCATATGGATTGTATGGGTGCCTACCGTATTGAATGTCTATGTTCTTAACAACGCCCTCGTAAACTCTACGCCACTCCCTGATCCTAACACCGATGGCGCTCCTAAGGGCCCTGGTCAGGAACTCCGTCTTCTTAACCTCCATACTATAGACCTCAGCAGCACTTATCTGTACAAATGGCGTGTCTGGACCAAGCTCCCTTGCAATGCCTATGGCTAGTGCCGTCTTACCAGTGCCGGGTGGACCGACTATCAATACACCCTTACCACCAAACTTACCCGCCCTAATCATCTTAACAACGTAGTAAGCTGCCTCCCTAGCCTCAACTTGTCCTACAAAACCATCGGCGGAGAATTGAACCTTACCATCCCTAATACCTAAACCCTTAATATGGCTATGCAAACCAATCCTTTCGAAGGTTGGCTTAACCTCCTCTATACGAATGTTGGACATAGTGATCAACGATGTTAAAATATATAGCCTTTAAACCTTTTCAACGTGAGTCCACCAGTAACCCATTTACTCTCATTAAGGTCATTACCTACCTACCCTTATCATTATTGATTCTTCATTGGTTGGTACGTGTACATTATCAATGCCGTACTTAACCTTCAGTCTCTCAAGGAACTGCAAAGCCTTAATAGCCTCAGTATGAACGAGTATTATCTTTGTATCTGGGTTAAAGTGCCTAATGAAAGCCTCGAGTTCCGCCCTACCACTATGGGAACTAAAGTCAAACCAATAGAGCTTAGCATCAAGAACTACCTCACCTTTATCAATGAATGCCCTACCCCTCGTTAATAATTCAAAACCCGGCGTATCTGGCGCTTGATAACTGGGCAGGATGATGGCATTCCTTCTATCCCTACTTAACCTCTTTAGGTAATAGACTGCAGCGCCACCCTTCAACATACCTGCTGGTGACACTATTATTACGGGTTCCTTTGATAAGGACCTTCTCTGATAATCTGTGGTAATCTCGAGACTATTCTCCACAGCCTTAAGGTAAAGCTCAGGATTTGCCAAGTAATGCGGATACTTAGCCACTATTTGATTTGCAAGTCTTGCTAATCCATCAATTATTATTGGGTAATCAATACCATTTTTATAAAGTGTTATTAGGATCTCCTGAGCTCTACCAATTGTTAATACGGGAATTAATACTGAGCCCCCACTCTCAATGGTCTCCTTAATAACCTTAATGAACTCCCTCTCAACCTCCTCCCTAGGTGGATGCGTATTAGCTACGTATGTGCCCTCCATAATAACCACATCAACATCCTTAGGGACGCTATTAACATCAGCACCACGTAATAGATTTGATGATGCAAGATTGAAATCGCCAGTAAATAGCACTCGGGCGCCATTCAACTCCAATAGCGTCAACATACTGCCCGGCACATGACCGGCATTTATTATTGTTGCCTTTACATCCTTTGATATGTCAATATCCTCACCATAAGTTACGGGTATTGCATGATCAAGTACTGCCTTAATCTCCTCATCCTCATAGGGCAGGTAATAACCGCTTAATTTAATGGCGTCCTTAAACATTATATCCGCAAGCTCAAGGGTTAGGGGGGTTGCATAGACAGGCGGTGGTGAGCTAACGTATAGGCTTGGTAATGCACCACAATGATCAAGATGCGCATGACTTAGGAATACTGCCATTATGTCCCTGGGCCTAACATGACTGGGCATTACTGGTTTATCATTCTCGTCAAAATTCACACCATAATCAAAGAGAAAACCCCTATCAGAATTTATATCCTTAACAAAAATCGCCATCCTACCAACCTCCCCACCACTACCCAATACTCTCACTATCAAATCAACCATTTGTACACTGTAATCGTTAAATAACTGGTTTTTGTACTTTGTTATTACGTTAATATAGTTTAAGCGAGAAACTAATTATCATTAATACTCAGTGATTCTTCGAATCCTCTCATTATCCTAACCTGCCAAGGCTTAAGACCAATCTCACCAAGTCTCCATAACCGTAGCAATGATTCCATGGTACATAGTGGATCCATGGACCAAACATCGTTATTAAGTACGCCGGCTCTAACTCTGCAACCACCACAATACCTTAGGTATGGGCATCTCATACATGGTGAATCACCGTAATTCCTCTCCCTAAGCCTAATCACTAATTCCGTGTTTTCCCTAGGCCTCAGCCAAATCTCAGTTAGCCTCTCCCTCCTGACATTACCCATTGGTTTATCATTGAAGAATTGACATGGGTAAACATCACCATTGGGGTATATCGACATTACCTTCCTACCAGCACTACACGCACCCATCCTACTTACAAGCCTTAACTTTCCCATGAACTCACCCTCATCACTACTTGACAACAGAGAGGCGACGACACCATCAGCAGGATTATCCACGGTTAATACCTCAACATCAGGATAATTCCTAGCAGTATCTATTAACCTAATTAAAAATCTCAGTAGTTGGTCAGAACTCGGTAATAAATTAAGGATACCCCTGCCCCTACCACTGGGTACTAGGTGGTAAAACGCTACTCTTGAAATACCCAACCTATGTGCCAACTCTATAACCTCGGGTGCATGATCGATATTCAACTTAGTAACTGTGGTTCTAATACCAACTGGTATTCCAACCTCCATTATGTTTTTAATGCCCTTAACCGCCAAGTCCCAAGCCCCTGGAATACCCCTTATCTTATCATGAATCTCGGGAATCGGTGAATCAATGCTTATACCAACATACTGAGTACCTAGTTCCTTAAGCTTTAGGGCCCAATCCCTGGTTATCAATGTGCCATTTGTACTCAGGGAAACCTTTATATCATAATCACTAGCCCTTCTCATTACCTCAGTAATATCCTCCCTAACTAATGGCTCACCACCACTAATGATAAGTAACGGTGTTCTCAACTCATGGGCATCATCAACAACCCTAAGGGCCTCCTCGGTCGTTAACTCATCCCTCGAGATGCCTTGAATCGCATTTATATAGCAATGAATGCACTTTAGGTTACACCTATACGTTATGTTCCAGAAAATTAACGGCCTACTGATGTCCGTAAACTCCCTATCACTCTTCACGTAGTCATGACCCTTAATGGACAGGCTTACTGTACCACCTCCAACTACTAAATTCGTTATGTTAATCATCTAATCAATTAGGCAGGTACTTAACCAGTATAAAACCTTACTTACACGGATACTGCCAAAATAACATTAGGAAGTAAGTTATTAAATGAGAAGACCTGATTTGCAGGCAATGCATAAATGGCCACTTGAGGAAAAGCCATTACTGGTATTTTATGAGACCACCAAGGCATGCCCATTGGCATGTAGGCACTGTAGGGCTAATGCGTTGCTCAAGCCATTACCCACTGAGTTAAGTACTGAGGAGTCTAAGAGATTCATTGAGGATTTGACGGGGTTTGGCAAGCCATACCCAGTACTGATACTCACGGGCGGTGATCCATTGACTAGAGACGATATACTGGAATTAATTGATCATGCCAAATCCCTGGGAATACCGGTGGCCTTATCACCTGCAGTATCAACAAAGTTATTAAATGATGATTTACTTAAGGAACTGAGAGAACGCGTAAACTCCATATCAATAAGCCTAGATGGCGCAAGACCCGAGACCCATAACTACATTAGAAGGACTGCGCTGGAGAGAATTGATGTTTTCAGGACAACACTGGAGATATTTAGTAAGTTGAGGAGTTATGGAATTGAGTTCCAAGTCAATACGGCGGTCATGAAACTCAACGTCCATGAATTACCCCAGGTATTCAAGATTGTTAAGGATAGCGGCGCCAATGCCTGGGAGGTGTTCTTCCTAATACGTGTGGGCAGGGGTATGGAGCTTGAGCCACTGGATCCCTGGGAGAGTGAGGATGTTGTTCAATTCCTATATGATGCATCACTATATGGATTACCGATAAGGACTGTGGAGGCGCCCTTCTTCAGGAGGGTTATTATGCAGAGGAGCTCCGGCATTAAATATGAGGGTGGTAAGTTATACCAGGAACTAACGAGAGAACTCAAGGAATTAATGGGTGAACCACCAAGCAACGCAAAACCACCAAGCTTCACACCCACTAGGGATGGTTATGGAATAATATTCGTAGCCAGCGACGGTTCAATATACCCAAGCGGTTTCCTACCACTCACGCTTGGTAATGTCAGGAAGGACAATATAGTGAGGGTGTATAGGAAGCACCCAGTACTGAGGACGATAAGGGAGGCTAGGTTCAACGGTAAGTGCGGCGTGTGTGAGTTTAGGAATATATGTGGTGGTTCAAGGGCAAGGGCATACACCGAATTAGGCGACTCACTTGGTTCAGATCCAGCTTGTGTTTATGAACCTACTGTGAAATGATTTTATTGAAGAGCCCCATAAAGCCGAACCTATTGAGCGCCTCGTTGATCCACTCCCACCTTAGGCTACTCCTTACGTTGATATTCCTCATTAACTCCTTAATAATGGCTACGTACCATGGTATATCCCAATTAATGACAATGGATACCACAAGATCCTCAATGGATGCATAGGGAATGCTCCTTATGAGAATTGCCCGTGAGAAAAGCCCTGGAACCAGGGATCTCTCAATAACCACTGAACCACCTAAGGCCTGACTAACTGACTCATAATCTCCATAAATCATTACATCGACTATATCCGGTACGTCAAAAACACCAAGCCTCCTACCAATAACCTTTAGTAGGCTCGCTAGTCCGCATGCATGGTCTACATTCAATTCAACAAGTCTCCAATGAACATCTTCACAGTCATTACCCATAACAAGTAACACCTACTTACTGCATTCCATCATTATTTCACTATCACTAAACCCTAGACTTCTCAATACTCTTAATGGACTTAAATTGAGAAGTAATAAATCATTACTCTCCAGGTCAATAGCCGTTATAGACCCCGTACTAATGCGTAGTTTGTAGATATTACTTAGTGGTAATCCAGTTATTAAGGCCACGGCAGTAGCAATAGGGTGCCAGTGACTCACCGCAATTACCGCCTTCTCGTTAATACTCCTAACGAATTCCAGGAAATCATCGATTCTACTCATCACCGAATCCATTGATTCACCACCAGGTGGATGATGCCTAACGGGGTCCTTCCTGTAATTATCGAATGGCAATTCACTTATCTTCTTGAGCTCCCACTCACCCATGTCGATCTCCCTTAACCTATCATCAACCTTATAATTAGGGCTTATGCAACCTGCTGTTTGGCGTGCACGTAATAATGGCGATGTAAATACCGTACCATTAACACCCATTCTATGTAGAAGTAACGCCGCAGCGGCCGCCTCAAGCCTACCCCTATCAGTCAGTGGATTATCGTTATAATTCCTTGAATGAAGTATACCAAGGGCATTTAACTGCGCCTCCCCATGCCTAACAAGGTATAGTATCACGATAATGATTACGGTAAAGCAAGGTAATAAAGCATTACTTAAATCCCAATCACTGGGTCTGGCCAGTAATTATCAAGGACTTCAACCCTACCGTCTAGCATAATCACAATATTGCTCTCAAGCCTAACACCAAACCTGTTGGGTAGGTATATCCCTGGCTCTATAGTGAATACGCTACCCCTCAATAATGCCTTATCATATGACTGACTTATGAACGGTTCCTCATGAACCTCAAGCCCAATCCCATGCCCAGTCCTATGAATGAAATACTGCCCATAACCACCCTCAGTGATGACCCTCCTGGCAATCGAATCAATGTAAGCACCGGTAACGCCTTCCCTAACGCTGGCTATTGCCTCGTCATGAGCCCTCCTAACGAGGTTATGAACTAACTTAAAATCACTAGGTGGATTACCAACCACGAACGTCCTTGTTAAGTCACCGTAATAATCATTATAGGTTGCCGTTACGTCAATAACAATCACATCGCCAACTTCGATCCTCCTCCTGGAAGGTAACCAATGAGGTATTGCGGAGTGTGGACCGGACTGAACAAGTACGTCTCTAGGCTCGGCACCAGCACCACTAATGGCTTCACCAATTACCTTAGCCACCTCGACCTCGGTCATTCCCGGCCTAATGGACTCATGAGCAGCCTTTATGCCCTCCTCAATGGCCCTAACAGCAGTCTTAATATTCGCCAACTCACTTTCATCCTTACTAATCCTCATTGTTGTCAGTAAGTCATCAATAGATGAATCAGTAAACCCATCAATTACCTCACGTAGAATCCACAGGTAATTTAGCGTGGCTCTACCCTCAAGGCCAACCCTTCTTACGGTACCACAATTACTGCTAATGAAGGATTTAATGGCATTTAACGGTCCCTCCTCATCGCCATAAACGATGTATGGCAAGCCCGTATTCCTGGCCTTACCCTCATCAAGTCTCGGCAAGATTAGGGAATAGGCGTTATTACCTGGACAAATCATTAATGCACCAAACCTCTCAAAGGTCTCAATATAGGAACCAACCAGGTATCTAAAGTTAGGGCCGGAAACAATAACCACTAATTCTATTGGTGTTTTACGGACCTCATCAATGAACCTAATAATCCTATTAATGCTCGACATATTACCGATCTAGGAACCAAGGCCCTTTAATTTTATTCCCTAATTACATATTAATGCTTTTAGATCAGTAGAGGCCGCTGACATCATTGAATCAGTACCCGTAGAATCATCACCAATATAATCAATGTAATTATTACAATGCAAGGGATTTAAAGATCCTTATCCTAGCAATCCCAAATCCAACTCATTGCTTGCTTAGTTGTATTGATTGGAGTGTTGCTGTGACCCTTATCTTCTCTATTATGTCCAGGAGAAGTGGTGTCTTCTCCCTATCAACAACTATGTAAATATCATTGTCATACCTAAGTACATGCTTGGCAGTTATTTGATTAGACTTCATAACCTGTACCAGAAATGTCACTATACCGACTGGCGCTTTCTCAGCAAACATTATCCTCACCATACCGTACTCCTCAACCTTAGCTTGATTGCAAATACTCGCTATGTACATTAATGGCGCTATTACATGTATCTTATTACCATCATTAAGTATTATGAATTGAACCTTGGCTGCCGTAAGTAAATCCCTAAGCTTAGCAACCTTGTCCATATTCTCCTCAGTTAATGGTATCTCAACCTCACCCATACCACTGTACGTTATTATCTCGGCCATACTCAATGCCTTAACAATGTCAGGGTACTCATTAACCAATTTATAGTTCATGGAGATCCTCTCAAGGGCCTTCACTATGGTGAACACCTTAGTATCCTTACCAATCATTGTATCAACAAGTGGTTTAATGTTCCTAGCAAGTGCCGAGAGATTAACAAGGCCGCTGGACAGTAATGTTACGTAGAGCGGATTCTCCTCAATAATAATCCTAACGGCCTGTTGAATACTTAATCCCCGAGACACAATTACTATCTGTGAAATAAGGATTAATATTTTTTACTTAAAAATACATTGTAAGTCTAAAATCAGTACATATAGTACTAGGGTCTAAACATTATTATGAGGTAGATACTATCACAATGAGTAATAATGTTTATTAATTCCATAAATACGCCTCTTAACGATGCTACCCCTGGAATTACTACTGGCAATAATAATACCAATTATCGGCCTAGCCCTTGCCGGGTATAACGCAGCTTCAGTACTTGGAATTAAACCAGGGAAGAAGGAATTAACGGAAATAAACATGCTCATCGCCGAGGGCGCCAAAACATTCCTAATGAGGGAGTACAAGACAATATTACCCACAGGCATTGTACTGACCATATTAATATGGATAGCGTATTACTTCATATTCCATAGTGGATTAATGGCTGGGTTAGCTGCCCTTGCCTTCGCGCTTGGTGCCATAGGCAGTGCAATCGCCGGTTACTTGGGTATGTACGTAACAACGAGAAGCGCAGCTAAAACAGCCTGGATGGCTAAGAACGGCATGGGATCCGCCCTAAGTACCTCGTTTAAGGCGGGAACCGTCATGGGACTATCACTGGCCAGCATAGCCCTGCTAATAGTCACAATACTCTACATGGCATACTCATTAGTGTTACCAACACCTCTATGGGCCGAGGCACTGGCGCCCGTGGCGTTTGGTGCCAGCTTAATATCACTGTTCATAAGGGTCGCCGGTGGCATATACACGAAAGCCGCCGATTGGGGTGCCGACATAGTTGGTAAGGTTGAGGCTGGAATACCAGAGGATGACCCGAGGAATCCAGGAGTCATTGCCGATAATGTTGGTGATAATGTGGGTGATTGCGCAGGTATGGCTAGTGACGTTTACGAGAGTTTCGTAGTAGTACTTGCAGGTGCATTATTACTTGCAGCTGTATTTAGATTAACATCTGCTCTCGTTAGATTATCAATAATGGTTGCCACATTAACATTAATAAGTACATTAATCGGAGTTCAGGTAGTTAGGGGTGAGGTTAAGGGTAAGAACTTGGCCGCAGCCGCGATGGGTAAGCTCAACATGGCGCTTTATACAACAATAATAATTGCAGCCATACTTGTTGCCATATACGCGTTTCTTGCATTCCCATTGATGGAGGCCATGGCCATATTCATATCCGACCTACTAGGCATGATAACAGCAGTGGTTGTCCTATACGTAACTGAGTACTTCACCCACTATACATTTCCACCTGTCAGAAACATAGCAATGCAGGCAACACTATCGGCGTCAAACGTAATTGTCGCTGGATACTCCTACGGCTTACTTAGTGCCGTACCCACCATCTTCATGGTAATAACAGCCCTAGGTATTTCATACGTATTAGGTTCAATGTTTATACCACCACACGGAATTGAAGGCGGTATATTCGGCACAGCAATAGCCTCAGTAGGACTACTAAGTCTTGCGGGTATAGTCATTTCCCTAGACTCGTACGGCCCAGTCAGTGACAATGCGGGTGGCCTTGTGGAAATGACGGGTATGGAGGATGTGAGGGAAATAACGGATTCACTGGATGCAATTGGTAATACGTTTAAGGCCACCACGAAGGGCTACGCAATAGCCAGTGCTGGTTTAGCAGCATTAATATTATTCATTGGTTTCATATACGAGGTCGTGGAAAGGATGGGAATACCACTAACACAAGCCTTTGGTGAGTTAATGGTTATTGACCCAAGGATAATAATAGGAGCCCTAGTGGGCGTTGCACTCGTATACTTCTTCTCAAGTAGTACCTTAGCCTCGGTCGGCAAGGCAGCCGGTGAACTTGTTGAGGAAATAAGGAGGCAATTCAGGACTAAGAGAATACTTGAGCTTTGGCCTCAGGAGAAGCCTGACTATAACAAGGCAATCGACATAGTGACGAGCCACGCACTCAAGAATTTCCTAGTGCCTGGCCTATCAGCTGTTATTGTACCAATAATCGTCGGATTAGCACTGGGTTGGATTGGTCTCGTTGGGATGATATTCGGTGTAATAATTGCAGGCTTCCCAAGGGCGTTACTAATGGCTAATGCCGGTGGCGCTTGGGACAACGCTAAGAAGTACATCGAGATTGAGGGTATTGAAGTAAATGGTCAGAAATTCGGCAAGAAGAGCGAACCACATAGGAACGCGGTAGTGGGTGATGTGGTTGGCGATCCATTTAAGGACACAACTGGACCATCACTTAACCCACTCATTAAGGTTGTTAATACTGTTTCAATAGTCTTCGCACCAGTCATAGCAATGATAAGTCTAATTAATCCAGCAGCCGGCCCATTAATAATGCACCTAATCTCAATATTAATGGTGTAATCAGACAATAACCTAGTTCAAAATCTCATTAAAATCATGACCTCAACTTAATTATTAATTTTACACATAAATTATTTCCATAGTAGAATTTGTTTAGGAAAGTATTTGAGTTCGTTTGTTCAGTATTTATAATTATTGTTAATGATTAATCAATAGAAAAATTATTAATAATGATCGATATAATAAAATTTATAAAAATTAGAGACTCATAGGAATTACAATGGGTTCTCTCGGTAAGTACGTATTAACATTCGAGGAGGCAGATCCTGATGATGTTAAATTAATAGGCGGTAAGGCATCCAGCCTTGTCCTAATGACCAGACTTGGATTACCAGTACCTCCTGGCATAATAATAACCACTAGAGCTTGTAGGGAATACTACGATAGAGGTGAGAAACTCCCTGAGGGCCTAATGGACGAGGTAATTAGGGGTGTTAAATACCTTGAGGAAAAGACTGGGTATAAACTTGGCGATCCTGATAAACCATTACTCGTCAGCGTCAGGTCCGGAGCCGCTGTATCAATGCCAGGCATGATGGACACAGTACTAAACGTGGGGCTTAATGATAAGACAGTTTATGGTCTCGCCAAGAGGATTAATAATGAGCATGGTGCCTACGATGCCTATAGGAGATTCCTTGCGATGTTTGGTAGGATAGTCCTAGGCATTCCTGAGGAGGAGTTCAATAAACCGCTTGATGAGATTAAGCGGAAATATGGTGTTAAGGAGGACCCGGAAATACCGCTTGAAGGTCTTAAGGAGCTTGTCGAGATTTATAAGCAAATATTCATAAGGAGATTTGGTAAGGTATTTGATGACCCATGGGAACAATTAAAGCTTTCGATAGAGGCTGTATTTAAGTCCTGGAATTCACCAAGGGCCAGGTTCTATAGGGAGGCTAATAAAATAACGCCGGAAATTGCTGACTGTACTGCCACAGCAATAGTGACCATGGTGTTTGGCAACGCAGACTGGAGGTCAGCCACTGGTGTCGTGTTCTCGAGGGATCCAGCGACCGGCGAGAATAAGCTTTATGGTGAGTACTTGCCCTATGCTCAGGGCGAGGACGTAGTAGCTGGTATAAGGACTCCTAAACCCATTGAGAAGCTTAAGGAGGAGATGCCAGAGGTCTATGAGCAGTTGTATAATGGTGTTAAACTCATTGAGAAGACTAAGAAGGAGGTTCAGGATGTGGAGTTCACGATTGAGAAGGGCAAGCTCTGGTTCCTACAGACAAGGAACGCTAAGATGAATCCACTGGCTGTTTTGAAGACCAGGGTCGACATGTACAAGGAGGGTATGATAACCAAGGAGGAGGCAATAATGGGTGTTAAGCCCGAATACATACTTCAAATGCTTTATCCGAGGATTGATGAGTCCAAGGCAGGTAAGCCATTGACTAAGGGTATAGCTGCGTCACCAGGTGCTGTGAGTGGACAGGCTGTCTTCGACCCTGATAGGGCTGTGGAGTGGTCCAAGACTGGTAAGCAGGTTATCCTGGTTAGGGAGGAGACGAAGCCTGATGATGTTCACGGCTTCTACGCATCAGTAGGTGTACTAACTAGCAGGGGTGGTGCGACGAGCCACGCAGCAGTCGTGGCTAGGGCAATTGGTAGGCCTGCGGTTGTTGGTGCTGAGGCTTTACAGATTGATTATGGCACCAGGATTGCCAGGGTTGGTGATACGGTTATTAAGGAGGGTGATTGGATAACAATTGATGGATTCACGGGCAGTGTTTACCTGGGTAAGGTACCAACGATAGAACCAAAGCTACCACCTGAATTCTTCGAATTCCTCGATATGGCCGACTCAGTATCCGTGTTCGAGATTAGGGCTAATGCGGATACACCGGATGATGCGACAATATCCAGGAGATTTGGCGCTAAGGGTATTGGCTTGTTGAGGACTGAGAGGATGTTCAGGGCGCCAGGCAGGCTCGATCTATTTAGGAAGGTAATACTCTCGGATAATCCAGGTGAAAGGAGGGAATTGCTTGATCAATTGGCCGAGATGATGAAGAAGGACTTCCTGGAAATATTCGAGATAATGGAGGGTTACCCAATAACAGTTAGGTTGTTCGACCCACCACTCCATGAGTTCCTACCAAACTTCGAGGAATTAGTCACTGAGGTGACTAGGGCTAGAACCCTGGGCAAGCCGGATCCTGAGAAGGAGAGGTTACTCGCCAGGGTTAAGGCGCTGATGGAGGCTAACCCAATGATGGGACATAGGGGCGTTAGGGTTGGTATTACGTACCCAGAGATCTACGCAGCGCAGGTTAAGGCAATACTATCCGCAGCCCTAGAGCTAAAGAGGAGGGGTAAGCATCTTGAGATTCAGATAATGATACCACAGGTTGCCGAGGTTAGGGAACTTGAGATAATAATAAACAATGTTGTCAAGCCCACGGCTGAGGAGGTATTCAAGGCCTATGGCGATAGTATTGAATTTAAGATTGGCACAATGATGGAGACCGTCAGATCATGCCTAACCGCCGACAAGATTGCAAAGGTTGTTGATTTCATGAGCTTTGGAACAAATGACCTAACACAGGCAGTCTTCAGCTTCAGCAGGGATGATGTTGAGAATAAGTTCATGAGCAAGTACCTGGAGCTTGGTGTACTGCCCTACGACCCATTCGTAACAATTGATGAGGAGGGCGTCGCTAAACTCATGAAGGTAGCCATAGATGCTGCCAGGTCCGTAAAGCCAGACATAGAGATTGGAATATGCGGTGAGCATGGTGGTGATCCAGACTCAATAAAGATACTGGCTAAGGTGGTTGGTAGGGGACTTAACTACTTCAGTGCGTCGCCGTATAGGGTTCCAGTGGCTAGGCTCGTGGCAGCTCAGGAATCATTGAAGATACTAGGAAGAGCACCAAAGATACATATATACTGATCGAACATAAAATTGCAAGGCTCCATTTCAAAATTCTCCTTATACGTTTATAATTAAACAAAATACTAGCAAGTATTGCTATGGATGTCTATTTATTATCATTATTTGTCATTAAATTCAGTTTTATGTCAAATTTATGAATAAATAAGTTTAAAAAGAGACTTACTTTACAGAGAAGTGTATGACCTTGGTAATAACGTTTATGCAGTATGTGCTTTCAATAGTATCGGGGATATTGGTAGGATTCTCACTTGGTCTTATTGGAGGCGGTGGTAGTATATTGGCTGTCCCATTGTTCCTTTACTTCGTTGGTCTTGACACAATACCTGATGCCGCCCACATAGCCATTGGTACGACCGCGCTTGCCGTCGGCCTTAATGCCTACATAAACTCCTACATGCATCTTAAGAAGAAGAACGTGGCACCAAGGGTAGGTGGGATATTCGCCGGCGTAGGCCTTGTTGGCTCATTGATAGGGGCTTATTTGGGCCACATAACACCAGGCACTGACTTACTAACCTACTTCGCAATAGCAATGATTGTACTAGGCATATACATGGCGATTAGGAGGGAGTCAACACAGGCTGGTACTGCTGATGAGGTTAATCACGTAATGAATGCCCTCAAGAAGTGCCCGAGGTTAACAACATTAACAATACTCAAGGTTGCAACCTTCGGCTTCATAGTTGGCCTTGTCAGTGGTTACTTTGGTATTGGTGGTGGCTTCCTAATAGTACCAAGCCTAATGTTCTCAGCTGGGCTCTGTATAACAAGGGCTATTGGAACCAGCTTGTTAAGTGTTGGTACGTTCGGTGTAGCCAGTGGTGCCGAGTACTGGTACTATGGCGATGTACTAATACTCATAGCCTTACTATATGTCGCTGGGGGAGCCGCGGGTGGCTATGCAGGCACTAGCCTAGCTGTTAAGGCCCCTAAGAGGGCACTTAGGATTGCCTATGGAGCAATAATAGTACTAGTCGGCATATACATGCTAATGAGGGTTTATCACGTAATACCATGAGGTTTAATTAATAATTACCTTATTAACATCTGTAAGGAGAAATAAAAGATATAATTACTCTAGTGCCTCATATTAGTAATGAGGATAATTAATTATAATAAACTCATGAATTTCGTTAGTAGTAATCCGCTGTATGAGGTTAGGGAAACCACAGACACCGTTGAGTTATTATTCCATGCACCAAGTGAAGAGGAGGCTGCTGGTACTGAGGTGGTAAGTGATGAACCCAGGCCAGTAATAAGGGTAGTATTTACTAAGAGGGGTGATGAGTTGGTACCCAGGGAAGCTTGGATAGAGAGAGGCAGTGCAAGGCAAAGAATGGGTGTTGATGAGCTTGATACATGGCTTGAGTTCGTTGATATTTACTCATAGTATGTACTTATCAAATTAAGTTTTTAAGTGAAAGCGTATTCTTAGGAATGTGAATTTAGTAAGAATTGGCATTGCATTAACCGTGATTGGAGCGGTAATACTACTGGTGACCAATGCATTCCTGCCTAGGGTGTATAATATCATGCTGAGTACATTGAGTAATATGACAATAAGTCTCGATGTTTACTCAAGGTACTTAGTACCTGTTTATGTAAATAATCCTGCGTATATCGTGGTCATGCTTAATAATTCATACCCACTATCCGTGTATATATTTGATTCCTTTGGGCACGTATTAACACCATTGAGTTATAGCCATGAACATGGACTTTACCTAATAACATTCCCACTACTTAAGCATGGTAATTACTCACTGGTGTTGTTTAATAATAATCCGGAACCGCTTAATGTATCGCTCTCAGTAACGGCAGTATCACAATACATAGTAGGTAATGCCCTGCTCATAAACCTAGTTATGGATCTTGGAGTAGTGATATTCATACTTGGGGTATTATTAATAGTAATGAGGACATTGTATACTGTTAAATACAGGTTCCTTAATACGAGATAAAAGCTTAAAAGATAGTGATTCATCACGTGGTTAGTGTGAATACTGATGAGCGTGGCATACCTGGTATTGGATACGCTTGGTGTTGTGGCTCTGAATGAGGACGGTGATGTAATAGCTAAGGTTATCTATGAGGGTAGTACAGACGAGATAGCCGATAAGGTGAATAGACTTGAGACTGGTGAACCAATTGATGAGGTCATCAAGGTAATAAATGAACTTAGAAATAAGGGAATCACAAAGATTATTGTTGAGAATAGGGAACTAGCCAGGAACTTGGCTAATAGAATCACAGATATTGAGATTAGATCTGAATTACCAAGTAAGGCTGGAACACTGTATAGGAACAACATCGGTAAATACGTTAAGGAGGTCTTTGGCCTGAGTGAGGATGAGTATCTGGCCAGGGTTCATGAAATAACGACGGTGCAGACAAGGCATAAGTTAAGGCAGGTTGCTGAAAAGAGAGACTTGTTCATTGCCCAGGCTATAAGTTCGGTTGATGATCTTGACAAGATACTCAACCTAATAAGTTCAAGGGTTAGGGAGTGGTATGGACTTCACTTCCCAGAACTTGAGGATTTGGTTAAGGACCATAATGAATACATGACATTAGTAACGGAGTTAGGGCACAGGAGCAACTTCGCTATTGACAATCTCGTGAAGCTAGGGCTCACGCAGGACAGGGCTAAGAGAATCGCCGAGGCCGCAAGTAAGAGTGTTGGTGCTGAAATGGCTGATTGGGACTTAGAACCCGTAAGAACCTATGCAAAAATATACGTACAACTATCAGACCTCAGGAGTAAATTGTCGCAGTATATTGATGAGGCTATGGTAGAGGTAGCACCGAACATTAGGGAGTTGGTAGGTCCATTATTGGGTGCAAGGCTTATAATGCTTGCGGGAGGCTTGATGAGGCTTGCGTTGCTACCGGCATCAACAATACAGGTACTTGGCGCCGAAAAGGCGTTATTTAGGGCATTAAGGACTGGCGGTAGACCCCCAAAGCATGGGATACTATTCCAATTCCCAGAAATATTTAGGGCTCCAAGGTGGCAACGTGGTAAGATAGCCAGGGCATTGGCTGCGAAGCTGGCAATAGCCGCTAAGGCCGACGCCTTCACTGGAAACTTCATTGCCCCAAGGCTTAAGGAGGATCTCATGAAGAGGGTGCAGGAGGTTAAAACACTGTATGCGAAGCCGCCATTAAGGAAGCCTGAAGCTAAAGCCGCTAGGAAGGCTCCAGAGAAAAGAGGACCTGCGAAGAAGGCTGAGGAGAAGAGGGCTCATGAGAAGAGGGGCGGCCGTAGATAATCAGTATTAAGATTTATAATCCCTTAAAAATACGCATTCCCAATGTCCTCATTAATACAGGTTGTTGGTGTTAAGGAGCATGAGAAATTCAGGGGTGTTTACTGGGTGTCCTTTGAGGATGGCACAGAGAGATTGGCGACCATCAACTTAACACCGGGTAAGAGGGTTTATGGCGAGCAATTAATTCAGTGGGAGGGTAAGGAGTATAGGATTTGGAATCCGTACAGGTCGAAACTTGCCGCTGCAATCATGAATGGCCTTAAGGTAATGCCCATAATCGAGGGATCACGAATACTATATCTTGGTGCTGCCAGTGGTACTACCGTGAGTCATGTGAGTGATATAGTTGGTAATAACGGCGTTATCTACTCGGTTGAGTTCTCACCTAGGGTTTTCAGGGAGTTCGTGGAGAAGCTCGTGGATCAGGGTAGGAAGAATGTAATACCAATACTCGCAGATGCCAGATATCCAGAGCAGTATGTACATATTGTCAAGACTGTTGATATCGCCTACATAGACATTGCACAGCCGTTCCAGGCAAAGATACTTGCCGATAATGCTGACGTTTACGTGAAGAGCCACGGCTACGTAATGCTGGTTATAAAGGCCATGAGTATTGACGTTACCAAGGAACCAAGTGAGACATTTAAGAGGGAAATTGATGTGCTTAAGGACAGGGGCTATGAAATACTTGATATGGTTCACCTGGAGCCTTACGACACGGCACATGCCATGGTCATTGGTAGAAAGACCTCGTAATAATTAGTTACGCAAAAGTTTTAAATAAAATAATATGCATGAATTAATAATAGGTAATGAGTAATGAACTCATAACGCATGTATTGAGCTTCGCAGCAAGTAGGAAAGCTAGGGTACTCTTTGTTGGTGATTCGTCATTATCCTACGACGCGATAATTAGAATACCTAATTACAGTGATAATGAGGAGGGAAAATTCATCATTAAGGTAAAGGGGGATGCGGAGAAGGTAAGTAGGGATGCAATAATAGACTTGATAGTGTTATCAAAGGTCTCGAATTCAACACCAATAATAGTCGGTATTAAGTATGGTGATGAGGAGATGATTGATGGCGTAGCCTATAAAGTACATGGTGTTTACGCGGTGGGCGTTAGGACGTTCAAGAGAATTTTAGATAACGATAGTATTAAGTTCGTGAAGGATAAAGGCATCATAAAGGCTAGTGTGAAAGGTCAATTACTTAGGAAGCTGAGGGAGAATAGGGGCATGAGCCTTGGTGACCTTGCAAAGATGCTTGGTGTTACCAGGAGAACAATATATGAGTATGAGAGAGGATCAATAGAAGCCTCAGAAAGAACCGCCAGAATGCTTGTTAATCTATTTGACGAGGACTTACTCAATAACGTTGATTTAAGGCCTAGTGACAATGATGTGCTTAATGATGTGAAGACTAGGGAGGAGATGGTTGATGACAATATTAGGGAATTACTGCCATCATTTAAATTATACTCATTACTGAAGGCGCACACAAAAGTCGCAGCGCACTCAACAGATGAGTCATACCTTGTTGAGGATAAGAGAAGGCTGAGTAATGAGGTTGTTAATGTGGCTAAGGTACTCGGTGTTGGTTTGGCGTTGATAGAGTCCGATAAACGCGATGTTGAATTCCTGGAATCTAGGAACTAATTAGGCGAGGGATATGAGTGACTATCCAAAGGTGGAGATTAGGGAGGGGTTAGTATCGATAATTGTACCTGACCTATCTAAGTACATTGTTGGTAATAGACCTGAACCTGCTCACGCGCCAGTATTTTATAACCCCAGGATGGAAGTCAACAGATCACTTTCCATTGCGATAATTAACGGCTACGTTAATTACACCGGTAAATCCAATATCATTATTTGTGAACCATTATCCGGCACTGGGGTTAGGGCCATTAGGTATGCCAGAGAGATTAATGGAGTATCTAAGGTTATATCCAATGATATTTCCGAGAGGGCCTATGAATTAATAAGAATGAACATAGACAGGAATGGACTAAGCGATATAATCAATGTACATAAGGATGATGCCAATAACCTATTACTACGAATTGCCCGTGAAGGTGGTTGTGACGTAATCGATATAGATCCCTTCGGATCACCACAACCATTCATAGAAAATAGCCTCAGGGCTATTAGGGATCAAGGTCTCCTGTGTGTGACTGCGACTGACGTGGGTGTTTTATCGGGTAAGTACCCGATTAAGTGCGTTAGGCGTTATGGGGCATTACCACAGAAATTCCCCTATAGGTTTGAGGTGGGTATTAGGATACTAATCTCGACAGTGGCGCGATACGCATTATCAATGGATTATGGGATACGCCCATTAATGTCATTTCTAGATGGGCATTACTACAGGGTGTGTATGTTAGTCTTTAAGGATAGAGCCTATGCCTTGGAAACACTTAGGAACATTGGCTATTCCTATTACAGACCAAGCACCCTTCAGAGGGGGTTTATCTCAGGATACCCAATACCAGGCGTAAATAGGTATAGATTATCTGGCCCATTGTGGATTGGTAATTTATGGGACGCCGAGTTTCTAATGAATTACTTTATGAAAGGCACTAGGGATTACTTCAGCAGTAGGGCTAGGGAAGTTGCTGGTTTAATAGGGGAGGAGGCATTGGGACCTAACATACCCTATGCGCTCACGACTGAGGTCGGTAGGGACTTGGGACGTGAATTACCCATTAACGATGTTATAAGTATCATAAGGGGACTCGGCTATCAGGCCGTGAGATCCCACTTCCATGTTAAGGGATTTAGGACAAACGCCGACTTACTTAGGATTAAGGAGATTATTATGGGAAAATAGGTAAATAAAGCCTTATACCCTTGAATCCACGTGATAGTAATAGTAATAACGGGCCTACCTGGTTCAGGAAAGACAATAGCGTCGGACGTGGCGAGGGAGCTGGGACTTCCTGTGGTGATCATGGGCGACATAATCAGGGAGGAGGCAATGCGAAGTGGTATTCCTTCATCAATGGCGTCAGTAACACTTAGGTTGAGAGGTGGCACTAGGTATATTGCACATAAGACTTTGGAGAAGGCGCCTAGGTCATTAAGCATCGTTGTTATTGATGGAGCCAGGAGCATTAGGGAAATTGAGACGATCGAGGAGACACTATCGACAAAGGTAATATTAATTTACGTTGTTGCGCCGTGGAGGTTAAGGTTCGAGAGACTACTAAAGAGGGGTAGGCCTGATGACCCGAGAACAATTGAGGATTTCTTGATGAGAGATCTTAGGGAATTGAAGTATGGACTTGGTGATTTAATAGCCAGGGCTGATTACATACTCGTTAATGATTCATCCGTTGAGGAATTCAAGGAAAAGACCCGAAGAATACTTACATCAATAATGCAGGTTAGTAGATAATCATTTCCTAAAGCCATATTAATAATGAAATTATTTAATAGTGCTTTTCTGGCGCTCAGCAATGTTTCTTAAGGCCGTTAGTAATTCATCAATTGAACTATTAACCACTGCCAACGGTATACGTTCCCTCCTGGCTATTTCAATGCCTAGGTAATCAGGCCTATCAACACCATGCATCACCACTATGGCAGGTCTTAGATTAGTAAATGCAAGCATTGACTTTATGGCTATTAATGGCGATCTACCATACCTAACATTAGTGAATACGGCGGCCCTCTGCGTAGTACTCCCATATAGCTTTAAGTATTCGTGAGATGGCACGTCAAGAACCAACTTCAGACTATCAACCACAGTATACCCATGAATATCCGCATAACCCTCAGGCCCAACAGCCATAATAGCGCCTATGGACTTAATAAACTCATTAATCTCGATGGGTATGTCGAAATCCCTCATGTCAATTATTGCCTCCCAAAACCTCTCACCACCCAACTGCCTACTAAGAATGTATAGTTTCTGACCACCCTTCTCCAACTCATAATCCACCAATGCCTTAACAACCCTCTTAATGAACTGGGAACCAGGCGACTTCCTACGCCCAGACTCATAATCACTGATAACGCTTGGCGAAGTACCAAGCCTAGCGGCTAACTCAGCCTGCGACATTTCAAAGAACTCACGCCATTTCCTAATGCCCTTGCCAGGGTTCTCTGAAAGCACTATGTCACCTGCTATCCTAATCATAATGTCCGTGATAAAACCCTCATACTCGACCATTAAGAAATAGACAAAGGTCTAGTATTTATGCATTTATTAATTTAAGTCATTACTGGGCATTGCTAAGTCTCCGTAAATATATCGTTTTATTCTTTTCCAGGGAAGAACTTATAAAGATATACTTATTCACAACTAAGCGTGTCTTCTCAACAAACGAGTAGTGCATTACAGACAACAGTTGCTGTGGAGAAAATAACAATTACGAAACCACCCCTTGGCTCTCCCATTAGGCGTACTTATACATTCAGGGTTAAGAGGTACGACCCAGAGAAGAGGAGTTATTACTGGCGTGAGTATAAAGTCGAGTTAACAAACCACGAAACGGTGCTTGATGGATTACTAAAGATAAAGTGGAACCAAGATGCAACATTATCATTCAGGTATAGTTGTAGGATGGGTATATGCGGTTCCTGTGGCATGATAATAAATGGCGTACCGAGACTTGCCTGCGAGACTAAGCCGTACGACCTAGGTACTGAGGTAATTACTGTTGAACCATTAAGTAATTTCGAACCAATAAAGGACTTAGCTGCAGACTTCTCGAACTTCTTTGAGAAGCATATATCTGTTAAACCCTGGTTAATTAGGAAAGATGAGACTGAGCAATTCGAGAAATTGGATACCTACTACCCACAAACAGAGGATCAACTTAGTGATTACTTGGAATTCGCATACTGCATTAAGTGTGGCCTTTGCTACTCGGCTTGTCCAATGGTTTTCCTAAACAAGGATTACCTAGGGCCACAGGCCCTTGCCCAGGCATATAGGTGGAGTGCTGATAGTAGGGATGAGGGCGCCGTGCTTAGGCTCAAGATCGTTGATAGCGAGAATGGTGTCTGGTCATGCCACTACAGTGGTACCTGCAGTAAGGTTTGCCCTAAGGATGTTGATCCAGCCCTGGCGATAAACCTTTTGAAGAACTGGTTATTAAGTGGTAAGCGTAGGAGGTGATGAGCATGGCACAGCAAAAGACTAAGAGGGTCCCGCCAAAATGGTCTCTCTGGTTTAAGGGACTTGATGAGTGGTTACTAATCTTCCAGAAGGTCAGTGGTGCAATCCTGATTCTTTACCTACTTGGGCATACACTCGTAATATCCACAGCACTTGGTCTTGGTCATCCTTCACCACTAACATGGAACGCAATAATAGGTACTATAGAGGGACCGGCAATTTATGGACATATACACGTAGGTACGGTAATCGAGTACTTAATAGCGCTGTTGGCGGCGGTACACGGTGCCAATGGGTTTAGGTTAATATTAACGCAGTACTTCGGTGTTGGTCTTCCAAAGCCCGAGAGACACACATTCCCAAGGGCGGTGCCATCAACCAAGAAGCCTGGACAGGCATGGCTTAAGTACATAGCGGTGATCGTCATCATAATATTCCTCATACTAGCAACACTAGTGGCCTTCATATGGTGATGGGCATGGTGAGCGCATCCACATTAAGAAAGTGGCAGTACCTCCTTGGGATAGTGCTTATTGTTGTTGTTGGGATACACCTAGCCTTTAGGTGGCCAAGTTATGAACAATCAATAACATACACAGCCGCAATAAGCCACATACAGGCCTGGGACTTCGCATATGCGGCGGTACTATACATACTGCTGTATGCTGCATTGACTCATGGGCTCATAGGCTTAAGGACCTTATTACTTGAGTTATGGCATTGGAAATACGCCAGAATAACAATTGACGTGACATTAATATTGATTGGTGTATTCGTGGCTATCGTGGGTACAATAGCATTAACAGGTACGATACTAGCCCTCATCCACTGATAATTGTTGTGGTTCCCAATAACTCAATACCTCCTTAAATACATCCCCTATGTTACTCACATTGTACATTACAGCAAGTATGGCGGAGATTAGCGTTAATGTATCCTTTCTTGTTAAATAACCCATATTACCAATCCTAAAGGCCTTGCCCTTAACTTCATCCATACCATCAGAGATAGACACACCTAACTTGTACACGGTCTTCCTGAACTTATCAGGATTAGTATCAGGTGGGTATCTGAACGATAATACAGTTGTCGATCTATAATAATCATTCCTTACAAACGGCTCCAAACCAGCCTTGGTAAGGGCATTGAGTATCGCCTTACCCCTCTCAATGTGCCACTTAATCCAGTTATCAAGGCCAACCTCCCTAATTATGCCCAGAGCCTCCCTGATTGCGAATAGGTAATTAACGGCTGGCGTGAATGGCGTCTCCATCTTCTCACCAAACTTCCTCATTAAATTAATATCGAAGTAAATACTCGAATGGCTTATCGACTCTGCCTTACGATAGGCCTCACTTGATGCTACGGCGATGAACGACATAACGGGGGGCGCCGCAAGGCATTTTTGGCTACTGGATACGGCTACATCAATATCCCAGGGTTCAACTTCGAAGTAATCACCGCCTAATGCCGATACATTATCAACAAGGACTAAGGCACCGTAGGACCTAATCCACTTGGCAACCTTTGGTAAATCCCTAAATACTAGGCCTGGGCTTGTGTCATTATAAACAGTGGCAAGTACATCAATTTGCTTAATTCCCATTGACTCAACTCTAGCCCTTAAATCATCATACGTAGGGGCTACGCCTAAGTCATAGTTTATTTCAATAACCTCGGCACCGACCCTCCTAAGGTGATTAACAAGTCTCCTGCTGAAGCTGCCGAATACGGGCACGAGGACTGTATCCCTCGGTTTAACGAAGTTAAGCACCATGGTTTCAACAGCACCAGTTCCGCTTGCAGTTATTGGGTAAACATCACCACTCGTTCGAAATACATACCTCAAACCCTCAATCACGTCGTTATATAATTTATGGAAGTGAGGAGATCTGTGATCTACAACCCTCATCAAAGCCCTCATAACCCTAGGTGGTATTTGTGACGGCCCTGGAACAGTAAGGAGTGGGTCTGGCGCTAGGTCTAGGTCCACGTGTTCGTAATTATTAGTTATTATTTAAGCTTTATTTATTAAATAAATACACCACACTATATTTGTGAATATTATATATATTTCAATATATCCCAATAAACATCACGCCCAATCATGGAACTCAACCTTAATAAATAATGCCGCAAGACAGTGTTGTGCTGGTAACAAGATTGAGCGTTAAGGGGTTTTATGGAATAAACACTAGTATTGACCTGGGGCCACTAACCATAATAACGGGACCGCCGGGCTCCGGCAAATCAATTATTATTGAATTACTATGGAGGATCTTCAGGGGTAT